>JACNJZ010000123.1 GCA_014382295.1 Candidatus Desulfobia pelagia | reverse complement strand
CTATTTTTTCATACAACTGCCCCATGTCATCCTCGATGACGCATTTTCCTTTTTTTGCGCAGCCACCGCAGCCGATACATGGCGATATAGACATATCACAGAGCCGGACAGTGTCCATTTTCCCTCCAGCCTTCTCAACACCGCGAGCAACTGCAGCAAGCAAAGTTTCAGTATTCCCTTTTTTACGAGGTGACCCGTTTAATGCCAGAACATCCATAATTACCTTCTTCCTCTTCCGTAAAATTGAATTTCCCGTCGTAAATATTCTGCCACATCATTCCTGATAAATTCACGGGCACACCGCCATATCCAGTTACTGGAATTTGTACTCGGAGTATTCATCCGACAGTCACTACCAAAACCCAGAACATCCTGCATGGGAATTATGGCAAGTTTTGCAACCGACGAATATGCCAGCCGGATACAATCTTTATGGATTGCCGTACCATCACAATTAGCGTATCTCCTCATCCGGTCCTTGCTTTCCTGGGCGACATTCTCATCAAGATACCAGCCGACGGTGGTGTCATTATCATGGGTTCCGGTATATACAATACAGTTTGATGTTTCAAAATTATGAGGCAGATATAAGTTTTTAGCGTCAGAATCAAAAGCAAACTGGAGAATTTTCATTCCGGGATATCCAAGGCTGTCACGCAATGCTAAAACTTCAAGAGTTATTGTCCCCAGGTCTTCGGCTATAATTTCCAGATTACTTATTGCATCGCCAACCTTTTCAAAAAAATGAATTCCGGGTCCAGCCACCCATTTGCCATTTACAGCTGTCTTTTCAGTGGCCGGGATCTGCCAGTATGACTCAAAACCTCGAAAATGATCAATGCGAACCACATCGACAAGCTGGGCAAGAACAGCAAATCGCTGCTTCCACCAGCCATAAAGCTGTTTACCTGTATCCCCACCTTTATCCCAGAGGTAGAGGGGATTCCCCCAGCGCTGACCGGTCTTGCTGAAATAGTCAGGCGGAACCCCGGCCACATGAAGAGGCCGCAGCGTTTTAGAATCCAGATCAAAGCATTTTTGATTAGCCCAGACATCAGCGCTGTCAAGCCCGACATAAATTGGGATATCACCAATCAGCTTAATACCAGATTCGGCTGCGAGATGGCGAAACGCAGACCATTGCCTGAAAAAAACAAATTGCACAAATTTATGGTATTTGACTGCATCAGAAAGATCACCTGCGGCATCAGACAACGCATCCGGATCTCGCCTTGCAATCTTTTTAGGCCAGCGGAACCAGGGCATCTGATCATGTTTTTCTCTTAAACTCATATAGAGGCTATAATCATCAAGCCAGGATTGGGAGGCACAGAAATCCTTAAAGGAATCCTGAAGATCGTCCCTATTTAAAAAATTTCGATATGCGGACCGCAGCACTGCTTCCTTAAACTGAGACACCTTTGAAAAATCAACAGTATACTCAGAAAAAGTTGGAACTCCTGACAGCTCCTGGTTGTCAATCAGGCTATCATCAACAAGTTGTTGCGGGCTGATAAGAAGAGGATTTCCTGCCATGGCGGAAAGGGTCATATAAGGAGACTGACCAAAAACATCAGCCCCTGGACCGGTGGGCAAAAACTGCCAGCAGCTTTGTCCCGCCTTTTTGAGGAAATTGAGAAAATTAACGGCAGATTCAAGATCACCGATACCAAATGATCCAGGCAGAGAGGTAAGATGTATTAAAATTCCGCCTGCTCGTGTCGTCTTCATAATATTAGGAATCCCTCTTTCGGATGAATAAACAGAATTCGACCAGGACATGGGACATATTCTGCTTGCTTAATCAATGAGTCGAGTGTATATTTAGCAGTTTTCGTGCATAGCACACTCCAATCGCTTGACACAGTTGGGTCGTCCGCAAAAACGACTACAAAATAGCTGTTTTGGCGAGTGGTCACAATGATTTTTTCTCTAACCTGACAACTTTGACTCCAGGAGAGACTAACCAGTGCCTTCCAAACTAAAGACTAAGCTGCTAAAATTCAGTAAAAAAACTGGTTTTATCAGCACTGATATCCTTAACGATCTCATTCCTGATGACAAAGACGCAACATATATTGACGAAGTTCTTGAATTCCTCGATGACAACCAGATCGAGCTTGCAAGCGCGGCCGACATAAACAAAAAAAGCCCTGATTCCTCAAAATCAGAGCCGAATGACGGCCAGGAAGATCAGTCGGGCCACCTGACCAAAAAAAGCAGCTCCGAAAAAGATTTACCCCAGGAGGTAGAGGAAACCACGACCACCTACCTGCGCGAAATGGGACGGTTTGACCTCCTGACTCCTGCTGAAGAAGAAAAATACAGTAAAACCATCAGGGAAGGTTTTGACGCCATAATCCGGACCATACGCACTGAAGAGACTGACGCAGCGGAACTGCAGGCCCTTGTTGAACGCATTGCCCTCTGGGAAAAGCGCGACCCGACCCTCAAGCCAAAAAAACAGCACCTCAATTATATGGTTCGCGGTCTCCAGAAGATAACCGATGACCATGCTGACAACGATTCACTTCAGCAGTCCATGTATCGTGTAGACCTCTATACACGGTCCATCGAATCCGCCAAAGACGCCATGATCAAGGCGAATCTCAGGCTGGTGGTCAGCATTGCCAAACGTTACATGCACCAGGGCTTAAGCCTGGCCGACCTCATCCAGGAAGGGAATCTTGGGCTGATGAGGGCCGTTTTTCGTTTTGACTACAAGAAAGGCAACAAGTTCAGCACATACGCCAGCTGGTGGATCAGACAGGCCATCACCAGGGCTATCCTTGACAAAACACGTACTATTCGCCTGCCTGTTCATTTCCTCGAACTCCGCAGTCAGTTTTTCAAGGCCTTCTATTCTCTCCTCAAAGAACTGGGCAGAGAACCCACCCCTGTTGAGATCTCTGAGAAAACCGGTTTGCCGATGGACAAGATTCTGGCAATCCTTGAGGCATCACGGGAACCGATTTCTCTTGAAACACCTGTTGGAGACGACGACAGCACCCTCGGAGATTTTCTTGAAAACCAGGAGTCGATATCTCCCTATGAAGCTGTAAAAAACCATGAGCTCTCTGATCGGGTAACAACCATTCTTGCCACACTAAGCCCCCGTGAAGAAAAAATTATCCGTTTGCGTTTTGGCATAGGTGAAGATGCTGAATACACCCTTGAAGAGATCGGCAAACGCTTTAACGTCTCAAGAGAGCGAATTCGCCAGATAGAGAAAAAGGCTCTCAATCGTCTGCGCCACTCCAGCAGGCGTGACAAACTCAAATATTTTCTGGACTAACGCCCCAGCCTTTCATAACGGCACAACAGCAGAAAAAGAAATTTCCAATGAATCCATTCCCCTCGCCAACGGGAATAATTCCAATATCTATTTCATTTGCGGCAGGGATAGCTCTTTCTGAATTTCTGGCTCTCCCTGCTTTTACTTTTCTTGTCACGGGATTTATTTTTGCCGTTTTCATATTATTGCTCTGGAAGAAGGACAACAGGACCTCATACCTGCTCCTTCTTCCTTTCTTCCTCTCAATCGGCACCTACCACGGGACAGCAACCAGTATTCCCCCTGAAGGTCCTCACCAATTACACAATCTGCCAGAACAACACACAGAAGCAACCCTCAGGGGAATACTTTTAACAAGTCCGTCTATTCAAAATAACAAAACCAGCCTTCTTTTCAAAATTGACGCCATTCTTTTTCCTATTACTTCCATAGACGGAAAGGAAGAAGAAGAAAATAACATCGGACAAGACGAACTTACCCCACCTGCGTTTATAAAATTATCGGGCCGCATCCAGCTTTCAATGAAAGGATTGCCGCCTGAAAATATATTTCCGGGAGACCATCTCCTCATCAGGGTTTCTCTCTCCAAACCTTCACGTTTCGGCACGCCAGGGTCTTTCGATTATCCCCGGTTTCTTGCCCGGAAATCCATATCAGCAACCGGATGGATCAGGTCTCCGCTCCACATAGCTCAGATTACCCACACCAACAAGTCACCTTTTATTCACTCACTCCAATATTGGCCGGAAAAAATTCGCTACAGGATCAACCAGTTCATCAGAGAAAGACTGCCGCAGAGAACCGGCAGTCTTTACAGTGCCATCCTCACAGGAGACAAGTCTGCGGTTCCGGCCGATATACTTGAAAACTTCAAAGCAACCGGCACTATGCATTTGCTGGCGATTTCAGGTCTCCACATGGGTCTTCTCGCCCTCTGTGTTACTTTTACCTGCAGCTGGATCACCAGAAGATCACAATGGCTTCTGCTCAACACCCAGGCTTGGAAACTTGCAGCCCTACTCTCCATGCCAATTCTTATTTTCTACGCCCTTATTGCCGGCTTCCAGGTTCCTGTTGTTCGATCCCTTATAATGACCTGCGTCTTTCTGCTGGCTGTCATTTACGACAGGCAATGGAATATTCCCACAAATATTGCCATTGCCGCATTTATTATTCTCGCAATCCATCCATTATCCCTTTTCACGGCATCATTTCAACTATCATTTGCCGCCGTTCTGGGCCTTGCCGTTATCATGCCGAGGATACAAGACATTATCCTGCCACATTCCGGCACTCGGCCTAAGGAAACAATACCATCCCGGATACGGAGATGGATTTTTGCCGGCCTTCTTGTATCTACAGTTGCCACCATAGCCACTTTACCCCTGGCCCTTTTTTATTTTCACAGATTTTCGCCAATCAGTCCCCTGTCCACTCTTCTCATCGAGCCATTATTGTGCCTCTGGTCTTTACTTATTGGCCTCATAAGCTGTCCTTTTATCTTCTTTGCCCCTGATACAGCAGGCATTTTACTTCACATTGGCTCAGCAGGCCTCTATGGCGCAGCGTATCTCACCAGCATTCTGGCCAAACTACCATTCAGTTTTTTCTGGTTTTCCACCCCTTCAATAATAGAAGTTGTCTTGTATTACGTTTTTCTTGGCTCGATCCTGTTTCTCAACAGGCACTCTCTTTTTAAAGTTATCGCATTTTCGTGCATTACTGCGCTAATCGCCGTTCCGGCATATGCAAGATATCGTGTTTCCAATAAAAATTTCGACACCGTCACTTTTCTTGATGTTGGCCACGGCAACTCCACTATTGTTGAATTTTCAAATGGAGACATTGCAGTTATTGATGGCGGCGGACCTGGATCAGAAAAATTCAATGTCGGCGAAATGATTATTGCGCCTTATCTCTGGCAAAAACGAATCAAAAAAATACACACCATAATAGTCAGCCACAGTGATGCTGATCACTATAACGGGATCCCTTTCCTATTGAAAAATTTCAAACCTGAAATTTTATGGATCAATGATACACATGGAAAAGAGAGGGGCCTGGGAGATCTTTTGAAACTTGCCGGGGATAATGGAGTAGAAATACGAGTACCGCAGCGAGGTGAGGTTCTGCTTGAAAACAATGATAAACGTATAATAAATCTTGCAGACCTCCACCTTTCAGAGGGTCCGGGTAAAGACAACGACAAGAGCCTTGTCATACAAATAACATCCGATACCGCACATTTTCTTTTAACCGGGGACATAGAAAAAACTGCTGAAGAGTATCTCACAAAAGACAAAAACACACTCGCTACAGATGTCCTCCTAGCACCACATCACGGCAGTGCCACATCAAGCAGTCTTAATTTCATACAAGCAGCTACGCCAAAACATACGATTATCTCGGCAGGAAAATTTAAGCCAAAAACCTTCCCGGCCCCTGAAGTACTTGAACGCTACGAACAGTTTGGAAGCAACATTTTCAACACAGCCAGGGACGGAACGGTGACCTTCATAATGAAGGACGGTGGGTTGGAGGTGTCGACGTTTAACTCAATGAAAGAATAAAGAGGGTTTTGATTTCGGATTTCGGATTTGGGATTTCGGATTTCGGAATTTGACTTCGATGAATTCCTCTCACAGAGCTCGCAGAGACGCAGAGAAAAAAACTCTGTACCTCTGTGAGATATATGGTTCAAGGGTTCCTTGTTGCTTTTCCGAAATCCGAAATCCAAAAATAATTATACGTCTGTAAAATCCGTCGGAGGCTTGGTCAGGAACTGAACAAATTTACCTTTTTCTATACAGTTGGTGTAGGCATCATCCGGTGAAATCCAGCCCTGCTGGAGGAAGTCCATAATAGCATCGTCCAGGGTCTGCATGCCATACCGCTTACCAGTCTGCATGACCGATGGAATCTGGTATGTCTTCCCTTCCCTGATAAGATTTCGGGTGGCCGGAGTACAGATCAGGATCTCCAGGGCAGCACACCTTCCCTTCACATCAACCCTCTTGAAAAGTGTCTGCGAAACGACCGCCTTCAATGCATCCGCAAGAGTTGAACGTACCTGAGCCTGCTGGGAAGAAGGAAAAATCTCTATGATCCTGTCCACCGTCTTGGCCGCGTTCAGGGTGTGGAGTGTTCCAAAAACAAGATGACCTGTCATCGCCGCTTCCATGGCAAGAGCAATGGTTTCAAGGTCACGCATCTCACCAACAAGAATAACATCTGGATCCTCACGCAGTGCCCCACGCAACGCATTGGTAAAACTCTGGGTATGGAGACCAACCTCCCTGTGATTTACGACACATTTCTGGCTTTTATGGACAAACTCGATGGGATCCTCAATCGTCAGGATATGATCGCTGCGTGTCCTGTTGACCTCATCTACAATGGCCGCAAGTGTAGTTGACTTACCACTACCGGTGGGACCTGTCACAAGGACCATTCCTTTTGGCAGTCTGGCCAGCTTTTTTATGACCGGGGGGAGATTAAGCTGTTCGCATGTCAGAATATCACTTGGAATTTCGCGGAATACCGCGCCAATACCATATTTCTGCTGAAAAAGATTCCCACGATACCGAGCCAGACCTGGAATTTCATAACCGAAATCCACATCTCCGGTCTCTTCAAACTTTTTCACCTTGTCTTCACTGACAATCTCATAAAGCATTGCCTTCAATTCATCATTACCCAACACCTTATATTTAACCCGCTCTATATCACCGCGAATACGAAGCAAAGGCTGCTGGCCTGAAACCAGGTGTAAATCCGAAGCGCCCTGATCATTCATTAATTTAAAAAACGCATCAATCTGAGCCATGCATCTATCTCCTTAAAACCTGTGTTAATATATAATTATCGCTCATTTGCCAGACAGGAAATACTAAAAAATTATCCAACAAAAAAAATAAAAAGTCAAACCGGATCATATTTCTCTATGGATTTCGATGCAAGAAATGCCATAATACATAAAGAGGTTATTTTTACATGAATTATATCGATCTGCATCTTCACTCAACATATTCCGACGGTACGCTGACGCCCCTGTTGCTCGTCAAGGAAGCTAAAAAACATGGACTGCAGGCCATCAGCCTCACCGACCATGATACCATGGAAGGTGTTTCAGAAATTATAGCGCATGGAATAACATACGGTGTAGAAATACTTCCTGGTGTTGAATTAAGTGCCCATATTGACTCTGCATCCATACATATCCTGGGATATGGCCTCAGGCATAATGACCCATTGCTTCTCTCACGGCTTGAATCAATCCAGCATGCCCGGAATCTTCGCAATGAGAAAATCATCACACGCCTGAATGATCTTGGCATAGATATAACAAAAGAAGATGTGGACACCTTGTCGCAAACGGGCCAGACAGGTCGACCCCATTTTGCCCAGATTCTCATATCTAAAGGTGTCATTCACTCTTTTGATGAAGCTTTTGACAAGTATCTCGGGCAGAATGGCATAGCCTACGTTCCGCGAAAGATACTTCCGGCTGCTGATGCGATCCGGTATATTAAAGAGGCTGGCGGCATTGCTGTTCTGGCCCACCCGCTCACTATTGATCAGTCAATAACATGTATCCCGGAACTGGTGGAAACACTCAAGGGTTTCGGCCTTGGCGGCATTGAAGTTTACTACCCCTCCCATTCGAAGGCCGCCCGTAAGACATTATTTGAGCTGAGCCGGGTATTTGACCTTGTTGCCACAGGTGGAAGTGATTATCACGGCCATAGCCAGACGGGGAACGGAATGGGGAAAACGGGGAAAAACCAGCGCCTGCCATATGAGATTTTCGAGAAGTTGAAGAGCAGGCTTCAGACAACTTAAAGCAACCTTTTAAACATCATAATAAAAACTGAACTGAATATGCACACTCTTCTGGTCGTCGATGACGAACCCAACTACCTTATAATTCTTTCCGAACTTCTCATCGAAGAGGGGTTCGAAGTATTTACCGCTGATAATGGTGCCAAGGCTTTACAGATTGCCCAGAATACCGATCTTGACCTCATTCTCACAGACATGCAAATGCCGCACATGAACGGTATTGAACTCCTGCAGGCCGTCAAAGCCATTAACCGCGATATTCCTGTCATCATGATAACCGCCTATGCAGAAATAGAAAAAGCTGTTACTGCCATGCAGGCCGGTGCTTTCAACTATTTAACAAAACCCTTCAAGAACGATGAGCTCATAGCGAACATCAGGAAAGCCATAGAACATTATTCACTCCTCAGTGAAAACCACCGACTTCGCGACGAAGTAAAAGACCGCTACAGCTTTGCCGATATGATCGGCAAAAACAAACAGATGCGTAACCTCTACACCATAATAGAAAAGGTGGCCCCAACCCAGGCCTCTGTGCTCATTACAGGAGAAAGCGGCACAGGAAAAGAACTGGTAGCCAGAGCTATTCACTTTATGAGCCTACGGGAAAAAGAACCGTTTATATCTGTCAACTGCGCAGCTCTTCCGCCAACCCTGCTGGAAAGCGAATTATTCGGCCATGAGAAAGGCGCCTTCACCGGCGCCACAAGCCTTCGCAAGGGAAGATTTGAACTGGCTGACAAGGGCACCCTGTTTTTAGATGAAATAGGGGAACTTGACCTCGCCCTGCAGTCAAAATTTCTCCGCATTCTCCAGGAAAGAACTTTTGAACGGGTGGGAGGAACAACTGAACTTCAGGTTGATGTCCGCATTGTCACCGCAACGAATAAAGACCTGAAGGAGGAAGTGGATCGGGGGAATTTCCGAGAGGATCTCTACTACAGGCTCAACGTACTCCACCTGAACATCCCTCCTCTTCGTGAGAGAGGCGACGATATCCCTTTACTGGCAAATCATTTTGTCAACAAATTCTCAGAGCAGCTGCAGAAACCGGAGCTGGAAATATCACCCGCGGCCATGCGGGTCCTTATCGCCTCACCATGGGAAGGGAACGTCAGGGAACTCGAAAACACCATCGAAAGGGCCTCCATTCTCTGCTCAGGGAACACTATTGAACCGGAAGATGTGCAGCCGGAAGTCGCCTTGGCAGAAAGAACCATTCAACCGGTAACATTTCAGATGGACGGCCATCTTCCTCCAGGAACACGCCTTCCTGAGATGCTAGACATGATAGAAAAAGAACTGCTGTGCAATGCCCTGGAGGAAGCGGGCCACATCCAGGCAAGAGCAGCCAAGGCCCTTGGCATCACCAAAAGCCTCCTGCAGTATAAAATGAAGAAATTTGGATTGAAGAAAACCCCGCCGAATTGAGCACAATCCCCAGACAGGTACAACAAAATACCCTACAAACACCCCTCAACGTGAAACTTGAAACCTGAAACTGTCATTCACCGCGGAGGAATCTGCCCTCCCCAGTTAAGTTTCTTGCGTAAAATATCAAAGTAGCCCTTACGCGGTGAGCAGATCAATTTCAACGGCCGATCAGAAGAGGAAACTTCCAGGATATCATCTTTCCGCATATGCCATGAAGGCTGACCATCTATGATAACTTTCACATCGGTGGCCTGATCGGCAAGCCTGGTGGAGAACCTGGCATTGGCCGGAAGAAGCACGGGCCGGCTCTCCAGCATAAAAGGACAGATAGGTGTAAGCAGAATGGAAGCCAGGGCAGGATGAACTATAGGCCCGCCTGCAGACAGGTTATAAGCTGTGGAGCCGGTGGGTGTTGAAAATATGAGGCCGTCTGATTTATACGTGGCCAGAAATTCATCGCCAAACCAGGTGCTCAGTTGTACAATCCGGTCAATGGTTCCTTTACTGATAACGACATCATTGAGGGCATAGCGCCATTCCTCGATGACCTCGCCCCGTACCAGGCGGGTTTTTATCATGGCCCGCTCTTCAATAACAGCAGAGCCTTGCATGATCGCCTCTATGGCCTCACACCGTTCGTTTTCAGCCACTTCAGTCAGAAATCCAAGGTTCCCGAGATTAATGCCGACAACCGGGACCTGGAATCTGCTTGCCTCCCCGGCAACATGGAGCAGCGTACCGTCTCCGCCGAGAATAACGACAAAATCCTGATCAGGTGAAATTGAATCTATCTCAGTCTCAACGGATCTTTCAGAAAACCAAGATGCCAGTTCTTCACCAATCTGGCGGGCCTTCTGGGATTCTTTCTTAAGAATTATGCCAACTTTATTTACCTGCACGTTATCCCTTCAGCTGCTTGCCAAGTTCCTTTGATCTGTTGGTTGCCGTCTCGACGCAATTCATGACAGCGGCCCTGAACCCGGCTTTTTCCAATTCATGCAATCCTGCAATAGTTGTCCCTCCGGGTGAAGTCACCATGGCCCGAAGAACGGCAGGATGATCTCCTGTTTCCATGGCAAGTTTTACAGAACCAAGCAATGTCTGCATTGCCAACAGTTGTGCATCATTCCTGTTAAGCCCGACCTTGACTCCCCCATCGACAAGTGCTTCGATAAATGAGAACACGTAGGCAGGGCCACTGCCGCTCAGACCGGTAACAGCATCAAGATATTTCTCATCCATGGTTACGCATTGACCCACTGCTGAAAAAATCCTGTCGCCAACCTCGAGATCCTCCTGTGTCGCACGGGTTCCGCCGCTCAACGCAGCTGCCCCTTCAAGAACCAGCGCCGGAGTATTAGGCATTACCCGAACAACCCGGCATCCCCTGGACAGCCTCTCCTCGATAAAAGAGATTGTAATGCCGGCAGCAATAGAGATGACCAGATGTTTTTCGCTTATAAAATTATTCAATCCATCAAGCACAGCATCCATTATCTGCGGTTTGACAGCCAGGATGATTATCCCGCAATCTGCTGTATCTTCAGAATTTGCAGTGGCAGAAACACAATACGCCTCCTCCAATTCCTGACGCCTACCGGAAACAGGCTCAACAACCATAATCTGACCGGAATCTGCTAATCCACTTTGCACGATACCTTTTATAAGCGCCTCAGCCATCTTGCCGCCGCCGATAAAGCCGATTTTCTCCTGTAGTTTCATGAAATTACCTATTATCAAATTAGTATTTTTACGAACCCACATATACGTGGGAAGGAACAACGAAGCATGAAGGTGTATATCTCACAGAGACACGGAGTTCACAGAGTTTCCCCCTGTGTCTCTTTTAAGCTCTTTAAGAGATTTTCGTACCAGACCAGGCCTCCTTGAACAAATCACGCAATAATGCGTGCCACTTTACAAAGTACCCGGGGGGAAAACAATAGAAATAAAAAAAGCTGAAAGGAAAGAAATCCCTTCAGCTTTTTATTGAGTATCCATTTGGAAAATTTAATGCGGTACAGATCAGATGGAACAGGATGCCCGGTTGAAGGGTGCAAGCTGGGGAGGAAGCAGGAACGGTTTAATTTTATTACGTACTTCCCTGGTAGAGGAAACCATCTTCTCAAGAGTACTTTCATTACCATTATGAGTCAGGTTGACAAACTGCCAGCAGTCCGGATTACCCACGATGGCTTTCATGAGTTGAAAGTGCTGGGTATGGCCGGCTTTTGAAGCAATGACATGACCGAGAACAGGACAGCCCAGAAGAGCCAGATCGCCGATAAGATCCAAAATTTTATGGCGAACAAACTCGTCTGAAAAACGCAGCCCTTCCACATTCAAAACTCCGTCCTGATCAACAACCACTGCATTATCGAGGGAACCTCCCAACGCCTTGCCATTCTGTCGCATATATTCCACTTCATGAAGGAATCCGAAAGTCCTGGCAGAGGCGATTTCCTGAAAGAAACTCTCTGGAGTAATTTCAAGAGACAAAGACTGCTTCTGGATCATATCATGATCAAAATCAATATTACAGGTTACCTTCATTCCGTCATATGGAAGAATACGAACTTCAGACGTACCGTTTTTCACGGATATTTCCTTGGTAACCTTGAGCATCACACGTTTGGATTTCTGCTGCTGGCGTTCGACCTTTTTAAGCAGGTGTGCAAACGGCCCGGCACTGCCATCCATGATAGGAACCTCATCACTATCAAGCTCTACCACAGCATTGTCAACACCCATTCCGATAAGAGCGGCAAGAAGATGCTCAGTAGTACCAACCTGAATATCTTCACTGGAGAGTGTTGTTGCAAGGCGGGTATCACTGATGCGATGCAGCGAAGCAGGTATCGTTACCCGGCTATCAAGATCGGTGCGGACAAAACAGATACCACTGTCCGGAGCCGCAGGTTTGATATACAGGTGAACAGGATTACCGGAATGGAGTCCCACACCGGCAAAGCTCACTGACTTTCTGATTGTATGTTGAAAAATGTCCATATATAAACTCGTAATTGAGAAATTAAACCGCAAAATGAATCACATTGGCAACCAGGCATAACGCCTTTCCCCATAACAATATGCAAAAAACATTCCGAGTTAATCAAATAATTACAAGACAATAAAAGAGTGACAGAAAATCATCGAGATAAAATAAAATACGCATTTGGAAACACTGCCGAAGAGACCTTAAACAGTGTGTGTAAAAAAACACAACATGTCTTTTTCAACTCAGTCTATCAAGAACAAACTGATCAAATTCTTCTTCCGGAACCACCGCCATACGGAGAGCCGTCAGGGGAAAATCACAGGACATATTCTTCAATTTAACCATATCTTTTTCCGTGGTGATAAGACTCTGGGCTCCGGCAGTTTTCGCATCCCCAATGAGCCTGTTAAGATCATCACCAGTATAGTCATGATGATCCTTAAAGGCCTGAAAACCGGCCAAATCAATACCCGCGCCCGCCAAGGTCCTCTCAAAGGAGACAGGTGAAGCCAGGCCACAAAAACCATAGAATTTCTGTTTTTCGCACCCGTCAACAGCATGCTCACTCCCGTCCATTGACACAAGCCCGGCAGGCTCAAATGCTGCAAGGTATACAGGAATTTCAGGGAAGCGTTTTTCCAGTGCCTTCCTGATGGACATTGCCCTCTCCCTGTTTTCATCATCCACACAGGTCAGCACAAAGCAATCGGCACGACAAAGGGCCTTCAACGGTTCGCGCATATCACCGCCGGGAAATATTCTATTGTTTCCCAAAAAACTGTCAATCTTGAACAGGGCAATGTTCACATCCCGCACCAGCGCAAGATGCTGGAAACCGTCATCAAGCAGAATTATCCCTGCCTGGAAATTGTCGACGGCATATCGTCCGGCAGCAACTCTTTTCTTTGCGGTCAACACAGGGACACCAGGAAGACTTTCGGCAAGGAACACCGGCTCATCTCCTGAGAATGCCGCATTGGAATCCACCGTTTTGCCATCAGAGACGACATGAATTTCTTTACGGCTTTTGCCTTTATATCCCCGACTCACTATCGCAGGTCGTCTATCAAAAAGAAGTTTGGCAAGATAAAGAGTCACTGGTGTCTTTCCGGTGCCACCCATGGTGAGATTGCCAACACTTACCACCGGTACGGACAAGCGATGACAGGCAAAAACTCCTTTTTTATAGAGTGCCGCCCGAAAAGACATAAGCCACCCATACAAAGGAGCAAAAGGCCGGCCAAGGGAAAACAACAGATTTATATTATTCATACTATCTCCCTCAGTAAATCAATATGCTGCCTTGTTACCCCCTGCCTGTGTGATACAAAATCAGCTGCACGCCGGCCACATACCTTGTGGGAATCAGGGTTTTCAAGCAATTTCTTTATTTCAGACACCATGCTCTCTGCCGAACTCACCTGAATGGCAACCGTATCACTGAGCATGTCGGTCACTATGTCTATGAAATCCTCCATATGGGGGCCAAAAAACACCACCTTGCCTTTTGCGGCAGGCTCGAGAGGATTATGCCCCCTTCTTGGCACAAGACTGCCGCCAACAAAAGCGAAATCAGCCAAACTATAGACCGAGGCTAATTCCCCTAAAGTATCAAGAACCATGGCCTGGGCGTTGTCCTCGGAATTACCTGTACGCAAAAACATTCTGATGCCCATTTTCTCGGCCAACTGCTTAATTGATTGGGATCGGCCAATTTCACGGGGGGCTATAACCAGAAAAAAGGAAGGACACACATCCATCATTTTTTGACACATATCCAATAGAACCTTTTCCTCGCCGGCATGGGTACTTCCGGCAACAAGGACAATCTTGTTTTCAAGGATGGAAAACCTCTGACCAGAGGGGAGGTCATTCTTTACAGAATCGGGAGACAATACATCGTATTTAAGATTTCCGAGACGAGAGATCTTCTCTGCAGACACACCCAGGGATCGGAGCATGGCAACATCATCTTCACGCTGGACTGCCAGACCGCGAAACGACTGGAACATGGGGAGAAACAAAAGCGCAAAACGTCGATAATTAACAAAGGCCTCCCCGGAAATCCTGCCGTTTACCAGGACAGCCGGTACATTTTCAGATTTGAGAATATGAAGAAAATTGGGCCAGAAATCTGTCTCAACAAGGACAAAAAGATCAGGTCTGACGAAAGTAACGAAATATCGGGCTACCCAATAATTATCCAGAGGAAAAGGGATAAAAAAATCAACGTAATCGGCAAGGGTTACCCTGGCATGCTGTTCTCCGGAGCGGGTCGTTGATGAAAACAGAATGACAGATTCCGGATATTCAGCCCTGACCTCCTGAACCAGAGTGCGCACTGATGCCACTTCGCCAACAGAAAGAGCATGAATCCAGATCCGGTGTCTGCTCCTGTCCATTTTGGCAAGAGTGCCGGCAAGGCCATAGCCCAACCTGGTAAAGACACGGCCCCGGTATTTAGGTTTGAAAATTATGACAAAAACAACCACAGGAGCAAGAATAATAAGCCCCAGCAACTGAATTACATTATAGATAAAAAGCATTATGGTATTAATCGGTTATTATTTCAGAATACCCTGCAGATTTCTGCCCGCGGTTATAGAATGAACGCCAACACCTTATTACACAATCTGGAACAAACATGAACCTGATATTACTCCGCCCTGAAGAAATTAACAACAAACGGGTGACACTGACGGATCACAGGGCTGAGCATATACTGACCATCCTTAAAAGTTCTCCTGGAGATTCTCTGAAAACAGGGATTATCAACGGACCGGTGGGAAAAAGCACGGTTATGGACGTATCAGGAGATTCCGTTGTTCTTGAAATAACAGATGAAGGAACTGTCCCCCTTCCACCACAAACAGACCTGATACTGGCCCTGCCAAGGCCAATTATGCTGAAGCGCATTCTCTCGCAGGCTGCGTCTCTGGGCATATCCCGCATTTTCCTGATCAACGCAAACCGTGTGGAAAAGAGTTTCTTCGGCGCCTCAATGCTTCAGGACACCTCCTGCAACGATTATCTGCAGCATGGACTGGAACAGGCCGTAGATACATTGTTCCCCGAAATAAGCCTGCATCAGCGCTTCAGGCCCTTTGTCGAAGACGTCCTTCCTAAAATCAGCGAAGAGTACCCTGTGCGGCTTGTAGCCCACCCTGAGGCACATAAAAAATTACCAGAGGCTGTTGAACTTCCGTTGCGGAATCGTGTCCTTCTTGCCATAGGCCCTGAAGGCGGCTGGGTCGATTTTGAAATGAATAAATTCGAAGAACAGGGGCTGCAGCCTTTTTCCATGGGGCCACGCATCCTCAAGGTAGATACAGCCGTTACCGCCCTGCTTGCCCAGATCGATTTGCTGAGACAGATTGGCAACTGTTAACTATTTACACCAGAATCTCTCACAAAGCTCGCAGAGGCACAGAGAGAAAAAATTTATGAACAGTGCGCCTCTGTCGGATATAAACCATACATGCTTCATTCTTCCCGCGTAGGGATGTGGGGTTCCTTTCTTGCTTAACCCATAATCCGGCTCTTCACCTTATCTACCACAAACGACAGCTCTTTCACCTTAAGGAAATACAACACAAACCCATAGATCATTGCAGCGCTAACGATTACAACGATTAACCCAGCAATCTGCAGGATTATTCCGCTGGCAAACAGGCTATGCATCCAGCCGTGCACCACGATCACCCACACACCCATGACAACTGAAGCCGCCACAATCTTCATCACGCTGCGCCCCAGATAAGATAAAGAATAGCCGTTTACCTTTCTGTACAGCACTATACTCAGAAACAGAAAATTAAAAATCATGGAACCTGAAATTGCCATGGCTATAGCTTTATGCTGATAAGGTTCAATCAGAAGTGAAACGAGAAGAAGATTCGCTCCTACAGCAAGAAAACTAGCAATAACAGGCAACTTGCTGTCATTTAATGCAAAAAAGACAGGAACCATAATTTTCACGGAAGAATAGGCAAAAAGGCCGATGGCATAAAACCGCAGCGCCTCAGCGGTCCTCGCTGTATCAAGACCGGAGAACGCCCCGTGTTCAAAAATGATTTTTATAATTGGCTCTGCAAGAATCCACAAGCCGATACTGGCAGGAATAGTAAGACAGAATGCCATAGTCAGTGATGAGGCAAATGTTTCTTTCAGCTGCACCATATCCTTATTGGCAGCATATCGCGATATCAACGGCAGAGTAGCAATGGAAATAGCAACACCAAAAACACCGATTGGAAGCTGCACCAGCCGAAAGGCATAATTCAGCCAGGAAACAGATCCTTCGATACATGACGATGCAAACCGGGTATTGATAAAAATATTTATCTGGGTTGCTGAAAGGCCGATAACTGCGGGAACCATAAGCAGAAGAATTCTCTTCAAGCCGGGATCATCAAGCCGAATAACAGGCCGAAAAGTAAAACCGACTTTAAACAGTGACGGAAGCTGACCTGCCAACTGGAGAAATCCGCCTATCAGCGTACCAATAGCCATTCCCATAATCGCAGGATACCCGAACCTGGGCAAGAGAAGCGAAAGGCTGACACCACCAATAATAGAACCCAGATTAAAAAAACTGGAAGCCATTGCCGGTACAAAAAAACGACCTTTGGTATTGAGCATTCCCATGACCGCAGCCGAAAGGGAAATAAAAACAAGAAAAGGGAACATTATAATGGTGAGCTTGCGGGTAAGCTCCACTTTCCCGGGAACCTGTGCAAACTCAGAATCAACCAACAAACGGATCAAAGGTTCTGCAAACACTATTCCACATAAAGTGATAAGACTGACCAGGACAGCAAAAAAAGCAAGTACGTTATTGGCAAGCTGCCAGGTGGCCTCCTCCCCCTTTTTGGCATCATACCCTGAAAATACGGTAACAAATGCCGAGCTGAGAGCCCCTTCACCAAACAGGTCACGGAGAAGATTGGGGATACGGAATGCGACAACAAAAGAATCATAGGCGTAGCCGGCACCAAACAGGGCTGCAAAAGCCTGCTCCCGAACCAGCCCCAGAACTCTGCTGCACATGACAGCAATACTCACAGTGCCTGCTGACCTGGCAATCTTTCCGGTATCCTGAGAAGCCTCGTTCATAGTCAGATCAACTTAATTGGCCAAGGGAAAAGCATGGGAACTCTCCGGCAATATTCTTCATACGGCTCTCCGATTTCGATTCGAAGTTTCCTTTCTTCCAGAAATGATCCTATCACAAAATAACAGGTAAGCACAATTTTACTGGCCAGTGTGACATCGGTTATAACCCCAAAGGCCCACACAAGTGCTATCCCGCCAGAATACCAGGGGTGTCGAACTCCTCCCCGGGCATCCTGGCTGAATATCCTGGGTGGCAGCAGCTTTCCTGTAAAAAACATATCGGCCTGACGTATTCCAAGAAAAAAAGAAAGATCGTAGCGCCTCCAGCCCACAGAGAACATATACAGTCCATACACATACAGCACCACCTGCGGCAACAGCCACCAGCCACTCCAGGAGAATAAAACAACCTGTTTTTGTGAAAACTGGCAGGAGACAACCACTGCCAGTGTTGCCAGGCTGAAAAGAGAGTAAAACAGCCGATACAACGCAAATTTCCTTCCAAGTATACGCCGGAACATTGCAGTACAACTCAAGCTGACAAGAAGACTGTGTAAAAAACACCACAATACCCAAAACAGGCCACTCTCAATATATGGAGGAAATAGATGCATAGATGGGACTCATAAAAAAAGGGAGCCCAATAGGACTCCCTCGCATAAGATCGATACTACCAAACGTTAGATAATCGGCTTCATGGCACTCATATAAGAACGAAGCTCCTCACCGATCATCTCCACACCGGTATAACGGATGGCTTCATTAGCCTGAATCAGGGCCATATTATCAACCCCGTTGTCTTTTACCGCCAAACCTTTTCCAATGACATCAGTATCGATTTTTTTCATAAAATCAGTCAGAAGAGGCATGGCCGACTGGGTAAAAAGATAGCAACCGTATTCAGCCGTATCCGAAATGACCACGTTCATTTCATACAATTTTTTACGGGCAATGGTATTTGCAATCAGGGGCACCTCATGCAAAGATTCATAGTAGGCTGATTCCTCCTTGATTCCGGCTGCAACCATGGTATCAAATGCCAGCTCAACTCCGGCCTTGACCATGGCAATCATGAGAATACCGTTGTCAAAATACTCCTGCTCAGCAATAGCAGCATCAGTATTTACAGATTTCTCAAATGCGGTTTCCCCTGTTTCAGCACGCCATTTCAGAAGATTGACATCATCATTTGCCCAATCTTCCATCATGGTTCTGGAAAACTGACCAGACATGATATTATCCATGTGTGTTTCAAATAGAGATTTCAGTATCCCTTTCAACTCATCTGACAGTTCAACAGCCTTGAGCTTTTCCGGATTAGTGAGACGATCCATCATATTTGTGATACCGCCATGCTTCAATGCTTCGGTGATGGTTTCCCAGCCGTGTTGAATCAGTTTGGATGCGTAACCGGCCTCAACACCTTTCTCAATCATTTTATCATAACAGAGAAGAGAGCCAACCTGGAGCATTCCGCAGAGAATAGTCTGCTCACCCATAAGATCTGACTTGACCTCGGCTATAAATGAAGACTGAAGAACACCGGCACGATCGGCTCCGGTACCACAGGCATAGGCTTTTGCAATATCCCAGCCTTCACCCTTGGGATCATTCTCCCTGTGAACAGCGATAAGGGTAGGAACACCAAAACCGCGCTTATACTCTTCTCTCACCTCGGTTCCAGGTGACTTGGGAGCAACCATGACAACAGTAAGGTCCTTTCGGATCTGCATTCCCTCTTCAACAATATTAAAACCGTGGGAATAGGAGAGACATGCACCTTCTTTCATCAAGGGCATAACCGCGTTAACAACACCTGTATGCTGCTTGTCTGGAGTCAGATTGATAACCAGATCGGCCTTGGAGATCAGCTCCTGATAGGTGCCGACATGAAAGTCGTTCTCTGTGGCATTCTTCCATGACTGACGCTTCTCAGCAATCGCCGCATCACGCAGTGTATAGGAAACGTCCAGTCCGCTGTCGCGAAGATTAAGTCCCTGATGCAAACCCTGGGCTCCACAGCCGACAATGACAATTTTTTTGCCTTTGAGGGCTTCAACGCCTTCAAACTCCGAAGATTCCATAAAGCGGCACTGGCCCAGCTCTTCAAGCTGAATACGTAAAGGCAAGGTGTTAAAATAATTCTCGGACATGATTTTCTCCATTAATGTGTTTTTTATAAAAATAGCAAATTGTAAAGGTACCTTGAAAAATTAGGACTTTTGTTTGATAGCAAGGAATGACAAAATTAAAAAGTACCCACATGGGCATAAACTCCGCATACCGAGGTATGTGAGCACTTTTCATTTTGCCAATGACACCGCTAGCGAGCAAAAAGTTAATTTTTCAAGGTTACCGTAAGCATTAAAGTTGAGTTTCAATGGCAATACTGAATTCTAAAGTGCCTGCAATGTAGGCCTGCAACATCTTTCGCCTGAATAACCAAGAAGTATACAATGTTCTTATGCCTTAGACAAGTTTTAGGACAATTCCACCTTCAAAAATTATGTGACATCCTTGAGTTACGACAAAAACTACTGCAACACGATACACTCCGGGACAGTACAATTTACAAAAAATTACATTCCTAAAATCACTTAAGCCGTATCGACGCTGTCTTGCCGCTGATTCCCCTTTTCAGCACCTCTCTGTTATACACAGAAAGCACATCCCGTCTCCGCAGCATCCCGACAACCCAGGGTTCTTCCAGAGACTCAACCACTGGTATTTCCTCAATTCCTTTTTTCATGAATTGACTCATGGCCGTATAGAGATCATCATCCGGGGTCAGAGTGATGACATTGCGATACATGATGTTCCCTACTGTAGCACTCTGCAGTAGCTCTTCATCATGAAGGATGGCTTTGACGTCCTGCATGGAAATAATACCGCACATCTGGCCGGCCTGTTTTCCTGATTCGGTTAGAACCGGGTAATAAAAACTGTTTTCCGCCATGCTGAAAATTTTAAGCAGATCCTTTGCCGTAGCTCGTTCGCTTATAAAATCGACATCCTCAACCATGGCCCTCCCCACCTTAATCGACTTGAGAACGGCTGTTTCCCTTCCGTCATGAATATCAATTCCCTCATTTGTAAAATCGACAGTATCAATGGAGTCAGGATACAGTTTAGCAGAAACGACTGCTCCTATAATACTTGCCAGCATAATAGGAATTATGATGAGGTAATTACCGGTCATCTCAAAAAGAAGAAATATTGCGGTAAGCGGAGCATGGGTGACCGCGGCAAGGAAGGCACCTATGCCAACTGCAGCATAGGCGCCGCTGGATGCAATATGCCCGGGAAAGATATTATTTGCGATCGTGCCGAAAGAGCCGCCGATAACAGCGCCAATGAACAGGGAAGGAGCAAATACACCACCGGCTCCTCCTGAGCCAAGGGTAATCGAAGTGGATATAATCTTGGCAAAAACAAGAAGCAGCATGACCCAGATAACGCCATCACCGTTGAGAACTTCGGAAATATAATGATAGCCATTGCCCATGACCTGGGGAAATCCTATACCAATGGAACCGACCATAAAGGCTCCAAGAATTGGCTTCATATATCGATTCAAAGCCAGAGATGCAAACCTGTCCCGCACCCAGTAAAATATCTTTATATAGAACACTGCGACAACGCCGACCAAGAGCCCCATCAGCATATACAAAGGAACTTCTATCATTGGACTGACTACATTATAATCAGGAATCTGAAAGGCAGAGATTTCACCATAGACCGCCCTCGAAACAACAGAGGCAAGGGCTGACGATATTACGAGAGCAGAAAACGCAGAAACCTCGTAAGTACCAAGCAGGACGATCTCTGCCGCAAAAAAAACACCGGCAATAGGGGCGTTAAACATGGCGGCAATACCGCCGGCGCATCCTGCGGCGATATAGACTTTCATTCTGTCGCCCGACACCCTGAAAAACTGGCCGACCTGGGAACCAACAGCACCGCCGACCATGGCAATAGGTCCCTCGACACCGGCAGACCCACCTGAACCAATGGTAAGTGACGTGGTAACGGTTTTCAGCCAGATAGTCCTGAAAGGTATCCGCCCCCCTTCAAGATTTACCTTTCGCAGAAATTTTGTAAACCCATAGCCATTGACCTCATCCTTGTAAAAATAAGCAAACGGGATGAGCAGCAGCATTCCAAACATCGGAATAAGGGGCAGGAAAAGCAGGCGCCATCCTCCATCTCCAACAAGAAAATGGTGGCCTGTTTCAAAAATATAATGATGGACGAGTTCTTCTATGAAACGAAAAAGGATATTGGCAAACCCGGCGGCAACACCAATAAATGAAGCGATAATAACCATCAGGGTATTTTCGCCCGGGAAAAATTTCTCCAAACGCTTATTCATGATTTAACAGGGACATTACAGCCAAACTCCCGCGCCTGGTTTAAAAAATAATCATCTGTCATACCGGCAATAAAATCACAGGCCATAACAACAGGAGACCACGAATTCCGGTAATTGTCATCCATCTTACCGACAAATTCAGAAAACACCGTTTTGCCACGCCCTTTCCCATCAACATCATCTAAATAGCGAGAAAACAGAGTTTGATAACATCCTTTGATTCTTTCAACGTGTTTCTTTATTTCAGGATTAAGATATATGTATTCATAATTAAATGCCTTGAGCTCCAACAAAGCATCAGAGACCTCCTTACTGAAGGCCACCGTACCGTCCTTACTGTTTTCCAGAAGATCGGTTACCAGGTTATGAACAATAGTCCCATTGCTTTTCCCGAGTTTCTCCTGGCATAATTCAGGAATGTCGTCGCGCTTTATAAGTCTCAACTCAATAGCATCCTCAATATCGCGGCCAATGTAACTGACAGTATCGCAGAAACGAACAACACAGGCCTCCAGTGTCATGGGAACAAGTGATGTTTCTGCATTCTTATATTTTTGTTCACATTTTTCATCAAACACAGTAAATGACCTGTCCCCGGACGGCTTCAGAATACGGTTATGAATCTCGCCATCATGACAGAGAATACCATCCAGAACCTGTACTGTGAGGTTTATACCCTTTCCTTTTTTTTCAATAAATTCAAGAAACCGGATACTCTGAAGATTATGCTGAAAAGACGGCATGCCATGCTCAAGACAGAGATCATGAAGCATTTTCTCTCCATCATGACCAAATGGAGGGTGCCCTATATCATGACCAAGGGCTATTGCCTCTATGAGATCCTCATTCAAACCGAGAACCCGGCCAATGGTCCTGGCAATTTTTGAAACAAGCTGGACATGGAGAACCCTGTGGGTGATATGATCATTCTTGATCATATAAAACACCTGGGTTTTGTCTATGTATCGGGTATAGGCCCGGGAATGCAGTATCCTATCAGCATCGACGGCAAAGGCCGGCCTGTGCCCTTCCCGGTTTTCAAGATGACGGCGGATTCCCGTACTGCTCTTCTCAGCATGGCTGGAAAGAATGATGTCTTCCTTTTCAGCCAACTTTCTTTTTATAACCTGCAAAACAGGATCAATTTTCACACATCTGCCTATTAATCAAGATCTTTTATTATGAAGCGTAATTGTAAATAATAACCCAAAGGCCTAAAGACGCAAGGCATAGTTTTTCAAAGAAAAAACAATGTCCCTGTCAATCAATATATAGTAAAATAGATTCAATACAGAACAAATTAAACGCCTTATTTTCAATAGCGCACTCAAAACAATGGAGGATTCAAATGGCTCTTTCTTCTGCTAACTTCAACAAGGCCCTTGAAGTTGGTCGCCCACCCACCATCTCCAGATTATTCCCCCACTCAAAAGCTCTTCTTGTCAGTGGCAAATACATAGACAACGCCATGATTGCCAAAGGAAAGGCAATGACTATGGCAGCCAATGGCCGCAGTAATTTTGTCATCCGCGGCGCATTGATGGCAGCACAGCGGGCCAATGCAGCCCTGATTATCGAGATTGCCCGTTCAGAAGGAGGCGCAAATGCCTACTGTCCTGTTAATTACTGGAATATGGCCCAACAAGTTGATCAGGCATGCAATGAACTCGGCATCACTATTCCGGTTGCAATCCATGCCGATCACTACGGAATTAAAAATGAAAATGATCTTCCGGCAGCCAGGATAGAAATTCCGACAATATTTGAGTTTGGCATAACATCCATTGCCATCGACGCCTCTCATATGATGGATGACAAAAACCTTATGGCCAATCTGGACCTCAACAAATTCATACCTGACTGGGCCGGCCTTGAAACAGAAATAGGTGAAATTAAAGGAAACCAGGGACTTTCTTCAGCACCCGAAGCCGTTTTCCTGATCCAGGGTCTCAACGCCCACAACATTTTCCCTAACTGGATTGCCCTCAACAATGGAACAACCCACGGAATAGAGGCCAGCGGCCAGGGAATTCAGGTTGAGCTTACCGCTGAAATCCATCAGGCCCTCTTACCCTACAAAGTTTCCGGGGCCCAACACGGCACCTCGGGCAACAGCTCCGATCGTCTCCGTGACATCACCCAGAAAACAAAAACAACCAAGGCAAATGTCGCCACTGCCCTGCAGATGATTTCCTGGGGACTTGAAGTGAACGACTACGGCAATGCCATACTCGATGCCGACGGCAACTTCAAAAAGGTTAAGGGCGAAGGTGTAACCGAGGAAATGTGGGAGTCAATGGTTGCCTATGCTGACGAGAAAGGCTGGAAAGGCGGCAACTACAAAAGCCTCAACCTTCCCTTTGAAAATAAACTGCTGGGTCAGCCCAAGGATATCCGGGAAAGGATGTGTAAAAGGGTTGAAGAATTCACCTATAATATGTTGCTGAATGTCTTTAATGCCGGAGATACTGCAGATCTTGCTGTTGAAGCGATATTGAAGGCCGGTTCGCACGACCCCGGCCCAAAGGCAGAGCGGATCGAAGACCCGGCTGACTGGACACCGGAAAAAATTATTTCCAGAGCCGCTGAACTCGATACAGATAAAGGGCCGGAAGGTGATTTTGACGATTAGGGATTGATATGGGATTGCAGATTGCAGATTGCAGATTGCAGATTGCAGATTGCAGATTGCAGATTGCAGATTGCAGATTGCAGATTGCAGATTGCAGAGACAGGATTGGTTCTGCTCAGAGAACCGCAATCCTTTTCTCGTGTTTTCCCAGAAAAAATGTCATTTCGACCGCAGGGAGAAATCTTGCTCTCTATTTAAGATTTCTCACATGCGTTCAGGTAAGCGCAGTACTCATTCGACTGCATATTATACTATTTTAGTTGCGTCCTTAACCTTCTCAATATCCTCTTTCAGGGACTTCACTTCCTTCACTCCGGGAACGCTCTCTTCTGCATCTCTGATCCCTTTCTTGAAAGAGGATATTCCCTTACCCAGGCCTGCACCGATTTCCGGAAGTTTTTTCCCGCCAAAAACAAGAAAGGCTATTCCAAGAATTACTATAAGTTCCGGTGTTCCAAGTCCAAACATACCTACCTCCTGATCCGCCTGATGCGAATCATGCTGTCTACCAGCAATAATATACTTTAATTCTTCAGGATCCCCCTTTACTGCTTGGAGTTCTCCTCGTCAGACTCATTTATTTTTTTTGAATCATCATCTTCACTGGTTGCTTTTTTGAAGTTTTTAATTCCTTTACCAATTCCGGAACCTATTTCAGGAAGTTTTCCTGCTCCAAATATAATAACGATAATTACCAGAATAACTATCAGTTCCGGCATTCCAAGTCCAAACATACTCTTCTCCTCATCCGGGTGCGCCGGAATCTGTTAGATTTTATCTTCGAGCAACATGCAAATTACAGCATAGGACTTATGAGCGCAAAGAAAAAATATCCGGACCTGCTTTCACCTTCAAGTAATCCTGTCGCCTGCATCAGGTATTTTGACTGAGTCTGCAGCTAAAACCCGGCGATCCCTCATCACAATACAGCCATTTATGACGGAACAAACAACATCAGATCCTCTGGCCGCGTATACAAGATGAGACATGACATTGTATACCGGAGTCAGGTGAGGCTGATCAAAATCAAGCACTATCAAATCAGCTTTCTTCCCGACCTCGATACTGCCGATCATGTGATCCGCACCCAGAACTTCCGCACCACCACTGGTTGCAAGATAAAGCATCTGTTCAGCCGGCATAACAGTGGGATCAAGCATATGAACCTTATGCAGTTTAGCCGTCGTATCCATCACAGCAAACAAATCGTAATCATGTGTATTGTCTGAGCCTGTGCCAAGACCGACTTTTATGCCATGGGCAAGCAAATCAGGGATTGCAATCAAGGTAAATTTACTTTTCAAACAGCTGCACGGGCAGTGAATCATTTTACCATCAGGGATATCAGAATACTCCTTGAACTCCTCTGACAGACAGGATGGACAATCTGAAAAAACTTCAGTGGTCAGGCCCCTGATGCCGACAGTATCTTCGATGCGTGAAACTACCTCAAAAGACAGGGTCGGATCGCAAAAGCTGGTTGTCCCGGTTTGTATCATCTGAAGAATTGCCTGAAAACCTTCATCGGAAAGAACTCTTCCATGCGACGGAGTCATGAGGCGGGCATACCCATTGACCAACCCCGGCATGACAACAGCCCTTTCCAACTCAATTACTTCACCGGCATGATACTTCTTCTTCAATTCTGCAGCGGAACCTACGTCTGCGATATTCTCTCCACATATTGCCACTGCACCATTTTCTATGACAGTATGCTGGTCATCCATAGTGACAATTGTTCCCACGATCAGAATATCGCAGGACACCGGTTCATTTTTGTTTCCCTGCATCATTTCAATGAAATTGATTCAACAATATCGACAATGAGTTCCTGGAACGGCACAATGGCTTTTTCAACCTCTTTTAACACATCTTCAACACGTATTGGCTGCTGATTATCAGGATTATTCACATTGGCCACAAGTGAAAGACCAAGCACTTTCATGCCAGCATGTACAGCCACGAGCACCTCCGGAACCGTCGACATACCGACAGCATCAGCCCCACAATTTCGAAGATATCGAGTTTCAGCAGGAGTTTCCAGGCTTGGACCGGGAATAGCGACATAGGTACCTGTCTCAACATTCTCCATCCCTGTTTTCTTTGCCGACACCTGAGCAATTCGAATAAATTCCGGGTCATAGACGCGAGAGCAATCAGGATATCGCTGGCCCCATTCATCGACATTTGGGCCGCGCAGAGGATTATCCGGAATAAAATTGAGATGATCCTTTATAATCATCACAGTTCCTGGTGAATATTCAGAGTTAAGTCCACCTGACGCATTTGAGACAAGAAGTATTTCTGCGCCGAGAAGCGATAACACCCTTACCGGGAAAGTTATCTGCAGGGCTGAATACCCCTCATAAAAATGAAAACGTCCCTGCAATGCCGCTACATATTTGCCGCCCAGAGTACCAAAAATTAAATTTCCGGAATGACCGTCTACTGTTGAGGTGGGGAAGTGAGGAATTGATTCATAAGGCAAAACATGATCTGTTTGAATTTTATGGACGAGATCACCAAGCCCGGTACCAAGAATAAGAATTATTTCAGGGCTGCGATCAATCTTCTTTTTCAAAAAAGAGACTGCCGAGAGAACATTGTCTTTATAAGAGCCATATTCACTGTTCATAGGTGTAAACCTTGATGGTTTCTTTTTATGACTACAGGGAAAGAAAATCCAACAAACTGTTTTATATGCGGGGGGGGAACGTATTATGAATGAAAGAAATTATAAATGGTCGGGATGAGAGGATTCGAACCTCCGACCCCAGCG
>JACNJZ010000080.1 GCA_014382295.1 Candidatus Desulfobia pelagia | reverse complement strand
GCCCGCGTCATTCTGAGCGAGCCCTTAAATTAGGCTACCTGCTCTTGAGGAAAGGCAGGCTTTCCGAGGCTGAAAAGGTTTTTTTACTGATAATGAAAAATAACCCGGATAACATCGAACTCCATGAAGAAATTGCTCAGGCGGCATGGGAAAACAATATCCATGATATGGCGATAAAGTGTTTTCTGCTTGTAGTTAAAAAATTTCCCCAGCGACTTGATATTCACAAGAAGCTCGGTCTGCTTTTTCATGGGAAGGGTCAGAATAAGAATGCAGCCATACATCTTGAGAGGGCAGCAAAAAAGTATGGTGAGGATCTGGACCTGCTGCTGGCCTTAATCAAGTCTTTTCTCGCCATGGACCGGGTGGTTTTTGCGGATAAGTGGGCCCAGAAAGCCAAAGAGCTTTATCCGGGCAACAGGGAAGTGAAAAAGCTTCTTCTACAGTGTCTCTGAGTTCAGGTCAGTCTTCAGGGTAGCCTTCAGTCTTTTTCCGCACAGGGGATGCACAGTATTTTTTCGCCCCTTTGACAGGTTTTGGGTTCCATTACCTTTTCCCCGCATTGTGAGCATATCAGGCTGGGATAGATCTGAGCCATTTCAGGAAGGGCAGCGGTTATGTGGCTGATTGTAAAGAGCTCCTGCTGGTCTGCTTTGAGAATTTCCTGCATTTTTTCGCCTTTCCGGGCCTTTATGATTCGCATCACTTCCGGAGAACGGTCTCCGTCTGAAAACCGTTTCCACGTCTCTTGTTCAGCAGCTGTTTCCTGGGGCGATACCCACTTGACAACGATACGAACTCCCTGGCCGGAAGGCCTTTTCAGGAAGGTATAGACCTGTTTGCCGTAATCCGGAAGAATAAGATTCCCTTTGCCAAGAGTACAGCCGGTTACTACCTGTATGGCATCAACAGCGCAGGATCTGTTTTCGACAAGAGCCACCAGTTCTTCATCTTCGGATCTTTCTCCAAGCTCTGCAAGTGCAGCCAGGGAGGCGCGAAAACCGAAGGCCAGGCCGGGACAGGCATGGCCATGAAAAGCGACGACATCCTCAAAATCTGGTATTTTTTTATTTTCCAACGACTTGATTCCTTCCATTTTGTTTGGCTGTGTATAAACGCTCATCCGCTTTCTGAATTAATGAATCCCGATTAAGTTTTTCTATTTCCCGGGCAGAGGCAACACCGATTGAGATAGTAAGTGTTATATCCTGCTCCTGATATCTGAAAGTATGGGAGCCAATAGCCTTTCTGAGTCTTTCGGCAAACAGGAGGACGCTTTTTCCAGACCCCTGGCACAGGCCGTAGAATTCCTCACCCCCGTATCTCCCAATCTCGTCCTCTTTTCTCTTTGTCGCGGACATGATTTCAGCCATGCTCTGCAGGACAAAATCTCCGGCCAGATGGCCATAGGTGTCATTTACAGACTTAAAAAAATCAGCATCGATCATAAGTATGGAAAAATCCGTAATATGACCCCGTTCAAATTCGCCTATTTTTACCTCCAGCAGCCTGTCCATGATGGAGCGGTTGGGAAGTCGTGTAAGCTGGTCGAAATAGCCTATACGCTCGAGAAGATCTTTCTGTTCCATTTCCTTGGAGACATCAGTGAGACAACCGAATGACAGACAGACCTTGTCTTTGCTGTAATTTTCTATCCGGGCCTGATCTTTCAGCCAGGCAGTGCGGTTATCCGGAAGAACAATTTTATAAACGGCCTCAACCAGACCCTTTTCCTTGCCTTCTTCCTGGAGATCCTGTCTCTGCCCTGACAGCTGCTGCCGGCTTAATACCTCTTCGGCAATTTTGGACTCATGGAAATCGATATATTTGTATATACGTCTGTCAAGGACGGCATTGCGCAGGGCAGAGGCAACATCCTCATTTTGGCACCCGAGTAGAGCGACTACTTTATGGGGTACATATTCGTACCAGATGACATGTTCATTTTCGTTCCAGGCGGCAAGATAATGGGAAACCGGTGAGCCGGTCTGCTCGATGGCTCCAGAGGAGGAAATCAGGTCAGATACTCTTTTTTTGAGGTTGTCGCTATATGGGCCGTTGAGGATCCGGCCGCAATAATTTTCGGGGATGTGTGGAGAGGAATCTGTTTTCATGTGTCAGCTCTCAGGGTGTTATTTATTGTTAACAACCTAACATGTAACAGAAAATGAAAGGATTTCGATATTTTTTTTATGCAAGAGGCTTTAAAGTGATTGCATCTCAAAGTCAAACGGCTTCCCCTTGAAAGGGAAGCCGTTTGACTGAAGGCAACCTTGAAGAAGATGCACGATTATTTTTTCAGCGCTCTTTTCATGATTTCATAGCTTCGTTCCACCATGCTGCGTGGCTCGATCATAAGTCCGGCTTGTATCATGGCGTTGTCAAAGATCTGCTCGGCGAGATTTTTTGCGAAATCCTCATCTTCCAGACGCATATCGGCAAGCCCCATAATCAGTTGGTGGCCTGTATTGATTTCCAGGTTTTTACCGGTGATCATATGATCCTGACTGGTGGCGCGCATAACCCTTTCCATGCTGCTGGTGAACATGCCGCTGGGATTGACGACGATTGCCGGGCTTTCTTCAAGTCTGTTTGAGATAAGAACATCCTTCACTTTTTCCCCGAGAACTTCCTTCATCCACTTGGTCAGAGAGTCGGCAACAGGTTTGTCGAGATGTTTGGTGTCTTCAGAGTCCTTTTCCTCTTTGTCTCTCAGGTCGGGCAGTTTTAGGTCTGCGCGGTCGGCGGAAACCAGTTTTTTGCCGTCAAATTCTCCGATGTGGGTGAGAACAAAGTCATCAATGGGCTCCATTGTGTAAAAGACTTCGAGATTACGTCTTTTAAATGTTTCGATATAGGGGCCGGTTGCAATGGCTTCTCTGCTTGGGCCGTTTATATAATATATCTCGTCCTGGCCTTCTTTCATCCTTTCGATATAATCGGCCAGGGAAATAAGTTGTCCCGGCTCCGAGGCGGAAGATTCAAAGCGAAGAAGTTTTGAAAGTTCATCGCGGTGAGTAAAGTCCGAGGTGGCTCCCTCTTTCAGGAAGATACCAAATTCCTTCCAGACTTTTTCATAGGTTTCCGGCTCATTTTTTGCGAGATCGCCAAGGTTTTTCAAGAAGCGGGTGGTGATGATTTTTTTAATTTTGGCCACAAGGGCACTGTCCTGGAGGGCCTGGCGAGAGATGTTCAGCGGCAGGTCTTCGCAGTCTATTACCCCTTTTACGAACCGCAGCCATTCCGGAAGGATCTCTTTGCTGTGCTGTTCAATGAGGACCTTCTGACAGTAGAGGCTGACTCCGGGTTCCATGCGGCCGAAACCCATGGTTTCTATATTGGTTTCAGGTACAAAAAGCAGGGCTTTGATTGCCAGTGGTGCATCTGCGCTGAAATGGAGATGACTCATGGGTTCATCAAAGGCGTTGGCAATAAATTTATAAAACTCTGTGTATTCCTCGTCCTTGATATCACCTTTGCTGCGTGTCCAGACGGCCTGAACCGTGTTTACCTCTTCACCGGTGACTTTGATGGGGAAGGGGACAAAGTTTGAATACTGCTTGATAATGCGCTTTATGGCACCATCGTCTGCATACTCATGGGCATCATCTTTCAGCTCGATGATAATTTTTGTTCCCCGGTGGAGGCCGGAAGAAGGAGCCAGGGTATAGCTTCCTGTGCCATCTGAAGCCCACTCATAGCCTTCGGAGTCAGGATGATAGGAACGGGAGAGAACGCGAACGCTTTTGGCAACCATAAAAGCGGCATAGAAACCCACCCCGAATTGGCCAATGAGGCTGACATCCTTTTTGGCGCCTTCACTGAGTTCCGTAAGAAAGGTTTTTGATCCAGAATGGGCAATGGTCCCGAGGTTGTGCTCAAGTTCATCCCTGGTCATACCTATACCTGAATCGGTAATTGTGAGGGTGTGTTCTTTGTCATCAACACTGATGTTAATCTCAAGAGCAGCCTGGGAATCAAACACCTCGTCCTCCAGGAGCTGCTGGTGCCTGAATTTTTCAAGAGCATCTGCTGCGTTTGAAATAAGTTCTCTTAAAAAGATGTCCTTTTCTGTGTAGAGAGAATGAATGACAATATCTAAAAGCTTTTTAACTTCAGCCTGAAATTCCCTGGTTTCTGTGGTCATTTTTTTTACTCCTGATTTTTCTTTGGTGTAACTATTAAAAATAAAATTATCAGCCGGTAAAATAAGCATCAACGGCTCTGTGTCAAGTAATGTTGCCAGATAGAATTCCCTCTCTTTTTTTAAGTTGCATCAGGATAGGGCGGCTGTTATTGTTTTGGTTTGGTTGAGTATCTATGGTGAAAAGTATGTGATTGGCTTAATAATTGCGTCACTGTAACAATGTGGCTTATCGGGAGAAGATAATAATGAGTATTCGTGAAGATGCATTAGAGGGGAAAGTAACCCCTATTTTTGAAAAATGTGCTGAAAATGAGGGCATCGATGTTCACACCCTGATGGCTGGAGTTGCCAAAGGCATTATTGCCATCCCCAAAAATAAAAATCATGATTTTGAAAGGGTAATGGCGGTTGGTAAAGGCTTATCTGTAAAGGTGAATGCCAATATTGGTGCATCAAAGGATATGCCGGGTCTTGAGCAGGAGCTCGAAAAACTCTGTGTGTGTCTCAAGGCCGGGGCTGACACGGTGATGGATCTGAGTCTGGGAGAAAATCTTAATGAGATTCGGCGCGGGATTCTTGAGCGCTGCCCGGTTCCTCTGGGGACAGTACCGGTGTATCAGACTGTGGCCGAGGTGGTGGAGAAACAGAAGAAGGAAATTGGCGAGGTCACGGTGGACCAGCTGTTGTCTACTATTGAGCAGCAGGCCATAGACGGTGTTGACTTTATGACCATCCATTGCGGTTTGACTCGGGACTCCCTGGTCCGGGTGAAAAACCATGAGCGCCTGATGGGCGTAGTAAGCCGTGGTGGATCTTTCACCATTGAGTGGATGAGCTATAACAATAAAGAAAATCCTTTTTACGAACATTTTGATGACATCATGGCTATTCTCAAGGAGCATGAAGTTACCATAAGCCTGGGTGACGGACTCAGGCCCGGCTGTCTTGCCGATGCCACAGATCGCGGCCAGATTCAGGAGCTGATTCATCTCGGTGAATTAACCCAGAGGGCATGGGAACATGGTATTCAGGTTATCGTTGAAGGACCTGGCCATATGCCCATGAACCAGATCCAGGCAAATATGCTTCTTCAGAAACGTCTCTGCCATGGCGCACCTTTTTATGTCCTGGGGCCGCTGGTAACCGACATTGCTCCCGGCTATGATCATATTACCGGAGCTATTGGCGGAGCTATTGCCGCCGCCGCCGGGGCTGATTATCTCTGTTATGTCACTCCCGCGGAGCACTTGAAACTGCCGTCTTCTGAAGATGTTAGGGATGGGGTGATCGCTTCTCGCATTGCCGCCCATGCCGCAGATATTTCCAACGGCCTTCCCGGCGCTCTTGAGAAAGATATTGCCATGGCCAAATGCAGAAACAGGCTGGATTGGAAAGGCCAGATCGAGTTGTCCATGGATCCTGAAAAGGCGAGACTGTTCAGAGAGGAAGGCGGCACCTACAAGGGCGATGCCTGCAGTATGTGCGGAAATTACTGCGCGATAAAGGTCTATAAAAAAGCCACTGGGCCGGGAAGATGCCCGACCGAAAAATAAGAGATATCGTATGCATTCATTTTATGAGGGAGGACGAATGTCATGTCTGATTTCCTGATATCAATTGTAGATTTTTTCAATAAGTCTGTATTGATTGAACAGATTAGGGATGTGGATGTCAATGGTGTCTTTACCAATCCCTGGTTTTTGATTCCTTTTATTTGTCTGATTGGCTGGTGGGTTTACAAGCAGGCGGTAAATAATCTGGTTCTTCTTGTACTTGTCATCGGGATCTGGTGGTTTACCGGAACACCCTATGCCCAGGACCTTATTCTTGACGGTGAAATCCAGGCAGGTAAAATTCTGCCGGTGGCCGGGGTAGGTATAGGGGCTCTCCTTGTCATTATTTATCTTTTCTTTATACGCTCCGATTAATTTTCCGGAAGTCAGCAAGGCTACCTCTGGGCAGTATTTTTGCCCAGGGCGCAAAAGGTAACCGGAAAGATCACTTTGCCCGGCATTTCATGCATATTGTTGAATCTATTTATACTACACTCCTCGAGCATTTTGGGCCCCAAAACTGGTGGCCTGCCGAGACTCCTTTTGAGGTGATGGTCGGAGCAGTCCTGACCCAGAATACTAGCTGGACCAATGTGAGCCGGGTAATCAGCACCCTTAAAAGTGAAAATATACTTTCACCTTCTCTCCTCCATGAGCTTCCTGTTGACGTTCTCGCCGAAAAAATAAGGTCTTCCGGCTATTACAATCTGAAGGCAAAGCGCCTGAAAAATCTTCTCAGTTTGCTTGTAGAAGAAATCGAGCAGTGCGGCAGCCTGAATTCTTTTTTCTCCCAGGACAGAGATGTTCTTCGTGAAAAGCTGCTCCAGGTCAAGGGAATCGGGCCTGAAACCGCGGATTCGATTTTGCTGTACGCCGCAGAAAAGCCGATATTTGTTATCGATGCTTACACGTATCGCTTTTTATTGCGCCATGGACTGACAGGAGAAGAGAGCAGCTACCAGGAGATGCAGGAATTGTTTATGGACTCTCTCCCCGAAGAAACAGCTCTTTTCAATGAGTACCACGCCCTTATTGTCCGATTGGGAAAAGAATTTTGCCGGAAGAGTCGTCCGTTGTGCAGCGAATGCCCGTTACGAAAGTTTGAGCCGATTACCCTGGAAGACTAGAAGGGCGATAGATTTATTAGAAATTCTCTCACAGAGCCCTCAGAGGCACAGAGAAAGTAAAAGCTAACTTTCCGACTTGTATTTTATGCTACAATGACACACTTACTGTGCGCTTATAACACATAAAGAATCGTCATTCCGGGTCAAGTCCGGCATGACACCAGGAATTCATGTGAATTTGTTTATAATTTACAACAAGTTAGACAAAGTCGGAAAGTTGAGTAAAAAACCTCTGAGAGAGATTCAGTTAGAGTTCATGAATATGAACAGAACCTTTGCCGGTGATTTCTGAGGCGGCATCGATAACCTGGCGGTGATGGGTAAAGAGGATAACCTGGGTTTTTTCGGCGAGATCTGCCAGAATCTTCAGGGTTACCCTGGTTCGGTCATCATCAAAATTAATCAGAATATCATCGACGATAAAAGGCATTGGCTCACTGGAGTGTATTCGCCATTCCAGAGCGGCGAGGCGCAGGGCAAGATAGAGCTGGTCCCGTGTTCCCGAGCTCATTTTTTCCACTGAAACCCGGCCGCCGTCTACACGTTCTCCTGTGAGAATCGGTGTCCCCTGATCATCCACATCAGTGCGCAGCCCGGCGAAGGAGCCAAGGGTAAGTTGCCCGAAAAGCCGTGAGGCGATTGCGACAACGGGGTCCTGGTTCTCTGCCCGGTATCGTTCTATCTCCTGATGAAGAATAATTGCGGCAAGTCGAACCCTGACATAACGGTCTGCCAGGCGTCGTATTCTCGCAAGTGTACTCTGGGCACTTTCTGCAGCTTCTGCCGCCGTCGCGCTGCCGTCCATTTGTTCCAGTTCTTTGTTTTCCTCACCAATAATCTGAGACAGCCGCTTTATTTCAGGATTAAGGGCATGTTCAATCTCCCGGGATAACGTGTCAATTTCTCCGGGTAAGGTATCGGGATTGATGTCCGCGGCCTGGACTTCGAGTTCTTCGAGGGAGAGTCCTTCGGCAATAATTGACAGGTTTTCTTCCACATCCTTCAGTCGGCCTGAGAGGTCAAGCCATTCCTTCGATTTTCTTTCTGCCTCATCCAGCTCCTCGGGTGTCGTGCATCCGGCAGATAACAGCAGAGGCGCGAGTTGCTCGCTTAATCCTTTCAGGCGGGTGGCAGTCTTTCGAAGCTCTTCTTCTGTGGTAATTATCTCCTCAAGCTGCCTGGTATAAAGCACTTTCTCCTCTCTGTTTTGAGTGAGCAACGATTGTAGCTGGATCACAGCCTGGGCCGGAGGCTGGTTTTTCAGATCAGGAGCAATGAGGGAAAGCAGTGCATCAACTTCCCTGGAAAATCCGGAAGCGTCTTTATCAATTCCCTCTATCCGTTTATGAAGAACATCGGCATCTTTCATCTTGTCAAAACAGTGCTGCAGGGTTTCCAGGATGTCACTCGCCTCATCAGGGGAGATCCGGCCTTCCTGTAGGCCCAGATGCTGAATAGCCTCCTGCCATTGTTTCTGCCACTGGAGAAGTTCCTGCTCTGCCTCTTTTTTTTCTGTTTGAGCTCTTTTTAATTCTTTGTCCAGGGAGTTCTTTTTGTCCTCCAGTTTTTGATACTGATCACGCTGTCTGGCTATTGTGTCGATGACAACTTCTGATTGTATGAGAAGGGGGGCAAGATCTTCATGTGCGGAAGAAATATCTTCTCCCATTGCTTTGAGTTCTATGACAAGGGAGTGGCGCAGTATTTGGCGCTGTTTTTCTTTGGCAGTCAGATCGCGCTGTATTTTTTTTATTTCACCGGCATGGAAACGAAGAGTATCAAAATTTCCCAGCCAGGCATGCATTTCCTGTGGAGATAAGGGAACAATGGATGACGGAGACCAGGTTGCATGCCATTCCTGCATGTGCGTACCTGTGTCCTCTTTGAGTAATGATTCTTGCTTATTGAATTCATTCAGGGAAGCCAGGAGCGTTTTTTCCTCGGATTTCAAAGCGGCAAAGGTATGGACCCGGTCTGCCTCCCGCCGCAGTCTGTCGGCGGTAGTATCAGCCTCCTGCACTGTTTTTTCATAGGCGTCTGGAAGGGAAAGGGCTGCATTGAAGTGTGCACTTTCCGTGGAGATATCTTCACCGTCGAGCCAGTTGCGCCGGATGAGGGACCAGCCTCTGTCCCGTTCCTCTCTCGTCTGATTGAGCTCGGCTTCTGTCGGTACCTCACGGTCATATTGAAAATTGTGGATCTGCTGCTGTACTTGCTGCAGTTTTTCCCGGGCCTGGTTCTTGCCCCGGGAAAGATCTCGTTTCTTCTCATCAAGACTGCGGAAAAGATCGGTGAAGCGGGAGACTGTTTCGGCAAGGGGAACCCGGAGAGATGCAATTTCTTCGATGGTTCCTGCCCAGAGGCCAAGTCGCTGAACATTATCTGAAAAGCGTTGTTGGGCTTCCTGCAAGAGGGATTTTATACCCTCAAGATATTCATCGATTTCGCCCGCTTTGCGCGCCAGTTTTACAGCTTGTAAAAGATTGGCGGCATTGCCCGGTGGTGATGTTTTGTCCAGGAGGGTGTTCACTGTTTGCAGCTCGTTTTCAGTCTCCTGAAATTGTTTTTCTGCCTGGCTATTTTTTTGCTGCAGGGATTCATATCGCCGGGAAAGGCCCTGGAGCAGTGTTTTTTTGCCGGCGGCAGGCCGCATTGTTTCAACCTTGTCCAAAGAAAGATCAGGACGAACCCTGTGAAGCAGGTCGGCAGCTTCAGTTCGGCAAACTATGCGCATGCCTTCAAGTTTGGGGCGGTCTTCCATTGCTTTCCGGTAGCTGCCAAGACGCTGATATAGCTCTTCTATGGATTCAGCCTGGTCAAGAATGGGCTGGTTCAGGGAGATTGTCAGCTGCCTTTCGCGCAACAGGGTGAGCCGGGATGAGGCTTCAGAGTGTTGTTGAAGGAAACTGTGCTGCGCTTTTTCGATGTCGCGGCGGCGACCACTGAAGTCGGGAGGAAGGACGGGTGTGTCTCCGATTTCCGCCAGCTGGGCATGATGTTTTTTGCGGAGGGCGAGCAGGGGAAGAGCCTGGTGTATTCGTTTCAGATGCCGGATCAGGCTTTCTTTTTGCCGACGGATATTTTCGACATCCGTTAATTCCTCTGTGGCTCTTTGCAGGGCGTTATGGTGTTCCTGCCATTGGCGTCCGGAAAGGGTGGCTTCGCGTATCTGTTTCTGCAGGTTTTTATATTCATTCAGTGCGAGATTAATCTGCTGCTTTGAGCCACGGGTTTTAAAGAGAGCGTCGCTTTCGGCATCAAGGGATGACAGAATTTTTCGTAATGAAGAAAGGCCTGCACCTGCGGCAAAGAGAGCCTGTCCCACTTCACCTTTCTGGGCCAGGATGTCTTCGCCGCCCTGTACGAGAACTCCGTGATCAATGCCATAAAGGGAATCAAAAACAGCTGTATCAATGCTATGAAGAAAAGGCATAAGAACGCCAGAGTCCATGGGGTTTCCCTGTAAATCAAGAATATCGGCCTTTCTTTTTTTGCGGCGCAGGAAAGCAAGCTCCCGGTCATCATTCCCGTGGAGGGTGCCGCCGACCATGAGCTGGTCGTTGGGATGCAGGAAATTGTCTGTGGTTCGTTCGGGAAAGCCGTAGAGCAGGGCTTTCAAGCCTCTGAGTGAGCTGCTTTTTCCTGCTTCGTTGGCTCCGAAAATAATATGGAGACCGGGATCAGGTGATTGAAAGTCCAGTATTTTGTCTGTAAAAGGGCCAAAGGCTTTCAGTTCCAGAGTGTTAATTTTCATGTCTGGTTTCCCTGGCTGCTCAAGATGTTGACAAGGAGTTCTTTGACCTCATCCCGGAGTTCTTTAAGCGTGGCCGTATTGTCATCCAGGAAAGGGTCATCGCCGCCGAGGATTTCAGCGGGGAGTTTTGCTTTGAAGGCGGCAATCTCCGGGACAAGATCAAGGAGGACGTCAGGGGCAAGATCCAGGTCGTCCACCCTATGCAGCAGGCCTGTCAGGGGATTTTCGTCACCAGCCATTTCTTCCAGGGAGAAGAGACGACTGGTTTTGAAAATTATTTTTTCCAGCCACATATCTCCCAGGCTGGTGGCCAGCCCCCGGAACTCTTCGGACCAGTGGCCGCTGTGGGCGAAGAGTTCTGAATGAAGAGGGGTGGCGCCGGAAAGCTCAAGTCTTACTGCCAGAGTTCTCTCATCGGCAAGGTCCTGTTCTTTTTCCAGGATTTGCCTGACCTTGTCATAAACGGCCTCGCCGGTTTCGCAGTTGCTGATGTCAACCAGGCAATGGGACCAGCGCAGGACATCAAGAGGCATGTGATTGAGATCTGTTATCTCGCCACCCTCCACGGTCACCATGGTAGCCCCTTTTGCGCCTGTTTCCCTGATATGGCGGCCTTGGATATTGCCGGGAAAGAGAATAAAAGGATTACGGGAAACCTCTTCCCTTTTGTGTATATGGCCCAGGGCCCAGTAGTCATAACCCTTTGAATTCAGGGTGTCTATGGAGCAGGGCGCATAGGGCTCATGGCCTTTTTTCCCTGTGAGGGCGGTATGAAGCAGGCCTATATTGAAATAATGGGGAAGATGCTGGGGGTAGGATGAGGCAATATCATCAGTAAGAGCCCGGGATTTATAGCCCTGGCCATGTATGGCAACACCGAGTGGGTCCAGTAGAAAAGTCTCGGACTGGGCAGTGGAAAAGGATCTGACATTGTCGGGAAGGCGAAGGCTGTGTGTTATCCTGCTGGCAGCATCGTGATTTCCGGCAACGATAAAGACAGGAATGTCGGCACGGTTGAGGCGGGCCATTCGGTCAACAAAAAAAAGACCGGTATTATAATCTTTCCAGTCTCCGTCATAGAGGTCGCCGGCCAGAAGAAGGAAGTCGACCTCTTCATCAATGGCCAGATCGATCAGGTTGTCAAAGGCTCTCCTGCTCGCACCCCGTATTTCGTCAACCGGGGCATCATCATATGCCTCAAGCCCTGATAAGGGGCTGTCCAGGTGAATATCTGCAGCATGTAGAAAACGAAACATGTTTTTATTGGAGTTGGGGTATGAATTTTTTGATCAACTCATTTACTGGAAACGCCATACTTTCAACGTAGAACTTTTATAACTCTATACCCTTAAAAAAGGCAAAAATCACTTCTTGTATTTGTCTTGTTTTTCCGGGTGACATTTTGGGGAAGAATTTTTTACAGAAGCATACAGTCGCTAAACTTCACCGGGTTTCTTTTACCCGAGATGTATGCTATAGTCCCTTTTTTCTTGCTGGATGCGGTGCCTTGCCGGAAAGAGGCGGGGGCTGATAGGAGTAAGGGTTTTATTGATGAGCTTCTCGGGGACCAAGGGCATTAGGAGTTCTGTTCCTTCTGGGGAGTTGTATAGCTTAAAGGAGAATGAAATGGCAGCAGCTAAAAAAGGCGATAATGTAAAAATTCACTATAAAGGTACTCTGCAGGATGGGACAGTATTTGACTCATCTGAAGGCCGTGAGCCCCTCGGTTTTATCCTTGGAGGCGGTCAGGTTATTCCCGGGTTCGATGAAGCCGTTATGGGGATGAGTACTGGAGAAACCAAAAATGTTCTTATTCCAATGGATAAGGCCTATGGCCCACGGAATGAAGAACTGATAATGCCGGTGCCACTGAATCAGGTTCCCAAGGATCTCAATCCTGAGGCCGGACAGCAGCTCCAGATGGGTGGCCCCAACGGCCAGCCGGTTATGGTCAAAGTGGTTGATGTAACCGAAGAGCATATTATGCTTGATGCCAATCCTCCCCTGGCAGGCGAAGACCTGACGTTTGATATCGAGCTTGTAGCCATCGGCTGATAGTTGGCAGGAAGTTCTATTTCTTAGAATTAAAAAAGGCGACCTTAAAAGGTCGCCTTTTTTTGTGTAAAAGCTAATAAATTTCAAGGTGATTGTGATCTGTCATGCATCGGCTATTATTATGTTGACTTCGTATAACAGTAGATCCATCAACTTTGGCTATGAGGGTTTTATCACAGCTTCGATGTGGCAATATAACGCAAAGTTAAGACGCGCGCCTAGCCGAGGTTAAAGTAAGTTCGAGTTGTAATTAAGATGGCCGAAGCCGATTGAGCAAAGCGCAAGTTTGCGCGTCGTGCTTGAGCGAATTGTTAGCGCATTTTTTTATAACTCGAGCAACTTAGACCCGTGTACAACCCTGAGGATGTATACAGAATTATAATCTATTTTGTAAATTGATCGATACTTTTTGTGAATTAGATGCCTGTAGTTGGTGCCAAAAAAAATGTTTTCGGGAATGTAGGGACAGCGCTCTGGCGATGTGTCCAGGCTGTATATTTTCTCCTCAAGTTCTAGTATGAATTTTTGGGCATTATTTATGTTGTCAGAGGCAATATAGAAGAAGATATGCTCAAGGTCATTTTGGGCATTCCGTGTGAGGTGAATTTTAAATTTCTTTGGCACGTTTAAACTCCCTAAAGAAATCTTTTGCCTCGGTGTAACGACCTTCTTTTATATCCTCCTCAGCTGGGGCTAACAGCTTAAGCAAATTAAAGGCATTCGTGATTTTTTCGTATTCCTTTGCGTCAACAAGCACAGCTTCTGCTTTACCGTTGACGGTTAATACAACAGGGCGTTTAGTTTTGTGGATTTGCTCAAGAACCGCGGTAGTGTTTCGTTTAAGGTCAGTGATAGACCTAATGTCTTCCGTTATGCTAATGGCCATGGAAAAACCTCCTTTTCGACTTTTATTTAATGCTTTATTATATGCGAATATGGCGCTCTCTTCAAGAGGTTATTTGTGCGATAACAGTGTAATATATGGAAAGAGTCCATGGTGTTGCCTTATAAATATTTTCCACTTATCCCGACATTAAGCCGCAACATATGGAAAAAGATGTTTTTGTCCTCATATTTTCTACCATACAGATATTAAAGGTAGTTAAATGGAAAGCCTAAAGTCCGTCCAGAACATACCCTTTTCCTGAGTATACGTAAAACCTGATAACTGTCAGATTTTGTGTTATTTTATTTTTCAACCTGTCTGGTTGGGTTTTGGTATCTGTAATTAAGAAGGGAAAAACACCCTATGGGAACAACATATTATTTTCTTCATGGTCTGGAGTCGTCGAGCAAAGGAACAAAAGGGCGCTGGTTTGCCAAACAGTATCCGAACATGATTATTCCTGATTTTGAAGGCGATCTTTCTCATCGATTACTCTCCCTGGAGAAGCATTGTGGTGACAGGAAGAATCTTGTGTTGGTAGGTTCGAGTTTTGGCGGGCTTATGGCTACAGTATATGCAATGGCGCACGAAAGCCGGTGTCTGAGGCTGATTCTCCTGGCACCGGCCTTGAATTTTCCTGAATTTTCTCCACCTGAGAAAATGATTTCGACACCAACGCGGCTGATTATCGGCAAGGACGATGCCGTTACTCCGCCGGATAAAGTGCTGCCTCTGGCACAGAAAACTTTTCAGAACCTCGACGTGACCATCTGCAATGATGATCATATGCTGCATAGGGTTTTCTGTGAACTGGACTGGCGGAATATGCTGGGGGAAGAGGGGCTGTAACTTACAGAGGTTCGTCTGTCTTTGGCAATGGAACTTTTCTTCCGTTCTGATCGATCCGGACGAAAGTGACGGTGGTTGAAAAAATCAGGTCATTTTTCAGGCCGCTTTTCCCCTGATATACATGGACAAGGTATTGTACCGATGACGTTCCTTCCTGAGTTTTTTCAACAATAAAGGTCAGTATCGAGCCTTTAGTCACGCTCTTTTTGAACTCGACCTTATCCATCCCCATAGTAACGAAATTGCACTCGGGATAATCCAGTGTTGCCGCAATCCAGGCGTATTCGTCTACCCACTTGAGGAGGTCGCCGCCAAAAAGGTAGCCATAGTGGTTCAGGTTTCCGGGCAGGACAAGTTTGTGATTTTCCATCATCTACAGGTTCCATCCCCAGTATTTGAGAAATTGTGGAAAGTTTCTCATATCAGAGTCTTTGCGGGCCCAATATTTGAGACTTGTGTAAAAAGCTCCTGTTTCTTCTTTGGGGCAATAGGCCTTGTCTTCCCCGACACGTAGATCGAAGCTCCACCAGCTCATCAAAAGTCTTTCAAACGGTTTGTAACTGCCTTTCACATATCCTTTTCTGGGACCGTTTTCTTCGAAAAAGGAGGTTGTGCTATTGTTTAACGGCAGGGATTTGAGATGCGCCATTGGCCTTAAGGGTGTTTCGATGAGAGTGTATTGCTCTTCGATAGCCTGTTTTTCTGCAAAATGTATGTCCATGAGCCTGTGGGTATCACTTCGCAGCGTCAGGATCATTTTCAGGATGGGATCCGGGAAGGAATTTTTCTGCAGGTCAATGAGGCCGGGGAGATTTTCGCCATAAACCTTCTGCGCATTTCTATCCCAGTTTTCTGGAAAAGCTGTTTCCTGAAGAAGAGATGTCGGAAGAAAAGAGAGGTAACAGCCGCAGGTATGGACGCTGGTTACGAGAACTGGCTTACCGGAATCGTTTACGGTCACGACTATGAGCATACCAACATTGGCACCACTGGTGAGATAGAAGCGCGTCGGGCTCAATGGGACTTCTTTGAAATGAATCCTGTAAATAAAGTTCGCGTATGAACCTGTTTCTGTTGTGAATGACTTTTTCTGGACAAAAATGGCAGGTGTTTCATGATCTACATAGATATGTTCATCGTCGGATTGTGTTATTTCTGCGGCAGGACTGCCAATGCGGTTATGGACAGCTGAATATTCTTCGATAAGGAAAATCGGTGCAAATTTGGAAAAATCAGAAAAAGTATCTATGGCAACATATGCCCCCATATCAGGTTTGAGAAGGGAGGGGGATTGCTGCCGGAACGGTGTGCAGGCCGTCAGGATAAGCAGGATAAGAATGCAGGCGATATTCCGGGTTCTATGTAATAAGATCATGTTGGATGTGGAGGAGGCTTTTTCATGTACTTAGTATCTTCTTCATCTCATCTTTTTTTACTGTAAAGTCAAATGATTTGCGGGAGCGGTTATTATATTGTGACCCTGGGGCGCTGGAGGAGGGGAAAATATGAGGAGCCTGGGCTGTTCTGCTGCCTCTCAATAATCTTCACAGTTTCGTTTTGTTTTGGTAATACAAGGGTGCTATCAATGTACCATTTTTTAAATGGTAATTATACATGGCGCCCCTAATCATTCTTTAAGGTTGCCTTTAATCAAGGGACCAGGATATTTTAATTGTGAATCACACTTCCCCGGAAATTTCCGGAAAGAAAAGCGAGCTTCTGGCTCCGGCAGGATCCATTGAGGCTTTTTTTGCGGCCATGGAGGCAGGAGCAGATGCCGTCTATTGCGGGCTCAAGGAATTTTCTGCCAGGGTAAAGGCAAAAAACTTTACTCTCGAAGAAGTGGAACGCCTCACAGCCTATGCCCATGGCCAGAATAGGCAATTGTATGTTGCGGCCAATACCTTGATGAAGGGAGCGGAATTACCACGGATGGTAGAGGTTCTTTCTGGTCTTGCAGCATGCCGGATCGATGGCCTGATTATTCAGGATCTTGGCCTCTGGCGCCTTGCCCATAAATATTTTCCGGAAATTCCCCTCCACGCCTCAACCCAGATGGCTATTCATAATGCCGCTGGGGTGAAAATGCTGGAGCGAATGGGGTTTACCCGGGCTGTCCTTGCCCGGGAGCTTTCCATTGCCGAGATAGCTGCAATCCGCCAGAAGACGGATATAGAGCTGGAACATTTCATTCACGGGGCTCTCTGCTATTCTATTTCCGGTCAGTGTTTTTTTTCCTCCCATCTTGCCGGTAAAAGCGGCAATCGCGGCCGCTGTGTGCAGCCCTGCCGCAGGCGCTATTATCATGGTGACAAAAAAGGGTTTTATTTCTCTCCCAGCGATTTATGCGCTGTTGATATGATGCCGAAGCTTGCCGATGCCGGGGTAATGAGTTTCAAGATAGAAGGCCGGATGAAAAATGCAGAATATGTGGCGCAGGTGGTGGCGGCTTACCGCAAGGTTATTGACGCTCCGATCAAGGCAAAACAGCAGGCTCTCTCCGAGGCGAAAGATCTTCTGGCGCAGTCATATGGTCGGCAATGGACAACAGGATTTCTTGCCGGACCAGAGCCGAAGGACATTATTGTCCCGTCCCGAAAAGGCGGGATTGGTCAGCACCTTGGCCAGCTGGAAAAGACCGGTTCCGGGGCTGTGTTCTTTACAACCGGCGACGTTATCCATGTAGGCGATCGACTCCGGATTCAGCCGGAAAGCGACCTGGAGGGTAAAGCTTTTACCATCAGGAAACTTTTCATAGGTAAAAGGGCGGTAAAACGGGCAAATTCAGGGAGTTTTGTCAGTATTCCAACACCCTTTGCAGACAGCTTTGGCCAGGGAGACCGTATCTACAAAATTGCAGCCGGTAAAATCTTCACTGTGAGTGAAGAGGCCTGCCGCCGCCGGCTTGCGTCAGTGAAGCCGCATTCGTGGCCGGTAACTCTAAAGATGTCGTGTGGGGACAGGAGTCTCTTTATAGAAGCCGAATGCGAAGGGGAAAAGCTGGCGCGTCAATACGACGTCGATATGTTTGCGGCCATCGATTCCCCTCTTTCCCGGGATACTCTCCTGGGTGTTTTTCAAAAAACCGGCCATTCCTCCCTTCATCTTGCCGGATTTCAGGCCACTCATTTACCACCGGTGGTAATCCCTCCCAGTCAGCTCAAGAAAGTTCGCCGTGATTTCTATGATTGCCTTACAGGTCTTGTATCAGAGTCGGTACTGGAAAAGAGCAAGAAGCGGGTGGCTTCTGTGCAGGCAAGGCTCCTGGCCAAGGATGGGCCGCCGCAGGTTCCGGATAACCGGGTTGTTATCAGGGTACAGAGCGCCAGAGATTTACCTGTGCTTGATCTGGAAGGGGTTGACGGCGTTCTCCTTCCCCTTGCCATTGAGAATGTCGAGGCGTTCAGTAAAGAGCAACCCGATCTTGACCAGTATCGGAGCCGGATTACCTGGGATATACCGGCAATTATTTATGAAGGAGAGTGGTCGTTATTTCAGGAGCTCATCAGTCTGCTTGACAAGCGTGGTTTTTCCAGTTTCAGGCTCAATAATCTTGGGCATTTTTATCTTTTTAATAACCAGCAGGCAGCAATGGCGGCTGGTCCCCTGCTCTATGTATTAAACAGCTGTGCAGCTTTTGCCCTGAAGGAGCTGGGCGTTCATGAATTCAGTCTGTCAATGGAAGATGACAAGAAGAACATGGAGGTTGTTTTGAGAAGTGGTGTCGGTTTGCCTGTTTCTGCAACAGTTTATAGTCCGATTGCGTTGTTCACTTCCCGCATTCCGATGCCTTCTCTTGGTTCTCGCCCCATTCTTGAAAGCGACAGCGGGGACGAGATGTACTTTGATTTTTCAACGGGTCTCACAGTTGTCTCTGCTGGAAGACCTTTTTCCCTTCTGGGCCGCCTGCAGGAACTGAAGAATATGGGGTGTGGGAGCTTTGTTGTTGATCTTTCCCGGGAAGGGGTTTTCAGTAGTCAGGGCAAGGAGGTCATTGTGGCCCTTAACAGCAATCAGCCCGTTGCGAACACCTCATTATTTAATTTTGACCGAGGGCTGGAATAGAGCTTTTCAGTGTTCTGCTAAAGAGAGGCAAGCCATTGATCAATATGATGTTCTGCCCCATGAATTTCACGGTAGTTCTTGACATTTAGGGATGGATTGCCTGCAATCATGGCGGAAAGACTCCTGTCATGGGCTGGTCGATAGAGGCATAAGATTTTCTTGCCCAGGGTCTGGGCAAGGCCGATTTCATATCCGACCCCCAGCGAAGGCATACTGACTTCGGCAATGACGCAATCAGCAGCCTGCATCCATTGCATATCTCTTTCGAAGATTGCAGCTTCACTTAAAAACTTCTCCTCCTGCAGCAGGTTCTCATCTCCGACATGGGTAGTCAGAACGTTTCCGAAGGTGCCGAGATAGTCGATGAGACGAGCATACAGATCAGCATCTTTTCTGCCGCCGCGGATGGCTCCTGCAAAGTATATGGACAGCCCATTCGGTCTTGTTTTCATTTTGGTTTCTGTCAAGCCGGGAGATTCTAATGCAAATATTTTTTCATAAAGTGTTTTTCTGCTTCGGCAGTACCAATCAGGATTAACTCATCACTCTCCAGCAGGGGGCTGAATGGATCCAGGTTGAGAATCATGCTTCCTTCTCTGATGATTGCAACCACACTGCATCCTGTTGATTCCCTGATTTTATTTTCAGAGAGGGATTTGCCGGCAAGAGAGTGCTGTGCTGAAGCGCTGAAAATACTGAGGCCTTCTACGATCATGAGCACCTGTTCCGGGTTGAGAAGATTGATTATGCTGTTTGATGCCATTGAAGCGTATGACATGACAAGGTCAGCACCAGCCCGGTGCAGTTTGGATACAGTTCTTTCATTATTGGCTCTGCTGATTATCTGGACATCTGGGCGCAATTGACGACAATAGATGGCAAGGTATATATTTATATCGTCATTGTGTGTAGTGATTATAATCGATCTCGCATCCATAATTCCGGCTTTGTGTAACGTGGCGATGTCTCCCGCATTTCCATGAATATAATTTTCTTTGTTTTTTGACAATGTGGGGTTTTTTTCTACTATTTTATAGGGAATCCGTTGTTCTTCAAGGGCTTCAGCCACGGCATTTCCGACTCTTCCTCCGCCGAGAATCACAGCCGGGGAATCTTTGTCGAAATTTTCACATCTGATAGAAGAATAGGTGTCGAATTTTTCAAGTTGTTGAGCAGAGCCAGCCAAGACAAGGACAGTTGAGGAGGTAATTATGGTGTGAGGATGTGCGTTCTGGAAATTGCCTCTTTCCCAGACCCCGACAACTGTTACGCCCGTTTTTTCGCGAAGCCGTGTTTCGGAAAGAATTTTTCCCTCTAAGGCCGTTCTCATTGCCGGAGCTTCGGCAATGAGAAGCTGGTCGCGTCGCCATATGACATTGGCTCCCATGTTGACTCCGAGCGTTCTTCTTCCCAGTGATTTCCCGAGCATTTTGGTGAATTGAAAAACGTGAGTACTGCCTGTAAATTGAAGGATATCCAGAGAATGGTCATCGTCAGCAGTAGTGACGATAGGAACGTTCTGGCAAATATCCCTGATGGTAAAGGATATGCTGGTGTTGATCATATCGTCATTGGTTGCAACGACCAGGGCCGCATTGTGTATTTGAAGACGGTTGTATGTCTCCGGGTCGCCGTAGTCACCAAGGACTACTTTATATCCTGCGTCATAGAGATCCAGAGCCTTTGCTAATTCATCAACGAGAATGACATAATCGTAATTGTATAACTCAAATTTTTTCACCAGATTTCTGGTGATGGGGTCCAGTTTTGTCAGAATGATGTGGTTTTTTGTGTCTGCCGGCAATTCCTGCGGAGTTCTTGCTTTTGACTGTGCCTCCAACCATGGCGCGTAAAAGAACTGGATGAATGTAAAAGGAAGCATGACGAGCAGGTAGACAATGCCGGTCAAAAGTACAATTATGGAAAATATCAGGCCTAGATCCGAAGAAAAGGTGATGTCTCCAAAGCCAAGAGTCGACATGACGGTAAGAGTCCAGTAGAATCCTGTAATCCAGCTGAATTCTTTACCCTCGATAAGCATCAGAACATGAAAAAGAATACTGTATGCGGTAATAATGAAACCCAGGATCAAAAAAAACTTGAGCAGGAGAAGAAAATTTCTTTTCGTCGTCTTGTTGTGAAGAAAATAGGTAAGCTGAGACATTGTATATTTCATAGCCAGATCGTTTGTTATAATTGCTAATGACAACCCTTATAGCATAAAGATAGCCGCAATTTACCATTAATTCCTTCTTTTTTATTTACAATCAAAAAAGAGCTTTTGCTTTGCAGCCTCTGAAATAGCAGCTACTGCGGGATGTCTGATGATCCGTTCCACCGAGATGGCGTAGAATTTTTCTCCGATATCCTTTGTTCGGCCAATAAGCTGCACCTGATACTGCTGTTCTACCTCTTTTTCGATAACTGTTGGTGCGGCGAAGATTCCTTCACCTGCCTGGCCAAAAACCTTGAGTAGGGCATTGTCGTCAAATTCGCCTACTATTATCGGTTGGACACCGATTTTCTCAAACCACTGGTCAAGCATTCCCCGCAATGAACTCATCGCCATGGGCAACAGCATGGGTGTCAAGTTAAGGGAGTGGGGGAATCCGCTCTGAAGTGGTCTGGCAAGCTTTTCTACTCCAAAAAAAGAAATACCACATTCACCCAGAAGGTGACTGTATGCCTTGATGCTCAGCCCGTAACGAAGGGGGGTATCTGTCAAGACCACGTCGAGGTTGTGCAGGGCTAACTCGGCAAGCAGGTTCTCGTCTTTACCCTCGTGACAAATCAAGCGCACCTGTTCAGGCATCTTTCCGGCAGGCTCCAGAAGTTTTCGCGCCACTAGCTTTGGAACCACATCGACGATTCCTACTTTCAAGGATAAGGGACCCGCGACAGGTTGCCCGCGTAGGGAGTCCATCATTTCCCGTCCCAGGGAAAATATCTCATCAGCATAACGAAAAACAAGATGGCCCATATCGGTAGGCTCAAGATTGCGTCCCACCCGTTTGAAAAGTTTTGCGCCCAGATTTTCTTCAAATCTGGATAATTGTGCACTGACAGTTGACTGGGCCAGACGGAGTTTGCTGCTGGCTGCGGTGATACTTCCCTCCCGCATTACAGTCCAGAAATAAAACATATGATGATAGTTAAGCCATTCCATGATTTTATAGTTCGTTTTTTTCGAAGCATAATAGCATTATTATCTATTTGTGCTAATTCTTTTTTTGATTTATTTTCTCACTTACTCCTTGGAAAAATAGAAATATTGAAGAATAGAGAGTGTTTTGAATAATTGCTTCATTCTTAACCAGCACAAGGTACTTATAACTCACGGGGACATTTTTCATGAAGATCGATATCACGATGCAGCAGACGTGTTCAGACAACACAATTTCCTGCCAGGTAGCCCGACAGGTAAGGTTTGCCCTGAGTCGTTTCGGGACAGCCCTCCAGATTATTAAAGTCCGTATAACGGATATAAATGGTCCCAAGGGGGGAATCGATACACGATGTGTTGTCTCGGTGAAATTGGCATCGGCCGGTGAGGTTGTGGTGCAGGGTGATGGAGAAAATATTTTTTCTGCCCTGAGCTATTGTCTGTCTCGGGCAGACAGAACGATCAGTCGTAGTCTGGCGCGGCGTCGTGATGCTCCGATCAGGATCAATAGGCGCAGGTTGGCTGAGGTGAAGGAACGGGATGAATTGGAACTATAGAAATTGGGTTTGAGTGGATCGTTGACGATCAAAACCAGGGGCGTATGGTTTTTTAGATGAATATATTGAAAAAAAAGGAATCCACATGGACAGTTCACAGCTTTTAGGTTTTACAACATTTGCTTATCTCTTGTCTGCCGTTCTCTATATAGGCCTTTTTGTTTTCAGGGTAAAAAAAATAGGCACTGTGGCTACAGTGGTGACGTTGGCTGCTTTCCTGATAAATACAGCAGGAATTGGATTGCGGTGGGTAGAGTCTCATCAGATGGGCATCGGCTATGCGCCTTTGTCAAACATGTATGAGTCGCTGGTTTTTTTCGCCTGGTCGATAGCCATTTTCTATCTGTTCCTGGAATTTAAATATAAAAACCGCTATCTCGGCGCTTTTTCAATGCCCTTTGCAGCCATAGCCATGGCGCTTGCGGAAATGAAGAACCCTCAGATTACTCCCCTCATCCCGGCCCTGCAGAGCAACTGGCTTATCGCTCATGTGGTAACCTGCTTTATTGGTTATGCTGCTTTTGCGGTAGCCTGCGGCTTCGGGATCCTCTATTTGTTGAAAAACAGGAAAAAAGAACATGAGCCAGAAGGGAATATGCTTTCTCAGTTACCTTCTTTAAGGGTTCTTGACGATATTATACACAAAACCCTGGTTTTCGGTTTTATGTGGCTGACGGCGGGTATCATTACAGGTGCCGTCTGGGCCAACTCCGCCTGGGGAACCTATTGGAGCTGGGACCCAAAAGAGACCTGGTCGCTGATCACCTGGTTTATTTACGCTGCGGCCCTGCACGCCCGCTTTACAAGAGGATGGGGTGGTCACCGGATTGCCTGGTTCTCCATCGTTGGCTTTGGTTCTGTGATGTTTACCTATTACGGGGTGAATTTTTTGCTTTCCGGTCTGCATAGCTACGGATGAAAGAGAAGTACCTTTTTTTAGATTTAACCAAAGTTATAACGTATTACATTCAAGGAGATTGTCGATATTCATGATAAATACCACCAAGATTTTTTTGCTTATGGCGGCGATGAGCGGCCTGTTTATGGTTGCCGGTCAGGTTTTAGGCGGACAAAACGGTATGGTTATGGCGTTTGTTGTGGCGCTTGGAATGAACTTTTTTGCTTATTGGTTCAGCGATACCATGGCCTTGAAAATGAGTCGGGCCAGGGAAGTCAGCAGTGCCGAGGCTCCTGAACTTCACGCTCTGGTTGAACGTCTGGCAGTGCGGGCTCTTTTGCCTAAACCCCGGGTTTATATAATGCCGGGCGAGACCCCCAACGCTTTTGCCACCGGCCGTAATCCGGAACATGCCGCTGTGGCGGTAACCGAAGGATTGCTGCGCCTTTTGAACAGCGATGAACTGGAAGGGGTGATGGCTCATGAACTGGCCCATATCAAAAACCGAGATATCCTGATAAGCTCCATTGCTGCAGTTATGGCCGGCGCTATCAGCTATATGGCCACCATGGCCCAGTGGGCCATGATTTTTGGCGGCGGCAGAGGTCGTGATGAAGAAGGAGGAGGCGGTGGTTTAATTGGCTCTCTTGCCATGATGATTATTGCCCCCATGGCTGCGGCATTGATCCAGATGGCCATATCCCGGAGCAGAGAATACGTGGCTGATGCTACAGGTGCCGAGATTTGCGGCAAGCCGCAGGGACTGGCCAGTGCCCTTAATCGACTGGAGCAATATAACCGTCAACGTCCGATGCAGGTCAACCCGGCGACGGCCCAGATGTATATCGTTAATCCTTTGAGCGGCCAAACAATATCACGATTGTTCAGTACCCATCCTCCGATTCAGGAGAGAATCAAAAGACTGGAAGCAATTTGAAATGCTTTATGGTTTTTTTGAAAAATCCTGTGGCCAAGGTCTCTGTGATGATTCTGGTCTGCTTGTCTCTGTTGACTGGTGGATGTGAAGAGGTTGATCTGATGCTTGTTTCGCAGGCTGGTGTTGATGCGGTCAAGGCGGTAACTCTCTCTGAGGAGGCCGTCAGGGACCTGGCAACACAGACGGCACAGTTTTCGGATAGTCAAAACAAAATTGCCGCCGGTCAAGATAAATACGCCCGGCGCTTGCAGCAGCTCACCGATCAACACACGAAACAGGATGGTTTTGAGTTTAATTTCAAGGTGTACCTAACTCCTGAGATCAATGCTTTTGCCATGGCTGACGGTACAATCCGTATATACAGCGGTCTGATGGACATGATGGATGATCAGGAGCTTCTTTTTGTCATTGGTCATGAGGTAGGGCATGTGGTCAAAGATCATGTCCGAAAAAAAATACGGCTTGCTTATGCGGGGCAGGCGGTACGCAAAGGGGTCGCATCCATTAATAATGAAATTGGAGCCATCGCCGGTTCCCAGATAGGCGGCTTTGTCGAAAAACTGTTAAACGCCCAATTCTCGCAACAGGAAGAAAGAGAAGCGGATGATTACGGTCTTTTTTTCCTTGAGAATACAGGGAATGAGCCGAAAGCCGCAGTATCTGCTTTAAGAAAACTTGCCACTTTGGGAAACAATCATTCTTTTCTGTCAAGCCATCCTGCGCCAGGAGCCAGAGCGGAGAGGCTTGAGACCCGGAAAAGAGAAGTAGAAAAAGGAAACGAATGACCACATTAATAGGCAAACACTGGCATCACCTGCCGGCAGAAGAGGTTGTTGATCTCCTGGATAGTGATGTGGAAAAAGGCCTGGATCACTTTGAGATTAAACATCTCCAGGAGACGTTTGGGCCTAATGCCTTAACTGCCAAAAAGGGAAAAGGGCCGTTCAAAAGGTTTCTGCTCCAGTTTCATCAGCCGCTGATATATATTCTGATTGTCTCTGGAAGTATTACAGCACTTCTTCAGGAATGGGTGGACTCCGGTGTTATTTTCGGAGTGGTTCTGGTAAATGCGATAATTGGCTATATCCAGGAAGCAAAGGCGGTAAATGCTTTGGCCGCTCTGGCCAGGACCATGACAACCGAGGCCACGGTTCTGCGCCAGGGTGAAAAAAAGCAGATTCCGGCGACGGAACTGGTGCCGGGGGATATTGTTCTGCTGGCCAGCGGCGATAAGGTGCCGGCGGATCTGAGGCTTCTCGAGGTCAAGGACCTGCGGATCGACGAGTCGGCCCTGACCGGTGAGTCGCTGCCGGTGGAGAAAAAAGGGGGAGAGCTCAATCCTGATACGCTGTTAGCGGATCGACTGAACATGTCCTATGCCTCCTCTCTGGTTACCTATGGGCAGGGGACAGGGATTGTCACTGCAACGGGAGATCATACCGAGGTGGGCCGTATCTCGGAACTTATCGCTTCCGCCGATGAACTTGCGACTCCGCTCACCCGTAAGATTGCCCATTTCAGCCATATTCTGCTGTACGCCATTCTTGCTCTCACCGTTCTGACCGTTGCCGTGGGAATTCTGCGGGGCCAGGCCCCTTTCGATATGTTCATGGCAGCGGTGGCCCTTGCAGTTGGTGCCATTCCTGAAGGTCTGCCTGCGGCGGTCACCATAACGCTTGCCATTGGTGTTTCACGCATGGCGAAACAACGGGCCATTATACGGAAACTGCCGGCGGTGGAGACCCTGGGGTCTACCACGGTGATATGTTCGGACAAGACCGGGACATTGACTGAAAACCAGATGACCGTGCAGAAAATAATTGCCGGTGATATTGCCTATGAGGTGACCGGGGCTGGTTATAATCCTCTTGTTGGAAAGATTCTTCGGGAAGGCAACAGTTTTGACCTGGCGAAAGCCCCCGCCCTTGTTGAATGCTTGTACGCCGGAATCCTCTGTAATGATAGTCAGTTGTTAAACAAGGATAAAACCTGGTACATACAGGGCGATCCCACAGAGGGAGCGCTGTTTGTTCCCGCCATCAAGGGAGGCATTGATCTCGCCGAACAGAAAAATCGTTTTCCCCGTCTCGATGTTCTGCCTTTTGAATCTGAACATCAGTACATGGCAACTCTGCATACGAGTGAAGGGAACAGCAAACAACGTATCTATATCAAAGGTGCGGTGGAGGCCGTTCTTGCCCGGTGCAGCAACCAGCTTGACTCCGGGGGGGGAGGATCTGCCCTGGATGCAAATAAAATTATTAGTCAGGTTGAACATATGGCGAAAATGGGGCTCAGGGTGCTTGCTTTTGCCCAAAAGGAACGAGCTGCTGCTGATGGCATAACCCATGACGATGTGCGGTCCGATCTTGTTTTTATCGGGCTCATGGCCATGATAGACCCGCCGAGGGCCGAGGCAATACAGGCGATTAAGGTCTGCCAGAACGCTGGAATCAGCGTCAAGATGATCACCGGTGACCATGCAGTGACCGCTGCTGCCATTGCCAGGCAGATCGGATTAAATGGTATGAAGGCAGTTCATGGTGACAGCCCGCGGGTTCTTACCGGCAGCGATCTTGCCGCTCTTTCCGATCGGGAATTGATTGAAGAGGCAGAGAAAACGGCGGTGTTTGCCCGGGTAGCACCAGAGCAGAAACTGCGCCTGGTGGAGGCGCTGCAGTCCCGTGGCCATGTGGTGGCTATGACCGGCGACGGTGTTAATGATGCTCCGGCCCTGAAACAGGCAGATATCGGCGTAGCCATGGGGATAACAGGCACCGAGGTGTCCAAGGAAGCTGCCGACATGGTGCTGACCGACGATAATTTTAGTTCCATCGAGGCTGCTGTGGAAGAAGGGCGCGGGGTGTTCGATAATCTGACAAAATTCATTGTCTGGACTCTGCCGACCAATCTGGGCGAAGGGCTGGTCATTATGACGGCTGTTTTTTTTGGTGCCACCCTGCCCATTCTCCCTGTGCAGATTCTATGGATCAATATGACGACTGCCGGTTTTCTGGGGTTGATGCTGGCCTTTGAGCCCAAGGAGCCAGGAATCATGACCCGGTTGCCACGGAACCCGAAAACCCCTATACTCACGAAAACCCTTATCGGCCGCATCCTTCTTGTGGGAGGCTTGTTGCTCGGAGCCTCCTTTGCCCTTTTTCAGTGGGAGTTGGCAAGAGGAGCAGATGTTGCCCAGGCGCGCACTGTGGCTGTGAATGTTTTTGTGGTCATGGAGCTCTTTTATCTGTTCAACTGCCGCTCATTGACAAAGTCTGTTTTTCAACTCGGCTTTTTTTCTAATATGTGGGTGTTCGGCGGAGTGGCGGTAATGTTGCTCCTTCAGCTTGCATACACTTATTTTCCGGTGATGAATAGATTGTTCCAGAGTGCTCCCATTGGTCTTGGGGCCTGGGTAAATATCGTAGCGGCCGGCATCGTTGCCTTTGCGATAGTTGAGTTTGAAAAAGGGCTGAGGGCCAGGTTTCCTGGAAAGAGCGATAAAGATTTGCGTAGTACATTGGTACGGATATAACTACTAGAAAAAGTTAATTAGTTCTCATCCGGAAAGTCGAAGACTGAGCGGATATTAG
>JACNJZ010000077.1 GCA_014382295.1 Candidatus Desulfobia pelagia | reverse complement strand
AGTGCCTGAAAAATTGCTACAACGCAGTAGATCGGACTTTTTACGACGCCATCACACATGACAGTACCAGCCGCCACCGCGGTCGTTTATTTTCCTGCTAGTTTTTCTGCCAGTTCAGTGACAGCCATGGCATATCTGTTGGAATGATTCCAGGCAGTGATAGCTTGAAAATTCGGGTACCCGGCTACATATCGATTCGTGCCGTTTTCCAGTTCAAGACCAACAATGGTGACTTTTCTATTCTCGGGAGAAGGCGGCAGATCTTTTCCCTGTATTTTTTCCACATCCTCCAGGCTGACAAATCCTTTTCTGCCCTTTTTGTAGGCGGCAACTAGCTCCTCACCTTTTAAGGTGTCACCAATTTCCTCGTACACAGGGGCTCCGAATTCCCAATGGAAACGTCGGAGATAATTAGCGATACTCGCCAGAATATCAGGAATTGACTCCCAGACATCCCGTTTGCTGTCATCATCAAAATCAACAGCATATTCCCTGAAGCTCGACGGAATAAACTGGGTCTGACCGAAAGCACCGCCATATGACCCTGTTACACTGAGGGGATCCACCTGATTTTCGCGACACAGCAGGAGGAAATGGACAAGCTGCTTCCGATAAAAGTCCCGGCGGCGGGGATAAGCATCAAACATGGTATTCAGGGTCTGAAACATGCTGAACGACCCTTTATTCCTGCCAAAACGGCTCTCAATTCCCCAGATGGCAACAACAATCTCCTTCTCAACTCCGAGTTCTTTTTCAACCTTGTCAAGAAGATCCCTGTATTGAATCAGCTTCAGTTTCCCCTCGGCAATCATTATTCCAGTAACAAAACGCGGATAATACTGATGATACGGTTTCGCCTCCCACTGGGTATCCATTAATTCCAGAACACGCCGCTTTATGGTCACTCCGGAGAAAAGAGTATCGAGTTCCCCCTGGGTAAAATTGTGGGTCAGGCGCAGTTCTTTAAAAAGGCCCTGGTACCGTTCAGAGGCAATATCAATAGATTGACCGTCTGTAACCAGATCAGCGGCAAGGGGTTTGGCTGTTTCTGCAAAACAGGGGGCAGAAGCAAGAGGACCAAGGACAAAGAATAGAGCAAACAGGCACAGATAATAAGGAAGCAACCTACTGAAATTATAAGTATTCATCTATTTTTAATCCTTTCGTTTATGCTCTGGGAGTCTTTCGACAAGAAACATTTATGCCACCTTGAAAAATTGTCTTTCGAAGTCTGCGCTTATCTCATCCAATCTCTACGTTGTACTCAAAATTTTATCCTCGACATATCAAACATATGCCTGTGGTAAAATTTTTCGTACGCCTTGATCTTGAACGAAAATCCTAATTTTTCAAAGTACCATTATTACGACCATTTATTATGAAATTCCTCTAAAAAATCATCGAGCTGCTCAACCGGTAGGGCATTAATACCTGCTGCCGCTTCCCGGCCTCCTCCAGTGGGAAATCTGCGGCAAAGATCTACCGCACCCTGCTTGTTTTCCAGAGGAGCCCTGACACTGACGAGATAACTTCCATCTCCGTTATCAACCAGCAAGGCATGGGCCTTCTCCCCTTTCTCGCGAGCTTTCTCATTACTGAACACACCGGCAACCCTTCGCGGCCAGGAATCATCAGGCAGCATAAAAACCCGGCCGGATTCTGTTTCACTGTGCGGCGCCTGGGCCCTGGCGTCAGCCATGTCTTTTTCAAAACCCTCTTTCAGGCGGGCCAGCACATCCGAGGTATTATAAAACTCAAGGGGGTCACTATAAGGTTGAATCGCTTTATACAGATCCTGCGGGGTATAGTGCAAATCTTCAACAACACGACCATAGCCGTTATAATTCAATAGTTCCCCGAGCTCCCTGAGGACAGCCAGTTCCCCTGGGGAAATATGTAAAACTTCGGCAGCCTGACTGGCGGCATCATGAAGATTGTCACCAAAGGCCGCCACCACAGCCCAGGCCCGGTATTGCCCATCAAGGAGCCTGTCGACGATAAGACCGGTACAGGTATCCGGTGAGGGATCGATAGTGGCGATGAGATTCAGCGAATCGGGAATTTCTCCGGCAAAATGATGATCAATATAGAATAGAGAGTTGTCATGGGCGAGCAGAGACAACAGATCCTCTTTATTACTGTCCAGGGAAATATCAAGAACCGTAATCCGGGCTTTTGTAACAGACTTTTTAACAAGACGGGCGAGCAGTCGGATATCACGCTTTACGCCCGAGACAAGCTCTGCATCCCGGGGCTCTGCCAACCGAAGCTGATGCAGGGCGCAGATGCCGTCGGCATCACCATTAAAAACGTCGTAATTCATTTATTGCCTGATTTCCTCAATATCAATATCCCCTGAACCGGAAGACAGCTTGACACCACCCTCTCCAAGGTCACTGCTGAGACCTATACCAAGAGTTTCCCCCAGGCCAACAAGAGAAAACATCAGCATCAGGCGATCATCATCGGGTGTATCTTCGGCCCGAAGCTCTATGGCCCAACAGCCCGGATGATAGACAATGCCGATTGAAGCGCGCACTGTCTCGTCAGTATGGAGAGAATGGGTGATATCTCCCTCCAGATACAGTGTTTCTGTCAAATGAGTCTGGAGGGCGGCATTGATTTCACTGATCTTGGCGTCCACTTCATGTTCGATGTCCTCTTCATACCTGTACTCAAGAAAGAACATGTTGCCTCGTTTAGAGGTATACCTGCCGTAGAGATCGTGCCTGGTAAACCCATCGCCATACACACTGTAATCTGTTTCGTATTTCAGCTGCCAGCGCGGCAATGGATTGACATTCAGGGTAAGAGCAATATCAGAAAAAGGACGCCTTTTGTCATCAGCACCTGCCCTATCTCTCCGAGCCTCCTTGATATCATAGGCCTGCTCAATTTCAAGAGAGCCGAGATAGCGCTGAAAAATCCCGCCTTTCTGGTCTGTGCCACCAGCCCGAAAATAATTATTCAGACCATACCTGAAGAGATTGTTACGGGTAAGTGTGTCTACAGAATCAATGGCGGGGAGAACATCATCATTATTGACAGAGGTGTATTCATATGCCAGTTCCGGACGGATTGCATGATTAATCCATGAATAGGGCCCGAAATCACCCTGAAAATCACGGGCCACAGTGGTGGCAATTTCCCCTTTGACGTCCCATGCTGTTCTGTACTGGCTGTCATCGGAATCCCAGTCCCACTGAGAACCATGCCCATCTATACTGTACAGCGTTTCACGAAGTCCGGCAGAAAGTGTCCCCTCCAGGAACCGGCCCAGGGGCAGAGGAGAGACAATGCGGGGGTAGAGGTCCAGACGATGTTCGCCAATCCCCTGGTCCCGCCAGTAATGGACATAATCAGTATTCCAGGTGAGATGCATATCTGATTTCGGGATATTCATCACACCGTCAAAAACAAGGTGGGGCAGAGTATGAATGGCGGTACCAGCAGTCAGATCATTTGACTTATCATTGTCATCAATCCCGACTGCCTGAACTCCAAGAAAGGAGGAATCAAACGTTTTACTAATAGTATACGTTGAAGACCGATACGACAGTGTCTGCTCCTCAAGACCACGGTTAAACTGGCGCAAAAAGGCCCTGTTGCTCTCTTCAAAACCGATAATGCTTCTTTCAAATTCCTGGAGATAATCACGGTCTGATGCCAGATCAATATCAAGCCTGGCAATCACGTCATTGCCAAAATCATGATCTATTTTCCCACGTATCCAGTACCGGTGCTGTTCTGAACGATAAAAGCCATCGTCTTTATAATCATCGCCTGCGTCATCTTCAGTTCTGTCATACTGATATGAGACGGCAAGGGTTCCCTGGGATCCATAATCGGCAACATATCTGGCTTCAACTCCGGCTGTCATACCGCGCCGAGCAAGATACCCAGGGTACAGAGTAATATCTGTATTGGGCGACAGATCAACAAAATAAGGAGTTATGATGCCTGTACCGTTACGGTTTGACTGGGAGAATTCCGGCAGGAGAAAACCCGTCTTCCTTTTCTGATACACAGGGAAAGCCAGGTATGGGGTATAGAGAACCGGGACGTTTTTTATCCGGAGAACCGTATGCTTAAGAACAGTGACACCTTCCGTCTTCACCATCGCTTCAGAGGAGCTGAATCTCCATGGAGACGCTTTTCCTTCTTCAAGAGGGCAGGTCGTGAAGGATCCATTTTCCATATAGTAGGAAATAGGCCCTGTTTTCTTCACCATGCCACTGGTGAAATGCAGATTGGAATTGGGAATAAAAAGAGTGGTATTCGACAGCGTGGCTGTTTCGTCATACAGGTTGAGGAGAGCTTCTTCGGCCGCAACGTCCTCTTTGGGTGACTTCATGGACAGATTGCCCCGGGCTTTCACAGTCCCCAGATCTACATTATATTCAATCCAGTCAGCCTTGAGAACAAGGCCACTGCCTTCTCCCTCCTCCACCCGCTTCATGACAACGTTTCCCTCGCCAATAACAACTTGAGGGTTCTGCTGCCGTGTCATCCGGTCTGCAGTAATCTCCCAGGGAAGACTGCCTGCATCTACTGCAGATGACGGACTGGCGCCAATCAGAAGAAAGAAGGCTGAAAACAAAAGGCAAAAGGCAAAAGGCAAAGGGCAAAAAGTAATGATTCGCACCGCAATCACTTCCCCCATTAAACCTTCCGGAGATGCATCATTAAGGACCTGGGGCATCTATTCTGACTCCCGGCTCCTGCACGCTTCATCCAGCCGAAGAACAGCTCCGGTACTTCCTGAAGTGACCATCCTGGCATACCTGGCGGCATATCCGGTTGTGATCTTTGGCTCTGGTGGCTGCCAGGATTCTTTGCGCTTTGCCAACACAGCATCATCCACCTGGACCTCCAGCCGTTTATTGGTGATATCGACAACAATGGTATCACCTTCCTGCACAAGAGCGATGGGGCCTCCCACCGCTGCTTCAGGAGACACATGACCGACACAGGCACCCTGTGTTCCTCCACTGAAACGGCCATCGGTAATAAGGGCAACACTGTTGCCTAATCCCATTCCAATGATAGCAGATGTCGGAGAAAGCATTTCCGGCATACCCGGACCTCCTTTAGGCCCGCAGTAACGAATAACAACAACATCTCCTGACTTGATCTTCCCTCCAAGTATCGCAGCCTGTGCCTCTTCCTCGGAATCGAACAACCGGGCCGGACCGCTATGAATCATCATCTCATCTGCAACAGCAGACTGCTTGACCACAGCACCATCCGGCGCAAGGTTTCCATAGAGAACGGCAATCCCACCGAACTTATGATAAGGCTTGTCAACGGACCTGATTATTTCGCGATCACGAACTTCAGTCCTGTTCAGATTTTCGCCAAGGGTTCTGCCGGTAACGGTCATAACATCCTGATGGAGACCCGACTCGGTATTGAGAAGTTCACGCATAACAGCCTGGACACCACCGGCCTCGTTAAGATCCTGCAGACTGTGTGGTCCTCCGGGGATCAGACTGCAGAGATGGGGAATGCGGTTGCTCACTTCATTAAATGTTGCCAGGGGAAGATCAACTCCGGCCTCACCGGCAATTGCCGGGACATGAAGCACTGTATTTGTGGAACAGCCGAGGGCCATATCAACAGCCATGGCATTTTCAAAGGCCTCCCTGGTGGCAATATCACGGGGTCTGATATCTTCATGAAAAAGATTCATAACAGCCATGCCAGCCTGTTTTGCCAGCCTGATCCTGGCCGCGGCTACCGCCGGAATGGTGCCATTCCCAGGCAAACCGAGACCAAGTGCCTCTGTCAGGCAGTTCATGGAATTTGCGGTAAACATACCGGAGCAGGACCCGCAACCCGGACAGGCTTCATCTTCAAGCTCATCAAGCTCCTCCATGGTCATCTTTTTGGCCTTTACGCGCCCCACCCCTTCAAACACACTGACGAGATGAACGTCTTTGCCGCGAAAACGCCCGGTAAGCATTGGACCGCCGCTGACCATTATTGAAGGAAGATTAAGTCGCAGCATGGCCATAAGCATGCCGGGAACAATTTTATCACAGTTGGGGATAAGCACCATGGCGTCAAAAGGATGCGCCATCCCCATAATTTCAACAGAATCAGCAATAATTTCCCTGCTGGCCAGGGAATACTTCATCCCCTTATGGGCCATAGCAATCCCGTCACACACCCCTATGGTTGCGAAGGCAATAGGTGTTCCTCCGGCCATACGGATCCCTGTCTTGACCGCTTCAGCAATTTTATCAAGATGTATATGGCCGGGGATTATTTCATTGTGAGCATGCCCTACGCCAATTAACGGACGGCTCATCTCTTCATTGGTATATCCCATTGCCTTGAAAAGGGATCTATGCGGTGCCCGCTCCAATCCTTTGGTTATTGAATCACTTCGCATTGTTTTCCTCTATAGAAAGTCTTATTGGTTTGTTGAGTTTGTTGAGTTTGTTGAGTTTGTTGAGTTTGTTGAGTTTGTTGAGTTTGTTGATATTCTGGTCAACGCGACAACTCGACAAAAACAACGCACCCAGGCACTTAAAACGGCATTCAACCATTACGGCCCAACAGGTGTCAAGGTAAAACTTGCAAACAAGACAAAAGACGAGCTTGAAATTATCTCCGCCAGCAATATCAGCAGGTTATATACGATTTATGCGCAGAATAAGTGGCTAACTGAATCAGCTGAAACTGATAAAACATACCGGGCCGACACCAATACTTGTATTAATATGATTTTACTGGTATTTTCGGATAGCTACGGTATTTTTAGACACTATACAATGACAATCTCGTAAAAAGTCTCGGGATGGCTAAGTGAAAAGTTTGATATACAAGGCGTAGCAATTTTTCAGGTGCGAGGCCATACGTGTAGTATGCCGAGTGTCTGAAAAATTGGTACAACGCAGTAGATCGGACTTTTTACGACGCCATCATACAATAACCGGCGAGTTCCTATGATCGCTTTACACTTTTTATCTTTTGAATGAAATATACATTTGGTCCCGTTAACTCCAGGCGGCTGGGGCTTTCTCTGGGTATCGATCTTCTTGCTGAAAAAACGTGCAGTTACAACTGCATATACTGCGAAATTGGAGTCTCTCCTGTCACCACCTGTGACAGAAAGGAATATACACCCACAGCAGAAATAATTGCCGAAATTGACGAAACCATAAAAAACCAGTCGGCTTCCAAGCCGATTGACATCTTTACCATTACCGGCAATGGCGAGCCGACTCTGCACAGTGGCCTTGGAAAAATCATACATCATATTAAAGAAAGAACAGACAAGCCGGTTGCCGTCCTGACCAACGGCTCCCTGTTTTATCGGGCCGACGTCCGTAAAGATCTTTTTGAAGCAGACATTGTCATTCCTTCTCTGGATGCAGCCAGAGAAAGCAGTTTCAGAAAAATAAACCGCCCTGCAGCATGTAACAGACTGAGTGAAATTATTGATGGACTGGTTCTCTTTTCCCGGGAATTTTCCGGAAAAATCTGGCTGGAGATACTCATTGTCAAAGGGATCAATAACACCCCCGAGGATATAACAGCCCTGCAGCAAGCAGTGGCAAGAATAAAACCTGACATGGTGCAGTTAAACACCGTTGCCAGGCCGCCGCTTGAAAAATATGCCATGCCTGTTTCGCAGGAAGAATTAAAACGCATTGCACAGGAATTACCCGGGAAAGTAGAAATCATTGCCGACTTCTCCCGGAAGAAAAAAGAAAAAAACCGCATCGCAAATGAATCGGAAATCCTGCATATCCTCCAAAGAAGGCCGTGCACCGCTTCTGACATTTGCGAAGCACTGAATCTTGACACAGATTCAACAACAAATGCCCTGCTGCATCTGGAAAAATCAGAAAAAGTGATTCAAACAGAGCACCAGGGGAAGAAATACTATTCTGCACCGTGAAGATTTCACCAACGGATGCAGCACCTTGAATTCTGGCTCCGGCCTGTGAAAAATCTTCCACAAAAGGTCTTTTACACGCCGGCAGCCGCAGCTCCACCCAAGAACACTAGCTCTCCGGGTGGAAGGAAATACACACATCATGACCGAAGAAAACAAAAAGAAACCAACTGAAGAAATTGAACAGACCGACAAACCTGTAAAACCTGCTGTAAAAAAGACACCCCGGCCAAGAAAAGCTGCCCCTAAAAAGACAGCAACAGCCAAACCGGCCAAGAAAACCACAAAATCAGAAGCCGCAGAAAAAAAAGAAGACGCCATAGCTTCGGATAAACCGGCGGCCCCTAAAAGAAAACCACAGGCGAGAAAACCAGCTGCTAAAAAAAGTGCGACAAAAAAAGCAGTCGAAGCGGAAACAGTAGCCGCTCCTGCAACACCGAAAACCACGGAGAATAAAGAAGAAACCAAATCTCCGGCCAAACCGGCCGCCCCCAAAAGAAAACCACGGCCGCGCAAACCAGCTGCTAAAAAAAGTGTGCCCGAAAAGACAATCGAAGCGGAGACAGCAGTAGCTCCCGCGGCACCTGAAACCCCGGAGAATAAAGAAGAAACCAAATCTCCGGCTAAACCGGCCGCCCAAAAAAGAAAGCCACGGCCGCGGAAACCAGCTGCTAAGAAAAGTACGCCCGAAAAGACAGTCGAAGCGGAGACAACAGTAGCTCCCGCGGCACCTGAAACCCCGGAGAATAAAGAAGAAGCCAAATCTCCGGCTAAACCGGCCGCCCAAAAAAGAAAGCCACGGCCGCGCGGAAAATCTCCTCGCAAACCAGGGACAGACCAGCAGGCTTCTCCTGAAAAAACAGCGCCAAAGGCTGAAACAGCTCCAAGGGAATCAGGAAGCATGAAGCTTCTTATTAATGCTGATGAACCTGAAGAAGCCAGAATCGTTCTCCTGGAAAAAGGCAGGGTTGAATCATTTCACATTGAAACCGTCTCCCTGGCCCAGGCAAAGAGTAATATCTACAAAGGACGTATCGCCTCCATCGAACCGAACCTCCAGGCAATTTTCGTAGACATGGGTACAGAGAAAAATGGATTTCTTCCCTTCAGTGAAGTGCATCCGGAATATTACTGCAAAGAGGTCCCTCCGGGAACCCACTGGAATCGCCTTGACATCCAGGAAGTTCTAAAAAAAGGCCAGGAAGTTCTGGTGCAGGTTGTTAAAGAAGCTACCGGCAATAAAGGCGCGAGCATCACCACATACCTTTCCATGCCTGGTCGCTATGTTGTTCTTATGCCGGGAAGTGACAGCCATGGCATCTCCAGGCAGATTACCGAAGAATCGCGGCGCTCGCAGCTCAGAGAGGTTATGAGCTCGGTAAAGCTCCCGGAAGAAATCGGCTACATTGTCCGAACAGCGAGCAAAGATATTACCAAAACAGCCATGGTGAAGGACATTGAATTCCAGCTGAATCTCTGGGCGGAAATAAAAAGCCGTGGGCAATCCATGTCTACTCCTTCATTAATCTACAAAGAGCAGAATGTGATTTCCCGCTTTCTGCGTGATCACTTCGATCCTGAAATTACAGAAATCCTGGTCGACAACACAGAAACATATACCCAGGTCGAGAACTTCCTTGCCCTGCTTCCAGCCCGTCAGCGCACAACCAGGGTAAAGCTTCACCAGGGCGCCAGACCAATCTTCAATCTGTACCAGATCGAAAACCAGATTGAATCCATGTTTCAGCCGGAGGTGCAATTGCCGTCAGGGGGCTCCATTGTCATTAATCCCACCGAGGCTCTTGTTGCAATTGACGTCAATTCAGGACGAACATCAAAAGACAAAAATTTTGAAGAGACAATCTTCCTCGCCAACATGGAAGCGGCAGAAGAGCTTGCCCGCCAGCTGCGGCTCCGGGATCTCGGCGGCTTAATTGTTGTTGATTTTATTGATATGCGGGACAAAAAGCATATTAGAGAAGTAGAAAACAAAGTAAAGACAGCCATGAAGCGGGATAAGGCCAAAAAAGACACAAGCCGGATATCAAAATTCGGTCTTATGCAGATTTCCAGACAACGTCTTGGTCCTCCAATCCAGAAAGGCAGTTATATTGCCTGCCAGCATTGCAACGGACTGGGGATGACTCGATCCGTTGAAACACTGGCCGTTTCCCACCTGAGGAAAATCCAGACCGGGGCCATTAAAAGAATGACCGATAAAGTCACATGCCTTTTTCCTCTGGCAGTCGCTCAATATCTTCTCAACCAGAAACGTGCGGATATCCTCAACCTGGAAAGCAAGTACAAGGTCACTATCCAGATCCTCGCTGATCCGGCAATGAGTCCGTCCGAAGCACAAATCGAGTTCCATAAAAACGGCAACGGGGACGAACGGTAAGTTCGTTCAGACTGCCGACCTGGATTCAAAGGTCGTTTTTTCTCACAGAGGTGCAGAGCACACAAAGTTTTTCTCTGTGCCTCTGTGGTCTCTGTGAGAAATCATTCCTCCATTATCGCTTTCGCCGCACCACCACCTTTCTTGTCTTTGCCCCGGACCCGCTGCTCCCTTTTTTACGTTTGACAAGCACCTTTTTCTTTTCGCCTGCAGCGCCGCCTGACGCCCCACTGCTCACCGGCTGCTCATAACGGCATCCTGCTTTGGGGCAATGAAGAATCTGCGCCTCCGCACCTTTCTTTTCGACCAGATAGGGAGACCTGCATTTCGGGCAGGATATTCCATGGGGCCTGGACCATGCAATGAACTCACAATTGGACACCGGACATTCATAATAGATTTTATCTGATGACGTCCTATTGACCATAAGGTGATCATTGCCGCACAGTGGACACGGGACATCCGCCCTCCCTTCCTGGGGGCCGGACGATTTCTTGTCATCACGATTCAGAGCCTCGGACAGCGCCTGTACCTTTTCATCAACAACAATGTCTGATTCCACTGATAATTCCGGCGGATGTGTCTCTGGAGGCTCTTCCGGCAAATCATCTTCGCCGGCTTTCAAATCAGGGCTTACAGAAATATCCGGCTCGTGCTCTTCCCTTTCCTCTACAACAGGGACATCTTCAGACTCCTCTGCATATAATTCAGCAGCAGTTTCGACTCCATCGTAGCCGCTCTCTTCTTCTGCAATCTCAGGTAGTGATTCTTCTTCACCAACACCTTCTTCAATTGCAGGAATTACCGCTTCCTCAGCGTCGTCTTCATGCTGTGACGACGCAAAATCCGGAGTCTGGTCGGAAGATTCCGAGAGATCTGCAGGCTGATTGACAACAGGTAATTCCGCGCTGCTGCCGGCATCTTCTTCAATTGGACTTTTAATTATATTCTTAGAACGCTTCTCCCGGGGAATAACCAGGGAAGGAGCTTCCTTTTTCAACAGAGACACACCTTGTATCTGAAAATTCTGATCAAACTGCTTCAAGGCAAAATCAATGTCTTTCCTGCCCGAGATGACCTCTAATACCGTCTGCTCAAAATAGGCCGACAAATTGATTCCCTGCATTTTAGGGAAGACCCTGTTTATCGTATCTGCCACTTTCGTTGTGTTCCCAAGACATAAAAGGGTTCCGTCAGACAATACCCTGAAATAGTTCCCATCAATCAATTTCTGGAGGACAGCAGCAAGTGTTGATGAATGTACAATTGAAAAATCCTGCAATTCCTCAAGAAGAATAGGAAGAGTATACGGGTTAGCCGCCGAATTTGATACAGCCCTGGGCGACAGCTCGACGACATCCTCCTTCTGGCCTTCCTGGAGCTGATCAGGAAAAATATTCAGGAAATCATCATTATCATTCATCTCTTTCAAAAATCCCGACTTCTTCACTTCGACTCCACGGCCTGAAAAAAGAAAAGTCCCGGCTCTGACCTCTGCCTCAATTTCATCTCCTTCCACCGAAAGCATCTGACTCATAATGGCCCGACTGCGAATCAAATCATAGAGCTGAACTGCCTTCTCTCCGAGTTCTTTTGGAAGACTCTCACCTGGTAAAGCAGGATTCAGGGGAAGAATAGCCCTGGCTCCACATTTTCCTTCGCAAACCTCGTCCCCGCCATATGTATCACCTACATACTTCCTGATGCCCAAAAGAAGATCGTCATTTTTCTCCCCTTCTTTCCCGTAAGGATCTGTGATAAGCCCTGCCCAGACGCCATCAATTGCAACACCATGATACAATTGCATAAGAGAAAACCAGACCTGCCTCGGCGACATACCGAGCAGACGATGACCTTCATGAAGAAGCTGCGACAAATCCAAAGGCTCGGGAGGATCGACTTTCGCGGCTTTTCTCTGAACCGTTTCAAGGACAAAGGATTGTTCCGCCAACTCCGCTAAAATATTTTTCACCTGTGTTGAATCACTCACCAGACCATCTGCTGCAGCCGCACCTCCCTCCTTCATCGTCACAACAAGATTCCCATTACCGCTGGACAGCTTTGACTGCAGCTGAAACCCGGCTCGTGAAGCACCAGGAGCGGCCAAAGTATGCCTGTCTGCCAGCAAAAAAAGAAGCGAAAGAGAGGTATAATCCAGGGGCAGGTTCTCCGGGCCTGATGCAGTGCCAATCAGTCTTTTCAAATGACCGACAAGGCAGCTATTAAACTGTGAACGGATATAATATGCAGCACCAGCAGCAAAAGGGATCCCCCGGGAACCAGCCAGTTCTTCACTAATCAGTTCTTTCTTTAAGCCATGAATCCTCAGCCTCCGGCACCCCCTGCCCTGCTGGTCTGAAGAGGCCAGGTAGCCATGAATCATCCAGCTCCAGGAATCACCGCGCTGATCATTATCAAAAGCAACAATAATGTCCCGAGCTGCATGTTCATCAAGCTTCTGCAAAAAGGTGCCGTCGGAAGATCTTGGCGAGAAATCAAAACCGACTTCGCCCAGATGCAGATCAGGTATAGCAGGATCATGTTTTGCAAACACAGGCGATTCCTGCAAAACAACTCCTTCCATCTCCAAACCCGACTGGTCAGCCATTGTCCTGGCTTTAGCCTCCGACTCAACAAAAACAAGCGCTTTCATATATATTCCAATCCCCTACACCAAAATGAACTTAACGTAATATCAACAAATGATATTCTTCAACAAATAAGACGAAGTCACCTCAAACCTCAAACCTCAAACCTCAAACCTCAAACCTCAAACCTCAAACCTCAAACCTCAAACCTCAAACCTCAAACCTCAAACAACAGTGTATCGATAAAATGCTGCAAAATCAAAATAGATATTTGCAATCATTACAGATAAGCTATTATTAAGGGAGTCATCTTGCAAAAACTCCTCTCAAAAAGGATTTAAATGTCGTTTGTTACCCTTCAGGGAATACATACCGCAGTCTCCAATCTTGCGCTCCGCCAGGGAACTCTCCAGGAGCACCTTCTCTCTCTTCTGCTGTCATATTTCTCCACTGAAACAAGCCTGGAAGAAATTTCTGTAATTTCGCCTGATGAACTGGTGAAAGATCTCTGGGGTGTTGATTCCGAAAAAGAAATACGCAATAAAAAAAAGAATCTGAGCTCCCTGAAATCAGCCGTCAACAAACGTTTCAAGGGCCTCTCAGAGCTCGAAAACCCCGAAGGCCTGATCATCGGCAAAGACAATGTCTTTACCGTCTCGGAAGAACATAAAAACAACCTACTGAATAAACTCGGGATTACCTCAGGAAGTGGTGACCCGGCAATGGATCTTTTCGCATCCATGCGCGGCATTCTGGATGGTATTGCCGATGGAGGTGATGCAGGGAAGTTGCAGGCCATGCTGTCCGAACTTGATAAAACCAGAGAAATAATTGACCAACTCATTCAAGAGAAAGGCGAAGGGGCTGGCAGGTCCGGAGAAGAAGGCGGTTCCGAGGGCTCCCATGATATCGAAGAGATCGAACTTGAAGAGGGTGAAGAGATCATCGTCGTCGGAGGCCAAGAAAGCGAAGGTACGGGGACAGGCTCTGAAACAGGATATTCTGATGGTGGTGCTGAACTCATTGAATCGGATGGGTTTCAATCTCAAGAGATCTATGAAGATCTGGCCGAAGATGAGGAACTTGTTGAAGAAATAATCGATGATGAAATTGAACCGGAAATTATTGAGGAAGAGGATCTCCTGGACGATGAGGATCAGGATGAGGAACTGATCGAAGTTTCAGAGGAAGACGATCTTGCCGGGACAGAAGAAGATGAATCTCCAGAGGGCCTAGGAGATGGTGACGGATCAGGCAGTGCCTCGGACACAGGGATAAAACCCGGCAGTGACCATGAAACAACAGGTCATGGGGAGGATGCTGACCTCTCAGGGCAGGGACAGGACACAGGAACAAGCCCGAAAGCTGGGTGCCCAAGCGAAACTGGCCCAGAGACAACGCTAGGCAGTGTTGAAGAAACAGATACCTCAGGAGAAAATGACGATTTACAATTACAGAGCCGGGATGGCCAATCCGGCCTGCTTGATGAAGTCGACTCTGATTCAGCCCAGCAGGACATTGAAATCCTCGCAGATGAAGAACTTGTTGAAGAAATCCTTGATGATGAACTTGAAACGGAAATTATTGAAGAGGGGGAGATCATAGATGATGAAGAACTAATTGAGGATGAAGAAGATTTTCCAGAAATAAAGGATCCTGAATCTTCAGAAGACAGTGCCATAACAGACAAATCAGGCAGTGCCGAGGGAGCAGGGAAACAACCCGGAAGTATCGGTGGCAAAATTGATCAAAATGGTGATCTTACCGGTCTGGGCCAGGACACCGAAACCGGTCATCCTGATAAAAGCGGATATGGTTCAGAGCAACAGGACGTTGAAATCCTCGAAGATGAAGAACTTGTTGAAGAAATCCTTGATGATGAACTTGAACCGGAAATTATTGAAGAAGAGGAGATCGTAGACGAAGAGGAACTGATTGAGGATGAAGAGCTTGTCGAAGAAATTCCTGACGATGAACTTGAACCGGAAATAGTTGAAGAAGAGGAGATCCTAGACGAAGAAACCCTGATAGAGGATGAAGATCTTCTCGAAGTTGCAGAGGTGGACATTGCTGAAGATGATGAAGTCGGCCTGGGAGAGCAGAATGATGCCATGACGGAGGGCACTCCTTCCTCCCAGGAAAAAAGTAGGGGTGGAGGCAAAGGAGATCCTTCTCTTTCCGGAACAGAACAGGGTGCAGGTGCAGAAAAAGCGGAAGAATCTTCTGGACAGCCATTGGACCTGTCACGCTATATTGAGCCGTCAGATGCTCTGGAAAATCTCCCTGACACCCTAAATGAAAGCAATGACGAGCTGATCCGCATGATAATGCAGCGTTTCATGCCGCCTTTTATCCAAATTCCATCAGGAAGTTATCCTGTGGGAAGCAAACACCCCAGAAGTATGGACCGCCCTGAACATAGTGTTATCCTAAACAATTTCCACATCAGCCAAATTCCTGTGACCAATGATATCTTTGATTTTTTTATCCGCGAAACCGGTTATGAAACCGATGCTGAAAAGAAAGGATATGGAACGGTGGTTGAGGGTCGTTTTTCACGAAAAACAAATCCCGACACAGGAAAAGAAACCCTTGTGATTAATCCTGGAGTCCGCTTTCAACGAGTTGAAGGCGCGACCTGGCGTCATCCGAAAGGCCCATACAGTTCTCTGGAGAATAAAGCCTCCCATCCCGTTGTCCAAGTCAGCCGCCGTGATGCAATTGCCTTCGCTTCCTGGGCAGGGAAGAAACTTCCTTCAGAAGATGAATGGGAAGCAGCAGCCCGCGGCAAAGCAGGCCTCCTCTTTCCCTGGGGGGATGATTGGCTGGACACATATGGCAATTTCGAATCATCCCAGATCGGCGACACAACACCGGTAACCCATTACGGCAAAAAAGCCATGAGCCCCTTCGGACTCCTCGACATGCTGGGCAATATCCTGGAATGGACATCTTCCCGCCCTCTTGACGTCAGCTCCGAAGGGAACGCCCCCCGTCTCTCCATCCTCAAAGGCGGATCATGGGCAACCGGAGGCCTGATAACATCAGCAACCCGCTTTCTTGAAAGGGACAACACCTGGTCGAACATCATCGGTTTCAGGTGCGCAGTATAACGGCAATTAAGAATTGAAAATTGAGAATTAAAAATTATTTAAAGCGCCATCAATTATTGCATCATCGACGTCATCTGTGATAATGACGGTGCCGATAGCAATTGGCAGGACGAAAAAGGGTTTCCCGGCTACGGTTTTTTTATCGGTCTTCAAAAACTCTTTCATCTGTTGCCGGTTAAGTTCTGGAGGGATAGTCGTCGGCAAGCCAAAGGAACTGATCAGGTCTGTGATTTCCCCGGCAGTCTCCGCCATCAATATTCCCTGGGCCACTGCAATTTTATTAACCGCCACCATTCCCATGGCCACGGCCATGCCATGAGCTATCGTGAAATGTGATTCTGCCTCAACAGCGTGTCCGAGGGTATGTCCATAATTGAGAATGCGCCGCAAATCGGCTTCCCGTTCATCTGCCTCGACAACCTCTGCCTTAATCGAGCAGCAGCGCAGAATCACATCTTCCATGACAGAAAGATCAAGGGCCTGAATTTTTTCCCGGTGAGCATTCAGAAAATAAAAGAAATCAGCGTCGTAGATAACACCATATTTGATCACTTCGGCCAGTCCGTTGAGTAATTCCTCCGGAGGAAGAGATTGCAGGACAGTACTATCTATATACACGGCCCGTGGCTGATAAAAACAGCCGACAAGATTTTTCCCCTCGGGAATATCAACTCCTGTCTTGCCACCCACAGAACTGTCTACCTGGGCAAGAAGAGTTGTCGGAATCTGAACAAAAGGTATGCCCCGCATATAAATAGCAGCGACAAAACCAGTTATATCTCCGGAGACACCGCCGCCTAGGGCAATAAGGCAATCCTTGCGATCAACTCCAAGCTGCGCCAGCCTGCTGGTCAACCCGGCAATGGTCGTAAGATTCTTATTCTCCTCACCCCGGGGGAAAGTGATAAGGTCACAGGCCAACCCTACCGCTTCCAAAGAAACGACAACAGCCTGCCCATAAAGTTCTGCAACGCGGTCATCAGCAATTATCACATAACGCTTGCCAATTTTCCTTTCCTTGAGATCCGCACCAATATCTGCAAGCAAACCTTCCTGTACAAAAATAGGATACGCTCTATCACCTAGACCAACCTCTATCTGTTTCATAGCTTCATTCCGTTGAAAAGTGATCACTTGTAACACAAAACAATTCTTTGCGCTCTTCGTGTCCTTCGTGGTCCTAATATTACCTGTGAGATATTCATCCTTACCATTTTTTGCAAAAAAAAAGGAGACACCCGAAGGCATCTCCCTTTTTTTTCTATCCGGAAATGGAAATCAATCCATTTTCATTACATAGAGTCACCGGAAGCAGCACCCTGCATTTTCACCTCAACTTTCTCAGTGAGGCTTGCATAGTACAATTTCAGGTGATCAAGAACTTCATTACGACCGAAGTGATCAACGATCTCGGCGCCTTCGGACAGAGCTTTACGAAGCTTGGTACCGGAGAGGATAACGCGATCCTCTTTACCGTGGTTACAAGTACGCAGAGAAGCCATACCGTCACATTTGTGGCAATAAAAGGTCCAATCGATCTTCATTGGTTTACACTGCAGGTCTTTACCGGTATCACCAGTATTAGGAATCTTGTTGAAGATATCCTGAGCTTCGAACAGACCGTAGAAATCACCAACACCAGCGTGGTCACGACCGATCAGCATATTGTTAACACCGTAGTTCTGACGGAAGGTAGCATGGAGCAGACCTTCACGAGGACCGGCATAACGCATATCCAGAGGATATCCAGCGTTGATTACGTTGTCTTTTACAAAGTAGTTTTCGATCAGAATTTCGATAGCTTTAACACGGGTATCAGCTGGAATATCACCAGCTTTCAGGTTACCAATCAGAGAGTGGATCAGAACGCCGTCACATACCTCGATAGCGATTTTGGCCAGGAACTCATGGGAGCGATGCATTGGGTTACGAAGCTGAAGAGCAGCAACATTGGCCCAGCCTCTTTCCTCAAACATTGCACGGGTCTCAGCAGGAGTCAGGTAAACACCTTTGTACTCTGTTGGGTACTCGCCCTGGGACAGAACTTTAACAGGACCGGCGATGTTTACGTCTTTCTGGTTCATAACCATGATAACGCCTGGATGATCTTCTTCTGCGATTTTCCAGAAAGTATCACCCTGAGACTCTTCACCTTCGCCTCTGAATACTTTCTCACATTCCCAGCGCTTGTCAGCGTCAGACATTGCGTATTTCTCAGTGACTTTCATGGTAGCCATGATTCCACCGTCAGCTACGAGAGCAATCTCATCGCCTAACTTTATAGCATCTGCATCTGCCTGGGCAACATCCAGAGTGATCGGAACAGGCCAGAAAGTTCCGTCTGCCATCTGAAAACTATCGCAAACGCCTTTCCAGTCAGCTTTACCCATGAAACCGCTGAGTGGGCTGAAGCCACCGATACCCATCATGATCAAGTCGCCTTTTGCACGGGCACTTACATTGATCTGCTTAAGACCGGCTGCTTTTGTTTTTTCTGCTTCCAGCTCGCTACCGTGAAGAAGCGCGCATACGAGACCTTTACCACCATGTGGAGCTACTAATTTAGACATTGAGATTCTCCTTCTTAAAAATTAAACGTGAGATACATGTATTGATATAACAAAAAATGAGGACTTATTCAGTTTAAAAAAACCTTTATAAAGAGAGGAGTGGCGGTTGTCAAGGAAAAAAAAAGCCAGAATAAAAATCCCAGCGTTTTATTGAGATATTATGAGGAGGGAATCAATCCTTTATCGATACTACGCAATAATGAACCAGGTCTCTCAAAACTATAGCAAAACCAGGTCAGTAAAAGTTTTCAAGTGCCTTAGATTTGTTTGTTTGGGTCTTTAAACTATAGCCCTTACAAAAACAGACAAAGATGAGGTGCTGGTAAACTTTTACTATATTTTTTTATCAAAAAGAAGCCCGGTCATATCGAGCATTTTTTTTCGAAGCCGCATTATTTCCCCCGGGGAGATCTGCCTTACGACTTCATTTGTCTTCATGTCCTTCAATTCAATTCTAAATCCTGACTGCCTGTCGACCTGGAGAGTAACAATAAAAGAACTGGCCATTGCCTGGAAATGCTTCTGGATCTCGCCCACAGCCTCTTCAAGCTCTTCCCGGCTGTAAGCCTCTTCCGGCAGTTCTTCAGAACTTTCTTCCTGCTCGCCTTTATCCCGACGCCTACTATCCCTCTTTCTGCCATGCAGGGCCTTATCGTCAAGATCAACCGTATCCGCCTGTCCATCTTCGGGGACAGGCTGCACCGGAGGCTTATGCACATCCTCCAGCTCCACAGATGATGGCACAGGGACGGCATATCCCTTGGCATCAGTATTTACATTGCTAAAATCCATAGGCAGGGAAAAATGGCGTTACTCCCGCATAGGAGAAAGTCCTGAAAACGAGAAACGTCTAAGCCTTCTTGTCGAAAATAATACCAACGAGTTCATCCAGCCTGGCCCGGAGTTCCATAACTTCCTCTGATGGAATCTGGCGGATAACATCGCCGCTTTCACGATCCGTGACCTTAATCACAATATCATCCGTTTCTTCATGGATGGAAAAACCCAACTTGGTCCGCATCACATCAAGACGGGCCTGGATATTTTCCACGGCCGAGGTAAGCTCTTCGTTGGTAAGCTTTTCCTGCTGCTTATCACGCAACGCCCGTTCATCCTGAGCAGCTCGAGCCGAATCACCGCTTTTTTCAACCGGAGCAACCTGTGGCTTTGCCTTATCCACTGTTTCAACATTAGGCACCACTGGTTGCGCTATGCTTTTCACTGCGGCGCTTGCATCAATGTTCATTACAACCTCCACCGTACCTTAAAATATATTTCCCTCATGAACTCGCCAAATTCCAGCTTATCTCAAAACAGCATGTTTACCGTATGCCTGATGCAGTTTTTTTCTGTTCCGTGTCTCCTGCATTTCTATCTGAAGTTCTTTTTTCTTTTCCATTGCCAACCGGACACATCTCTCCTGGCAGGCTATAATGCGCTCTGTACAGCCAGCTAAATCCTGATGCGGAATAGCGCCGGGAAGCTGACTAAACGCCTTTTGCCATCGGCTAAGAAGAGGTGAAATATCACTCCCCCCGCGCTCAAGACAAATCTCTATATCTTCCGTAAGCTGCAAAACGTTTTTATACAATAACTCCATCACCAAATCCTATCAAAAAGTAGCCTGAAAAGCAACCCGAGGTCTAGCTTCTACAGGTCGACCTCCAGTCCGGACAGAATTTTCATTCGCTTTTCCCTCGGCAAGTTCCACCCATGCCTCTGTCAGAGGCTTCACAGTGGCAATAGAATTATCCAGGTGTTTTACATCTTTGGATAAATTAGCTTTGCTTATTTCTTCGATAAGATAAAAATAAAGATTGTTCAGGTTCTCTCCAATCTCACCACCCGCCTCAAGATTGAGAGAGGACTGAAGCTCCCCAATAATAGCGAGAGCACGGCTCATCTGTTCACCTTGACGGCTGACATCTCTATCAACAAGAGCGCCACGGGCCCTCTTTAAAGAAAGCTCTAAGGCCTGGTATAACCTGGCTATAATTTGCCCAGGGGTCAAATTAGCAAGATCATTTTTCTGATATGCTCCGCATACTGCTTTCTGGCTTTGATACATGGCTTAGATTGCTCCCTATTTTTTCCCGTATATCGCGTTTGTAAGATTGGTCAAATTCTCAAGTTGCTGTGAAAGTGCTCCAGAAGTTGTTTGAAAGTTAGATAGGAGTAATTCAAGAGTTGCGAACTGACTTCGAAGCACCTCTTCTCTTTTTTCTATACGAAGAGTAACCCGTTCTATCTGGTCAGCTATATTATCAATGGAGGCCCGAAAACCATTCTCTTTGTTTGCAATAAGACCGGTCGAGCTATTCAAATAGTTATCAAGTAAATTATCAAAGCGTTTCGCAAGACCATTATTGCCGAATTCTTCCTGGCTAAAAAATTTGACTACATCATCTTGGTTTTCCTCAAGAGCACTAGTAAGCATTGAAGCATCAAGGCTCAACTTGCCTTTACGATCCACCTCAACACCCAGTCGGCTCAATCCATTCACTTCTTTCGCAACCCCATCTACCTGGGTATACAGGAGACTTCGCATCCTTGACTGGATCTGCCTGGTTGTGGCATCACCCTGTAAAGTTCCAGATTCTCCAGTTTCAGTATTGTACTCCTGAAACTGGCCAAGGACACCTGCCAAAGTGTTATATTGGTCAACAAAGGCCTGAACCTTACTTGTGGCACTACTAGAATTTTTTGCTACTTTTATAGTGAATGGATTCCCTGGATCTTCCTGATTCACAGTCAAGGTCACCCCATCAATCAGATCATCGATAATATTACTTGATCTCTCAATGGCAATACCATTTACCGTCAACTGGGCATTTCCAGCTTCCTGAGTTTCTGTTACGGCATGAGAGACAGGATCTGAATAGAGGGAGGATAAACCGCTCGCATCATCGTTATTGAGATCAGCGTCATCAATAGTCAGGGTTATGGTGTTTTCTGAGCCCGTTTCCTGGCTGGACAACGTTAGATAGTAATTGCCGCTGCCATCATGGACAACTCCGGCAGTAACATCAACATCTGCCTCATTAATGGACGAGGCGATTCCCGCCAGGGTCTGATGGCCGGAGTCAATCTCAATATCAACCACAGCCCCTGCTCCTACTTGAAGAGTCAAAGTTCCTGTTCCCACCACCTGATCGTTGCCAGCGAATGAAGCACTGCGCACCTGTTGGGCCTGGGCCAGAGAAGTGACTGTGACTTGATAATTTCCTGGTGACGCTTCATCGGATGCAGAGACACCGACAACACTGGAATTACTTGATGTCGCAGAGAACGAGACAAAACTACCGGAGTCTGTCAGTGCTGAAACTGCGGATTGAAAAGAGGACAGCGTCGCCTTCAGTGTCCCAAAAGCAGAAATCTTGGCCTGATAAAATGCCTCATCCTGCTGCAGGAGAGTTATAGGGCGCTGCTCAATCTCCATCAGTTGGCTAATAATAGATTCAGTATCCAATCCGGACGCCAAACCACCTACACTTATAGCCATGATATCCTCTATAGATAAATAAAAATTGCTAGAGATTAGGGGAGGGAAAACCCTCCCCTATATAATGTTCCTACCTTAAATTAATTACCCTTGGAGCAAAGTCAACGCTGCCTGGGGCAGTGTATTCGCCTGGGCCAGCATTGCGATACCTGACTGCTGGAGAATCTGGGCTTTGGTCAGATCTGCTGTCTCAGCTGCAAAGTCAGCATCCAAAATTCGACTCCGCGCTGCTGTAACATTCTGCGCAACATTCATCAGGTTGGCAATGGTTGATTCAAAACGATTCTGGACAGCACCAAGGTCACCGCGGATACTGTCTATAACCGCAATAGCGGCATCAACTCGCTTAATTGCCGTATCAGCACCAGCTCTGGTACTGATATCAACATCATCAACACCGGAAGTATCCAGAGAGATGTCCCCAGTAAAACCAATGTTTGCTGTTGTTCCAGTGAAGGCGATAGTTGAAGTTGCAGATAACGTAATTGTACCACGGAGATTATCTGCAAAATCGCCACCGGTTACACTCAGACCATCTGTACCGGCAGCAAAGCCTGTTCCAGATTCAGCAACGAGAATACTGCGACCATCAGCTGCTGTCAGAGTCATATCAGTACCACTTAAGCTGGCAATGACTCCCGTTGAAGAACTTGAAAGATTAATCTGATCTCGGATAGCAGCGTTCGTTATACCACTGGCAGCATCAACACCAGCAAAAACAGTCGTTCCATTAATCGTGAGGGTATACGTATCTCCTGCTGTTCCACCCACAGCACCAACGGTCTGTGTTCCTGAGGTCGTTGCTACTGCACTGAGGGCTGCAATTCCGGCATCATTGATAGCGGCGGCCTTGGCATATGCAGAAGTTGCTTCCTGACCAGTCGCGGTCCCCGCGTAGTCAGCACTGCTGGAGATTGCCTGAGCGGTACCACCACCAATAGCAATTGTGATATCAGTCGCCGCGGCGTCTGCAACTTCAGTACCTGCCTCTTCAGCAATGGCGCCAATAGCGGAACCTTTTGCACTGGCAATACCAAAGGAAATAGTTTCGCCGGCTTCGGATCCAACCTGGAAGGTGGCTGTTGAGAAAGTACCATCGAGAAGACGCTGGCCGTTGAACGCTGTTGTTGTAGCAATACGATTAATCTCATCCTGCAGCTGACTAACCTCTGCCTGGATATATGCACGGTCGGCAGAAGTATTCGTATCGTTTGCAGATTGAATTGACAATTCGCGTATACGCTGGAGGATGCTTGTTGTTTCCTGGAGAGCACCTTCAGCTGTTTGAGAAAGAGAAATACCATCATTGGCATTTCGAACCGCCTGATTGAGACCTCGTATCTGGGATGTCATCCTATCAGAGATAGCAAGACCTGCTGCATCATCTTTAGCACTGTTAATCCGCAGACCAGATGACAATCTCGCTAATGAACGATTCAGAACATTCTGGGATCCTACAAGATTTCTTTGGGCGTTCAGCGACGCCACATTCGAGTTAACTGTTAAAGCCATGAGATAAAACCTCCATGTTTGTTGTGCATTGTTTCCGGCCTAGCTTCCTTGCCCGACCGACGTTTCAAAATAAGTATACCATAACTGGACCTTCTTATTCTTTTCCACCTCCTTTCCGGTCCTTTTTTTATTATTCAGTAACCATATCGGCCTTTGCGCAAACATCTTTAATAATTTTACAGAAAATTATATCAACAAAAATAACACCTCAACATAAGATTTATTTCTGCTAATGGCGACAAGTCTCCCTTTTGGGATAGATTGACCAACCAGATATTCCTAGGCAGTGACACATTTCTTGACAAGCACCTGAGAATACCTGGTAACAATGTTGATTTATCAGAAATCCCTCTTCCGCAGCGTCAGCCTATACGAAAAACTCTCTCTCTTTTTACCGAAGAATATCCAGACAGGAAAGAAGCAATGGCCCGTGCATTTCTATCCGGACATTACACCATGAAGGAGATTGGCTCCTTCTTTCAAGTCCATTACTCAACAGTGAGCCGAGCCGTTCGGCTCTTTGAAGATACACACACTCCCTAGATGCACTATTGCAGAACCTGACCATAAATTTCCAACTAGAGACAATATAGTATCATTAGCAGCATTATTACGCTCATTATGGATAATATTTTGACCCTATAATTATTTAAGGTTACAGTGTGAAAATGATGAAAATAATCCCAAGCCTTCTTACACCAGATGAATCGGAAAAACTTCTTGCCTCACGGGTAAAAATGCTTCGCCTGAGGGCTGGATATAAACGATCAACCTTGGCTAAGCGTGCTGGAGTCAGCGAGGCGTCACTTAAACGCTTTGAAACCAGTGGTCAAGTTTCGTTAAAAAATCTTCTGCGCCTTGCCTACGCATTAGGAAGGCTTGAAGAGTTTGCCGACCTTTTCATTCAGCCAGAGGCAACTAGCCTGTCTGAATTGCAAGCAAACTCAAGGGCGTCTGTTCCCAAAAGAGGAAAGATTTGAAATGGCAAAGGACCTCAGAGAGATCGATGTTCATTTTACAACAACACCAGACGAGTCATTTCAAGTCGGCACCTTAGTACAGCAAGGCCATCGCCTATTTTTTGAATACAATTCCCAATGGATCAACCGCGGATTGGAGCTTTCTCCGTTCACACTTCCCTTGCGGCCCGGTCTCTATGAGCACACCAACCGTGAGTTTGGACCGCTATTCGGGCTTTTTGATGATTCATTACCTGATGGTTGGGGACTGCTTCTGATGGATCGATATTTCCGCAAAATCGGTTTTGACCCAGTTACCATTTCGCCGCTGGAGCGACTGGTTTACCTGGGAGAGCAAACAATGGGCGCCTTGACATATCATCCACCCCGTGACCGCTCTATCGCTGAGCCTACCCTCTTTGATCTTCACAAATTGGCAAAACACTCTCAGGAGATCTTTGCAGGGGACCCAACAGATGTGCTGCCTCAATTATTGAGGGCCGGCGGGGGTCCTGGCGGGGCTCGACCCAAAGTATTGATTGGCTACAACCCGGCAACCTCTGAAATCATTTCCGGGGAGGACAATCTCCCGGATGGTTTTGAACATTGGATTGTAAAATTTTCTGCCCGTGAAGAAGCAAGAGATGCAGGCCCTGTCGAGTATGCCTACTCTCTGATGGCACGTGAAGCTGGGATCGAGATGCCAGAAACCCATCTTTTCAAAACAGACCAAGGAGATTGTTTTTTTGCGACAAAACGTTTTGACCGTGAAACTGGTAATCACCGACACCACATTCATACCTTTGGAAATCTTATTGAAGCGGATTTTCGCTTACCCAACTGTGATTATGCTGACCTGCTCAAGGTTACCGGGATCCTGACAAAAAACCATGAAGAGGTCATACGTGTCTTCCGCCTAATGGTTTTTAATGTTCTGGCACATAACCGCGACGATCACGTGAAAAATTTTTCGTTTATTCTGGACGATGCCAGTGGAGGATGGATGCTTGCACCGGCATATGACCTGGTATTTACTTCTGGTCCTGGAGGAGAGCACACAACGACCATCGCCGGCGAAGGACGCAATCCATTAAAACGCCATCTCTTTCAGCTGGCAGATCAATTTGACATCAACCAAAGGCTGGCAAACAAAATTTTTGATGAAGTCTCGCTTGCTATTAGCAAATGGAGAATGTGCGCCATTAGTACTGGAGTAACCCCCAGGACCTGCGATCAAATTGCCAGACAGATAAATCCATAACGTCGTTTTGATAAAAAAAGCCGACCTGGCAGAGAAGATTAGTACGAATAAAGGTCGCGGAGAAATGAAGATAGAGAAACATGTCCGCTGACCTATAACGGATTAGCAGTAAGTGGTAAGAATAAATATGATCACGCAAGACCTGACCGTATTTACTATTGGCTTTTTACTTAATCCGCTTCCGTAAATCACCTACTCCTGACTTTCCAGATCCAAACTTTCTTCGTCCACTTTTATTTTCTTACCGAACATCCATACCGCTCCAATACTGACTTCATAAAGAATAACCAGGGGGCCGGCCATGAGGATCTGATTGACGATATCCGGGGTTGGGGTGAGGATGGCAGCAATAACAAAGGACACCAGAAAGGCATACTTTCGGTGCTTGTTGAGGAAAGCCGTATTCACTATGCCCAGCTTGGCGAGCATGACCATGAAAACAGGAAGCTGGAAGATGACGCCAAAGGAAATCAGCAGTCTCAGGCTTAAAGAAAAGTATTCTTTAACAGTGGGCAGGGCGCTAAGGTATTCAGTGGTATAGCCCATGAGAAAACGGAAGGCTGGCGGGAAGACAACGTAGTAGCCAAAGGCGGCACCGCCGAGAAAACAAAGGGAAGACAGCAGGGTAAAAGGAACGGCAACCCGCTTTTCATGACGGTAGAGGCCAGGAGCGACAAAATCCCAGATCTGCCAGAAGATAACAGGACATGACAGCATCAGCCCGCTCACCAGGGCTAATTTTAGATAAAAAAAAAGGCCTCCTGGTACGATGTGAATATCAGGGTGGACTCTTCTGGAAGAACTTCATAGAGCGGCCTCACAAACCATTGGCCAATATGGTCGATAAAATAATAGCTGACCGCAAAACCGACAGCAACAGCGACCAGGGAACGCACCAGACCGGTGCGAAGATCCCGTAAATGATCGGTTAATGCCTGTTTTTCCATTGTTTCCATTTTTTCTTCTTCTCTATCTTTCGGAGACAACAGCTGAGTTTAACGATAAGACGATCTTCAGTCTGTTTTATGTGAAAGTTGTAAGATTTAAGTTTTAAGTTGGCGGATGTGATTTATTCATAATATCCGTGCAGCCTGAATACTCAAACACAGCCACTATAGTCTCAAGACATGGCAGGGTCAAGGATTCAATCTTCGTTCCTTGCATATGCCGGAACGAGAACCTGAATGAAAACAATTGAGAATTGAGAATTGAGGACGGCTGATTGACTGGTGGAACTATGTTACTCTTTTTTGCTGGTGAAGTTGCCAGAGGGGGGTGATTTTTCGAATTCTTTTTTCAGGAAGGAACTCCCAGTATATTAGCCCTGGAGATCTCTTATCCACAGATGTTGTGATAATTTCACTGCTGGTTACTATGAAATCGGCCTTCACATCCCAGGGTGCACACGGGAGAGCTCTTTCGACAATCTGCTGTTCCCCGACAACCGTGCAGACTGCTGCATCCGACCGGACTCCACCCTGCTCGGCCAGCAGACCATATGAAAGATCAAAGAATCCATTCCCGTCTCCCAACTGGTTCCCTGACCGGTCAACAGTAATGCATGTGGTGACAAATAATTCGATGTCCAGTTCATGCACTGCAGCCATATCAAGTTTTTTTCCATATTTTGCCAGCCCCTTCAAGGACACAGCATACCCCAAATCACGGAAAGGAACAGAGGAAGGGGTGATGCGCAGGAAACCCTCTTTCAAGGCGGGGTAAGACATAATAAGCTCTTTGCGGTCAACGAGACAATTGATCCGGATCTGCTGAAGCTCGGGGTCCGGAGAGACAAACATCTGCCGTACCTGGCGGTAGCCAGGAAGCCTTCTTACCTGTTCAGCGGCTTTCCCACTAAGTAAAGAAGTGCTGCCGGGAACAAAGACATCACGCAGCTGCTGTTTGTCTTTTTGAATGGAAGATGTATCAGTC
>JACNJZ010000198.1 GCA_014382295.1 Candidatus Desulfobia pelagia | reverse complement strand
CAGTAGAAAACCTCCTGTCACTGGACGCATTGGAACTCGAAGTCGGGTATGGCATTATTCCCCTGGTAGATGAATCACAGAATGGTGATCTTCTCGAGAGAATTCGTGGAATCAGACGTCAGTTTGCCATGGAAATGGGCCTGATTATTCCCCCCCTTCATGTCCGCGACAATTTACAGATCAAACCGGATGAATATGTGCTGCTGCTGAAAGGTGTGGAAATTGCCCGCGGTGAAATCATGATGGGGTATTACCTGGCCATGGATTCCGGAGCAGCCAAACGCAAAATTGACGGAATTCCTACAGAAGAACCGGCCTTCAAGCTTCCGGCCCTCTGGATCGCCGAAGACAAGAAAGATGAGGCTCAGGTTGCCGGGTATACCGTGGTTGACCCGTCTACAGTTGTTGCCACCCATTTGACGGAAACCCTGAGAACCCATTCCGATGAACTCCTGGGAAGACAGGACACCCAGAAACTTCTGGACAACCTGGCCAAAACGCATCCAAAAGTAGTTGAAGAACTTGTTCCCAACCTGCTCACCCTCGGCGGTACCCAGAAGGTTCTCCAGAATCTCCTGAGAGAAAGAGTGTCCATACGCGACCTTTTGACCATTTGTGAAACCCTGGCCGATTATGCGCCAAGGAGCAAGGATCCGAACATTCTCACTGAATATGTCCGTCAGGCCCTGGCCAGATCAATCCTCACCAACTATACCGACACCCAGGGGAGAATCTCAGTACTCACCCTGGCCAGCAATGTAGGGGATCTCATACGGGAATCTCTGCAGACCTCCGACCAGGGTACATTCCTGACCCTGGAACCGAACCTGGCCCAGAGAATTATTGAATCAATACAGAAGGAAACGGAACGCATTGCCGAGGACGGGTATCAGCCGATCCTGATATGCTCACCCATTATCAGAAGGCATGTACGGCACTTAATAGAACGCTTCATGCCCCAGGTAATCGTTCTTTCGCATAACGAACTGACAAGCCAGACAAAAATTCAATCCCTTGGAACTATAGAGATCAACCCATCACGGTAAACGTATCTAACCCGCAAACAAGAAAAGACAAAAACCATGCACTTTAAACGATTTGAAGCACCGGACAACAGGACAGCCATGAAAATGGTAAAAGAGCAATTGGGAGACGACGCCGTTATTCTCTCAAACAAAACCGTTCACAGGGGCACCCCATACCAGCGGGTGGAGGTAATGGCGGCAATGGATTACGTCCTGGAAACCATTACCCAGACCCAGACAAATTCGCGTCCTGCGATGCACAACAAGCCGACAGCCTCTCGGCCTTCAACCGTTTACCCGAGAGAAACGCCATCAGCGCCACCGGCTAATGCTCCGGAACCAAAAATCTGCTTCAACCAGTTCCTGAAGAAAAAATGCGGCCCCATACCAACACCAGGGAAAACATCTCAAAAACCAAACCCTGAGCATGTCGCCATGTGGCGGGACCAGCTGGTATCTCAGCTCCAGACAACCTCGCTGGATTTCCCCGCCGAGGGAAATCCCGTCATTATCAGCCTCGTTGGCCCGACAGGAATGGGGAAAACGACAACTGCGGCCAAAATTGCCGCCTGGTACAGTCTACGCAAAAACAGACGGGTTGCTCTGCTTTCAACAGACTGTTACCGGATTGGCGCCACTGACCAGTTACGAACCTACGCCAAAATCATGAAACTTCCGTGTGAAGTAGCGCTGCGCAAAAAGGACCTCGGGCTGGCAGTCCGCAAACATCAAGACGCCGATATGATTATTATCGACACTGCCGGGAAAAGCCCGTATGATAATCATCATATAAAAGAATTACAGAATCTGTTTTCTCCGATGTCGGACATACGGCACCACCTGGTGATCAGCGCAACCACAAAAAAAGAAGATATCAGGAAAATTATTGAGACGTATAGCGATCTTGACATTGTAGGCCTGGTCCTTTCAAAACTTGATGAGACAAGAACATACGCCACACTCTGTCAGCTGGTGGCAGCTGCCGGCATTCCGGTTTCTTTTCTGGCAACCGGGCAGCGCGTTCCTGAAGATTTCACCGTAGCATCGAAAACACATCTGGAAAATCTTTTCAAAAAAGGCTGGCTGGCCTTTACAGAAAGCAGGGCGGTTGCCTGATACTTCTCTTCAGAAAAACCGTCAGCAAAGAATAAGGGAAGGCAAGATAGTCACATGCATCAAGCAGAAACCTTGGAAAAAATAATGGCAGGAACCAGCAGAGTCAAAAAAACATCACCATATGCATCTCCGGAAGTGCTGCCCCGGGTAATCAGTGTGAGCAGTGGCAAAGGAGGTGTCGGTAAAACAAATATTGTTACCAATCTTGCATACTGTCTCGCAAGATTAGGCAAAAAAACAATGGTCCTCGATGCCGACCTGAATCTGGCAAATGTAGATGTCATCCTTGGCATTACCCCAAAATACAATCTGCACCATGTACTCATGGGAGAAAAATCATTATCCGAGATCGTGGTTAAGGGGCCAGGGGGCATGATGATTCTTCCGGCCAGTTCAGGCATCATGGAACTTGGCGATTTGAGTGAAGAACAGAAACTCTACTTTCTATCTGAAATAACAGAACTGGGCAGCAGCATTGACATACTGCTCATTGATACCGCTGCCGGCCTCAATAATAACGTTATTTATTTTACCCTGGCAGCCCAGGAACGCATTATCGTCCTCACCCCGGAACCGACATCGCTGACCGATGCCTACGCCATGGTCAAAGTTCTGTCATCCCGGCACAATGTCAAAAAATTCCGAATACTTGTCAACTCCGCGCAGTCGGAAAAAGAGGCACGCAGCGTCTATCGCCAGATTACCCTGGTGGCAGACCGCTTTCTTGACACGCTGTCCTTTGACTACCTGGGCTTCATTCCCCATGACGCCAAACTGCCCCAGGCCGTAAGAGCCCAGCGCCTTGTTTCAGAATTTGCCCCGAACAGTGCGATAAGCCACCAGTTTCTGCAGCTTGCTGAACACATCGCCCAAGAAGAGGTAACACCTCACATTGACGGTAATATCCAGTTTTTCTGGCAGGGACTGTTTAATCTGTAAACGCAGGAAACAGGAGTAATCACCATATGGAAACAAGCACGAGATAATGTCCGAGAATGAATAAGCAACAGGCATCAAAATTCAAAGATTATACCAATGCGTATTTTAATCAGAAGGGCCCCCAGGACCAGAGCCAGCGGGATGAGCTGATCCTGAACTATACCCCCCTGATCAAGTACATTGCCAACAGGCTTGCCTCACGACTGCCTCCGCAGGTTTCCGTTGATGACCTTATCAGCAGCGGAATAATCGGCCTTATAGATGCCATCGAAAAATTTGACATTGAAAAGAAAGTTCAGTTTAAAACCTATGCCGAGTTTCGAATAAAAGGAGCCATGCTCGATGAATTACGGTCTCTTGACTGGGTTCCCCGATCCATTCGCCGTAAAAATACCGAACTTGAGCAGGCCTACGGTGTTCTTGAAAAAAAGCTGGGCCAGCCCGCCAAGGATGAAGAAATTGCCCAATTTCTCAATATATCATTAGACAACTTCTACAAACTTCTCGATGAAACAAAAAGTGTTACCTTTCTTGACATTGACATCCTGCGTCAGAAATGTCCGGACACCTCTTCTTCGGATTTTATCACAGATCTTTTTTCTTCTAACACCCAGGACCCATTTACAGCCCTAAACCTTGCCGAACTCCGTGATCTTGTGGCAAGTGCCATTGATGACCTTCCGGAAAAAGAACGGCTAACGGTCTCGCTCTATTACTTCAACGAACTGACCATGAAGGAAATCGGTCAGGTTCTTGGATATACCGAGTCTCGAATCTCCCAGATGCACAGCAAAGCAATGATCCGTTTACGCACCAGGTTGAAAAAAGCCTTGGCGAGCTGAGCCAATTATTATACACTTATCTTACTACTCGTATCCTCTGGCATCACATTCCTGACTTTCTATTGCAGGGCAACGACCAGAGTTCAAAGGAAAACATCCGAGGTCTATAAGGAAGGAAACATGGCTATCGATTTTAATATGAAAGTTCTCGTTGTTGATGACTTTGCGACAATGCGCCGCATAGTAAAAAACATCCTGGTCCAGCTTGGCTTTAAGAATATCATAGAAGCAGATGACGGCACCACAGCCGTTGATGTTCTGAAATCAGAGAAAATAGACCTGATCATATCCGACTGGAACATGCCCAAAATGACAGGCCTTGACCTCCTGAAGCACGTACGCGGCAATGCTGATATTGGAGCAACTCCGTTTATCATGGTGACGGCAGAGGCACAACAGGACAACATTATTCTGGCAGTCAAAGCTAAAGTAAGCCAATATATTGTCAAACCTTTTACAGCTGATACCCTTGGAGAAAAAATAAACAAGGTTTTTGGCGTCTGATAACAGCTGATGGCGGACGATCCTCATTCCAAAAATTCTGACGAATTTGCAATCCCGGACAACCTGGATGAAGATCTGGGAGATGACTGGGAATCTGCTTTCCAGGCCGAAGAATTTATCTTTTCCGAAGAAACAACTGACGAAGGATTTCTTCCCGGCAATGGAACCAATGACATAGATCTGTCCACACTGGTTGAGGCCAGGCCATCCATGCAGCCTGTCAAATCAGACCCTCCGGAAATCGGTGGAGAAACAGAGGACACCCCACCCTCCCCATCTCAACCAACTGCTCAAACTCCTTCTTTCATTAATACAGCTCTCGTTTTTCTGAGCGGTCTCGCTCTATCCCTCACGACCCGGTACAGAAAACGTTCTGTATTTCAAAAAGTGCTTATTCCCTCCCTGCCTTTTGCTGCCCTCATTATTGTTGCCGGATTTCTTTTTTTCAACAACTCGGTAGAAAAACTGGCACAGCAGACAGAAGACTCACTGCACCCCGTTACAGTACCTGTCGAAAAACCAGCAGAAAAGATGGAGCAGCAGGCTGTACTCACACCTCCGCCGCCACCGCCGCAAAAACAACCTGCGACCAGTGAAAAAACATTTCGCAAAAAATGGTCCCTTCCGGCCTTCCTGATTGCTGCCGGCGAAAGCAACAATCCGACCCTCTTGGTCTCCATTGACTTGACCCTTGTTTTACAATTGGGTCCGGATAAAGAACTCCCCGAAGAACGCCTGTCTTTCATTCGAGATACCATCTTCCAGTTTTACCAAAACCGGCCGGCCTACGAGTTAAAGCAGTTTGCTCTTGCCCGCGGAGAGATGATAAGGCAACTTAACAACTGGATCAAAAAGGCGTGGCCCGACAGTCCTGTTTCAACAATAATGTTTAACAAATACCAGGTCATAAGCTAACACCTCCAGCAAATAGCTCCCGTAATCCTTCCTTTTTTGCCTTTTGCCTTTTGCCTTTTGCCTTTTGCCTTTTGCCTTTTTCCTTTTTC
>JACNJZ010000071.1 GCA_014382295.1 Candidatus Desulfobia pelagia | reverse complement strand
ATAAAAATTATATACAGGTTTGACAACCGGATTCGTTGGCCTGGAAAACTCCAATATCAATAGTTTCCCTCCGGGTTTCAGCACCCTGTGCATTTCCTCAAGACCCTCTTGGGTATTACCCAGATTACGGACCCCAAAGGCCACTGTAATCCCCCAAAAACTCTCATCGCGGGCGGGTATCTTCTCACCATCTCCACATACCGGGAAAATCCGGTTACGACGATTATCCGATGGTAATGTTTTTACCCCGGCTTGCAGCATGCCTTCACAAAAATCAATTGAGAAAACCTGCCGTTCAGGCGCCTGCCTGGTCAATTCGAGAGAAAGCGGCAACGTCCCGGCGCAGAGATCAAGCACTGCGCCGTCGGGAAACTGTTTCAATTCCCGTGTTGTCACCCAGCGCCAGTATCGGTCAATCTGAAAACTGAGCACTGAATTGAGAAAATCATATTTATGGCTTATTGCAGAAAATTTTTCCTTAACAAAAACTTTCTTTTCATCCGGAGTCTGCATCAAAAGTATGTATCCAGTATGTGTTTAGGCAACCTTGAAAAATTGACTTTTTGCTCGCTAGCGGTGTCATTGCCAAAATGAAAAGTGCTCACATACCTCGGTATGCGGAGTTTATGCCCATGTGGGTACTTTTTAATTTTGGCATTCCTTGCTAGCAAACAAAAATCCTAATTTTTCAAGGTACCTTTTATTTTAAGAGCATCCAGCATAACTGCGCTTTCTGAAGGTCTATCAGAAAAATTTTACAGGGAGAGCCTTGGCCGAAACCTCTCCCCTTTCTATCAAATAATCAAAGAAAACTTCCAGTGCTTTCAGTTTGTCAGCGTCGAGATCATACTCCATGCCGCACAGGTAGTCAAAGCAGTCGTTAGTTGCCATAGGGATTCTTGGCGCCACAATATTGCATATTGCATGCAGATCCCTCTTGCCTTCTTCTATGCACCGAAGCAATTCATGCTGGATCTGTGCAATATTCTCCGGGTCTTTGCGGCAGAACTCTTCCCGAACAGCCCAGACGGCAAAGACAAAGGGCAGCCCTGTCATCTTCTGCCAGACCTCGCTTAAATCCAGCTTCACAGGAAAAAGATCACTCTCCCTCAACCGCAGTGCATTATCGCCAATGGCGAGCACGGCCTGAATATCTTTACCTTCAGCATCCTGAGGCAACTTCCCGTCAGAGGTTATTGTGCCGCTCAGATACGTTGGAACCACCTGATAATATTCTTCCAGTATAATCTTAACAAGCGACACTGACGTCTGGGATAACGAACTGAGCAGAACGGTCTCTCCTGCCAATAATTCAGGATCTTTCTTTGAAAAGAGAAAAACACTGCCAACCGGCCCGGTGGCACTTATTGATAATCCAGGCAAAAGCTTATACAGATGCGGATGTGCTGCATATTCATGGGAAGAAACAAACCCCAGATCAAGCTCGTTATTATACAGCATTCTGTTCAGCGTAGTCGGTGGAGCCTCAGTAACCTGCCAATCCGGTCGTTTGACCAGCTGCTGCCATTTTTCATAAAGGGGAGCAGTATTGATGAAATTTACCATACCGATTCGGGCAGAAACAGGCTTCCGGTCTATGCTATCCATGACACCTCAGCTTCTGAGCCCATTGTCGTCAATAGATCCATTACATCACTCCCTCTGTCAGCCCTGCACTGAACGGCAAGCATTCTGCCGGTTTTTCCCGGAGAAATCGTGCCATATTCTTCTCTGCCAAGTGCTGCCGCCCCAGCCTGGGTTGCCATCGTAAATAGAGTTTTCGGATCAATTCCCGGATGATCTTCACGAAGTATACGCATTTCCTCCCAGAGATTAAGGCCGGGATTACTGGCCAGACTGTCTGTTCCAATAGCAGGAAGGATTCCATGGCTGATCATTTTCATAACTGGTGCGACACCAACGCCGAGATATCGATTACTCCCCGGGCAGACACAGACCTTTGCATTCCTTTGGGCAAGAAGAGACAACTCCTGATCCGAGATATGCACAGAATGAACACACAAGGTGTGTGCATCCAGCACCTTTAAATTTTCAAGATATTCAACAGCACCGCACCCAGGCGGCTGGAAGGATCCATCCCAGGCACCCCTTTCTTCAACAAAGGTTCGCAGTCTGCCTGTTGCCGTCTGTAAAAATTCGATTTCATCTTCTGATTCGGCAACATGTATTGAAAAAAGACCTCCACGACGCCGGGAATCCTCTTTCACCATCTTCAATAAACCAGTCGTACAGGAATACGGGGCATGAGGCGTACAATCCAGGCCATCACCATCATTTTTCCCCTGCCTGATCGCTTCCTCCAGGGACTCTCTCGCCCTTTGTTCTCCAAATTGCGATAATCCGAGCAGCTCGAGGAGGAAACATACTTCAGCAGAACTGCTATTTCCAATTTCTGCACTGTCAATCCCATTGCCGACATCGCAAACCAGACCTGTACCGGAGGCATGAAGGGAAGCCAACGCCTCTCTGGCCTCAGTGACCACATCTGCATCAACCAACTGGTCACGCAGAGCAAGCAGCTTTTTGATCCAGGCTGCCATGTTGCCATCCCAATTTCCCTCCTGACCTAGACGCGCCAGATGGGAAAGTTCAAGGTGACAGTGACCATTGACCAGAGCTGGCGTGATGACAGAATCTTCATAGTCAGTAGTCAGGGGCGCCATACCCTTAAGGGCGTAAAAAGTGCCGACTTTCAGGATGTTGCCATTTTGGACAAGGACTGCACCATCCTGTATCGGAGGTGTTGCCACCGGAATAACCCAGGGCGCTCTATACAGTTGCACTACAGGCCTCTTACACCAATGAATAATCCATCCGGCGCTGCCGGGGTTCAAACCCTGCATCCCGCACCAGAGTGCATATTTCCTTTTCTGACAACCGAAAACTCACCCCGGCGGCCGCAACAACATTCTCCTCAATCATTGTGCTGCCAAAATCATTAGCCCCAAAGAAAAGTGAAGTCTGGGCAATTTTAGGACCCTGGGTAACCCAGGACGCCTGGATATTATCAATGTTATCCATATAGATACGGGAAAAGGCGAGCATTTTGAGGTACTCAAAGGCCGTTGTTTTAGGGAGATCTTTATACACCGTATTATCCGGCTGAAAAGGCCATGGAATGAATGCCGTAAATCCCTGGGTGCGGTCCTGCAGACTGCGGAGACAATCGAGATGCTCAACGCGCTCTTCAAGCGTTTCTATATGTCCGAACATCATGGTGGCTGTAGTTCTCATCCCAAGGATATGGGCCTCCTCCATGACACGGAGCCACGCTTCGGCACTGCATTTCCTGGGCGCTGTTTCTTCACGGACACGGTCGGTTAGAATTTCAGCTCCGCCGCCAGGCATGGAGTCAAGTCCGGCATTCTGCAGTCTTACCAGAACCTCACGAATGGTAAGTCCGGACAATTTGACAAAATGACATATTTCCGGTGGAGAAAATCCATGGATATGGATATCGTAACCTTTCATAAACTGAAGCATCCCTTCATAATACTCAAGGGGCTTATCCGGGTGCAGGCCGCCCTGAAGCAGTATCTGGGTGCCGCCAAGCTGTTTGGTCTCTTCTATCTTCTGTCCCAGTTCTTCAAAGCTGAGGAGGTACCCTGTCTTATCTTCCGGAGCCTTATAAAAAGCACAGAACTTGCAGGCCGAAATACAGATGTCCGTATAGTTGATATTTCGATCATTCACATAGGTAACAAGCGGTTCAGGATGTTTCCGTTTCCTGACAGCATCAGCCAGCATACCCAACTGGTAAAAATCACCTTCCTGCAGGAGACGCAAACCTTCAGTTCTGCTGATCCTTTGATTATCCAGTACTTTTTCGATTATCTTTTTCATATGCTCTTTTTTTGCCACGAAACCCACTAAAAAACACGAAAGTATAAACAGATCTTTTGCTGAAGGCTTTTATTTTTCAGGGAACTTGCTAAGCAGAATGAGGAGTTGTAGTTATCCCTACCTCTGCAGTTTAATGTTTTTGCAATTATCTACGTTAATTTGCTCTTTCTGTTTTTAAACAAAATTCTTTTATTTTCGTGTTTTTTAGTGGGTTTCGTGGCTCTAAATGGTTTTAGTTCCCTTAATACGTTTGTATCACATCATACAGGGTGCCGCGTTGGATAGGTGTGCGACCGGCTTCTTTTATAAGTCTCACCAGTTCTTCAATGGACATGGCCTGCTCGGTCTCGGCCCCTGCCATATGGGTGATAATTTCCTCTTTAACAGTTCCGTCGACATCATCAGCCCCAAAGGAAAGAGCGATCTGGGCCATCTTGGGTCCTACCATTACCCAGTATGATTTGATATGAGGAAAGTTGTCCAGAAAACAGCGGGCAACGGCAATGTTCTTTAAATCGTCAATGCCGGATGTCCTCGACAGCTTGGACATTTCTGTATTCTTCGGATGAAAAGAAAGGGGGATAAAGGCAAGAAAACCACCCGTTTCATCCTGGGCAGTCCGAAGAGCATCAAGATGTTCAATGCGTTCTTCAATGGTCTCAATATGGCCATAGAGCATTGTGGCATTGGTTTTGAGCCCCTGACGATGGGCAATCTGGGCTACTTCAAGCCACCCCTCACCGGAAAGCTTTTTATCACATGTCAGTTCTCGAATGCGGGGGCTGAAAACTTCAGCACCTCCCCCTGGAATCGAATCAAGCCCAGCGTCCCTCAGAATTTTCAGTGTCGCATCCACAGGCTTTCCTGCAAGACCGGCAAGATGGGCAATTTCAACACAGGTAAAAGCCTGAATATGGACATCAGGCCGAACGTCCTTAATTCCCTTTAGAATATCGATATAGTAGCTAAAAGGCAGATCAGGATGAATACCACCCACCATATGAATTTCACTGATAGGTTCGTCAAGACGTTCACGGACCTTTTCCTTGACGTCTTCCACCGTCATTTCATATGCCTTGTCAGAAGACTTATCCTTGCCAAAAGCACAGAATTTACAGAGATTTGTACAGATATTTGAGTAATTTATATGCTGATTATAGATAAAATAAGCGTTATCGCCATTAAGACGCTCCCGGACAGTATTTGCCAGATAGCCAACAGCCAGGAGATTCGGACTGTTATACAGCCGAATCCCATCTTCACAGCTTATTCGTTCATTATCTTTTACCTTCTGGAGGATATCTCCCAGGCCTGCTTTTTTTACTAAATCTTCCATCGTTTCCTTGCTCCCATAATGTATAGGAAAATATTAAGGTACCTTTACGTTTTTACTAATCCTTTCTCCAAAACCAGGAGAACCTTATCAACCTGCGAGGATATATCCTTCTTGTCCATTCGCTTGAGCTCCAGTCCACTGTCCAGATAAGACAAGGCATAGCCCTGGAGTAAACTGCTTATAAGTGCATCAATCATAAAAATAACTGTTTCAGCAGGAATATCGTCACGTATTTCACCTTTTTCGCGAGCCTCATCACATAAAGGGCCAAAATACTCACTTGAAAAAAGATGGACTCTGGCAAGAAGATTTTCTCTGCCGGGCACATCTGCTTCAAAAAGGACTTTCAGATACATTTGAAAGTACTCAGGATAATAATCAACAAAATGAATTCCTGCCCAGAATACCTGTCTGACCTTTGAAAAAAAATGGAGCGAGGAAACATCACCACCGCCCTGCACGCTTCTTTTTACAAGAAAGACAAACTGTTCAAAAATATAATGAAACAGGGCCTCTTTATTCTGAAAATATTGATACAGGGACCCTTTGGAAATAGAGGCGTCCCTGACAATAGTGTTCAGGGACGCCTTCTGGTATCCCAGGCGTGCGAATTCCCGCACTGCTGACTGAAGAACGGCTTTCTTCTTATCCTCAGCGAGATTTATAAATGTTTTACTTACCATAATTTGACCAAACATGACCACCCGGTCATGTTACTCACAAAATAATTTATTTCAAGGGTCATTTGCCGGAAATAAAAAATCTAAAACCCTGCTTCGTGTCGTTCTCATTTGGAAGTCGAAGACTTACTTTAGCTTTCTAGGTTTTTTTTGTTTCGATACCCCGGCTTGACCAGAATTTCCAAATAAAAGGATTTGAGCTGTTCTGATTCAGCCTGAGAAATATATTTATTAATTTCAGACAAGTGAATCTCCTTCGAATCTTCAGCAGTATGGCCGAATTTGCAGTCGAAATCCCAGAAATCGACACCCTCTGGCAGCTTTTTTTTCCGCTCTCTCTTGATGTACTTTTTAACATCGTGTTTTATAGATTCGACTAGTCTGGCGACTATGATTTTCGGATGGGTTAATGTAAATGTTTTCTTCATATTTATCCTCAATAACAGCATTGAACAATAGGTAGAGTATCATGCAATTCTTCCGAGTTGCCCCCCCCACTACACAATCTGAATCATGTTTTAAATTAAAAAGGTTGCCTAAAGGTTATCCCGATACTTAAGCTTCATGCCTTTTAGAAAATTCCGTAAAATCTGATCCTTACAATCACGATAGTGCTTATTCGCTGGATTACGGAAAAATGCACTTAATTCCTGTTTTCTTATAGGAAAATCAGCCAAGCCCAGGATCTCCACTATATCCTCGGCTTTCAAGCTTAAGGCGATTTTCAGTTTCACAAAAACGATGTTGTTCGTCAATCGTTTCTCCGGCTCTGGCTGTGCCCCTTCTTTTTTCCCACGCTTATCGTTAATTAAACCATTTAGAAAAATGGCCAGCTCAGTGTCGCTACATTTTTGATACGCAGGGTCTTCATCTATTTTTAGCCAATCGCAGACCTGTTCCCGTGTTACCTTATGACCAGCTAAGCCAAATATAGAAATCATTTTCGAATCGTCAAAATCGAAGATATAGCGGATACGGCGTAATATATCGTTGTTTTTCATAAAGATGTCCTCTCATTTTAGACATAACTAATTATTATTATATGGTTTCCCTGATGTCTACACCGACCCGATATGTTTGACAATGACACACTTCCATAAGTAAGCAGGACAAGTTCACACATACCATTTTGGGGACATGTACTCCCCCATGACTTAACATCCCAATTCCTATACCTTGAAGAAGATCATTTTTAACTACAGATCTGGGCGACAAGCCGTTTCAGGCGAGCATGGGCTACATTGATCTCAGCGAGGCAGGAAAAGGCCTTGACGTTCTCAGCTTCGGTCAGATCAAAACCGCTACGCAACGGGTGACGACCAAGCAGTGCGACCACAAAGGCTCGCTCCAGCCTATCGACCGGCTCATCTGACTGCTTCGACTCTGCCAGGCTATGCCAGGCAAGAAATTTTGGTTCACGTAAAGCCTGCTTGACCTCCTTTTGAAGACCCAGTGTCGCGGCAAAGCCGTGCCGGAATAGATCAGTTATGCTCCAGACACCCAGCAAATTAGACGCCTTGGCGACTGCGTCAACGTCATCCAACTGGCAGTTGGATTCTTGTTGGGATAGCAGCGACTCCAACCCCAAGGAAATAGTGTCCCGCACCCGCTCGGCAATGTCCGAGATCTGCTTGACATCCTGCATTTTTTCACCATAGGCCGTGACTGCACTGTTTATAGTCAAGACTATTTCCTGCTCCAAGACAGCCAAAAAATCCTGGTCAGTAATCAGAGACAGAGCCTGCTGCAACAAGCTGGTTTCAACTAAGGAACTGGCATACACAGACGGTACCCTGGTGAATAAGCCGTCTATCGGTTTCTGATACCGAAGCGTCGGTGGACAAACGGCTGGTCGGGAAAACAGAACAGAAGCCTCGCCTGGTGATACAAATCCAATATCCTCCATGCGGCCGTTCCGGAAACGCAAGGCTTCTTCTTCTATCTGTGTCTCCAGGTCCACGCGGACTTGGCTAAGCAGTTGATGTGTCGCGGTGGAATCGTATTGATACAGGGCATCCAACAAGGCAAAAGGATGCATCTTCAGTGATATTTCAGTTTTCAACTCCAGGAGATAGAAGCCGTCAGGGGTCATGGCGCGGGTCGTATCCTTCTCCTCAGTCTCTTGAGGAACCTGATCAGTATCAGGATCATATACAGTCACAGTCTTGGTCAAAAACAGGAGCTGCATCACATAGTTCAGAGAGAAAAAAGCCTTGGCCAATTTTCTCGGGCCAGCCAGCGCAAATGCAGTCAACCATTCATCAAGTCTGTCGGGGACAAAATCGTACCTGTTCCAACAATCCAGGTCAATGCATGCCTCCAATTGATCTGGACTCAATGTAAAGAGAATGGGCAGAGCCTGATCCAAGCCGACCTCCCTGACAATATAGTATGCCTCTAGAGGTTCGAGAGATGCAACCTCTCCAGCCAGGTCCGTCGAGGCCAGAAGTCGCTCGCCTCGACGAGTCATTGCACGAGTGAGATCGGCGCGAAAAGGCGTTAATTCTATAATATTATTGTCAGTCATATTCTCATGTCAGTCGAAGGTTTGGAGTTGTATCAAATACCGTTTCTTGTTAGACGAAATTATTGCTTAGAAATTTTTCCCTATTCGCATCACAGGCTTCTTTTTGTATGGGTCTTGATGGATAATTTCTACAAATCATAGGTCTTGTTTCATATACAGCACAAGAGTAACTACCATCCTTTTCATTTAAGAAAAAACAATCTCCGTTTTCTTGAAATTTAAAAAAATATTCTTCAACAACCTTTCCTTTTGGGATTGCAAACTCATTAAAATGTAACCCTGTCAAGTGTTCTAATGAATTGACTTCACTTTCGGTAAATTGAACAAAGGGATAATTTTTACAACATTGAGCACATTTTTTACATATCTCGCTAGAAATAATATTCTCCTAACCCAGATAAACTGGAATAGACATTAAGGATTTAGGGACTCAGTTCAGTACCCCCTTGAGGGGTATAAGCCCCTTAACAGTAGAGGCAGATAGCGAACAAAGAGAAACCTTCGAGTTGTTAATTTCAAAAGCATTTCTCAATTTATTGCCACAAATAACACGAAAATAACTTCTAAGGGCCTAAATTAAGGGATTCTGTCTCTATTTGCCGAATAGATTAGAAAAAAAATACTTGCGGCTGCCAGTTACCCTACAGCTTATCGACAACAAGCTTATACGTTGGATCTTCCAACACATTTACTACGATTATTTCTTCGGCATTCTTCAATAGCTTTCTGCAATCAGGGCTAAGATGCTTAAGGTGAATTTTTTTCCCTACTTTACGATACCGTTCCGTAATTTTATTCAAAGCTTCGATTGCTGACATATCAACAACACGGCTTTCCTCAAAGTCAATGACAACCTCATCTGGATCATTGAGAACATCGAACTTTTCATTAAAAACGGTCACTGATCCAAAAAACAACGGCCCGTAAATTTCATAATGTTTCACACCATTTTCATCGAAACGTTTTCTGGCACGAATACGCTTGGCATTATCCCAGGAAAACATCAGCGCCGATATGATAACACCAATGACAACAGCTAAAGCAAGATTATGAAGCAATGCAGTAACCAAAGTTACTAATATCATAACGAAAATATCTTTTTTCGGCATCCTGCTAAATGTTCTCAGACTCGCCCATTCAAAGGTGCCTATTGCCACCATTATCATCAAACCAGTCAATGCGGCCATAGGAAGCTTTTCAACTAAATTTGCCCCGAACATAATAAAAACCAGAAGCATTAACGCCGCGACAATACCCGACAATCTGGCTCGGGCACCATTGGAAACGTTGATCAGACTTTGACCAATCATGGCGCAGCCGCCCATTCCAGAAAAAAGGCCAGACAAAATATTTGCCGCTCCTTGAGCTACTGCTTCTTTATTTCCTATTCCACGGGTTTCTGTTATTTCATCAATAATATTAAGCGTCAGCAGACTTTCAATCAGCCCAACACCGGCTACAATAGCAGCGTAAGGGAAAATAATGGTAAGCGTCTCAAAACTTAAGGGGATATTCGGGATGTGAAATGGAGGAAACCCTCCTTTAATAGAAGCGATATCGCCGACTGTTTTTGTATCAATATCAAAACCAAGCACAATCCCGAAAACAACCAGTATCGCGCATAACGAGGCAGGAACAGCCTTGGTCAGCTTAGGCAATCCCCAGATAATGAGCATTGTCATTGCAACGAGCCCCATCAAAACATACATGGGTGTTCCTGTTAACCAATTGCCGGAAGGATCTTTAAACTGTTCTAATTGTGACATGAAAATGATAATCGCGAGACCATTGACAAAGCCAAATATCACTGGATGCGGAACTAATCGCATAAGTTTACCCAATCGCAAAGTACCAGCAGTAAATTGCAGCATACCCGCCAGGATAACGGCGGCAAAAACATACTCCACCCCGTGTGTCTTTGCTAAAGAAACAATAACTACAGCAATCGCTCCTGTGGCGCCGGATATCATACCTGGTCGTCCACCAAATATGGAAGTAACCAACCCTAAAACAAAAGCTGCATACAAACCTGTTAATGGAGACAAACCGGCGATCAAAGCAAATGCTATGGCTTCCGGAACCAAGGCAATGGCAACAGTCAAGCCTGATAAAACTTCTGTCTTGTAATCAACTTTTTGTGACGAATCGAACAAATGAAAATATTTTTTCATGAAATTTAAATATACTCGTTAGTGAATTAAAGATGGATTCCAGGCAAAGAAAAACAGAGTGCGAAATATCTAAACCGGTAAATAGCGGTATGACTTGATCATATGCGATAGTGCTATTTATTGACTATAAAAATGTGATTGAAGCCAGGAAAATTACAGGGAAAATCTCCAGAAAAACACAGCGGTATGACTTGATCATATGCGAAGGATTCCTATGGCATAGAGTGTATTCTATGCGAAAAAAAAAGCCCCGCAAAATGCGAGGCTCATGCAGCTATCGATATCAGTTCTTACTGCTGAACAACATTCTCTGCAGACGGTCCTTTTGGGCCATCGACAACATCGAAGGTCACCCGAGCGCCTTCCTGTAGAGATTTGAAACCATCAGATTGAATTGCGGAATGATGTACAAATACATCCTTTCCACCATCCTGCTCGATAAAACCAAACCCCTTTGAATCATTAAACCATTTAACTGTTCCTTCTGCCATCTTGTACTACTCCTTTGTGCTGGGTTCCTTTGGGAACGCCTTTTTTAATAAGCCGGATAATCACTATACTACCCGGCACCAGTTTTGTTCCCAAAACTGGATTAATACTGTTACGCCCTGGCAAATATGCCGAAGTCATAGGCTGCTTATGTGCAAATATGTGAATAAGATTAATTCTTTAATAGTGGGAAGGGACTTCCAATCAACTTAGCAAAAAAACATGGATGCTTTATGTAATGATCGCTTATGATATGGACGTTGTTTATTATAATGCCATGACTAAGAGAGAGTTTTTTCAATTCCGAAGACATGTTAGGATATAGTTGCCAATATATGGTTCCCTGCTGTATTCTTTTTTTAAAGTGATTAGCAAAAAACTTCTACGGCGGCAAACGATGCAAGAAAAGAACAAAGTGGACTGTAGGAAAACGTGAAAGAGTATGCCTTATTAAAATTAAACAATATATCTTTATACTCTGTAGTTTGTTTTTTTTCAAGTAAAAAAAATTAAAAAGATCATAAAATGGTAGCAGCGCAACCTGCTAGACAAAGACGGGATGTCACGCTGTTAATACTTTTTTTCTATATCATTGATATGTGATCTGGATATTCACGACCTGTATTGCCAGCCTCGGTACAAAGCAAAAATTAAAAATCGAAGGGAAACAGACAGAAAAAATAACAAATACCACTTCCAATTTACCTATTTATTTTGGACTGTGAGTCGGACCAAGCTAATATTTCATTATAATAACAAAAAATCTACTAAGAAAACACCTTTTTTGTTATAAAATGGCCTGTTTAACAGGAATCATGCCATGTGATTTATATCTGTAATATTAGCTAGTTGTCGAGACAATTCCCCTTTCAGCAGGGTCAATTTCCGGCATATTTCCAAAATAGACTTTTGTGTGAGGCCAGGGAATTTCTATACCTTCCTGGTCAAAACGGTTCTTGATCCGCTTGCGTAGTTCTCCGGTCAGTCCCCACTGTTCTCCAGGTTTTGTATAGCCCCGAATACAGATGTCGACGCCATGGTCACCAAGATCGCTGACACGCATCGCAGAAGGAGTCGATGTTAAATTCGTTCCAAAATCGGGATCATCTTTCAGTTCATCACATACACTATTAAGAATCTGATAGACATGGCTGATATCTTCTTTATAAGCCACTGTTACATACAGGTTGATCCGTGCCCAGTCTCTGGTCTGATTACTGGCAAATGGAATCTGACTATTGGGTATGACATGCATCGTGCCATTTATTTCCCGTAAAACTGTACGCCTCGGACTTATGTCCTCAACTTCGCCTTCCATACCCGCAATGGTAATCCAATCACCAATCCGGTACCAGTCCTCTATGACAATAAAGAAACCCTGAATATAGTCGCGAATGATGTTTTGAATAGCAAACCCAATGCCCAGACTGGCAATACCGAGTGTCGCCAGCAATGCAGAAGTATCTACTTTAAGCACACCCAGAACCATCACAAAGCCAATGGTCCATATAAGAATGGCGATAATTTTAATAAACACATAAGCCATTGCTTTGGTACGGATGGCTATATGTTCCCGTGATTCCTCCTGAACCTTCGGGATACACGTGATTATTACCCTCGGAATCATCTTTTTCTGAAGAATATTGAGGGCAATAGCTACCCCAATAATGATGACAACTTTTACCGCTATTCCCAACACTGAAGATAAATTAAAAACTAAGTCAAATGTAAAAATGAGAGGCCTCCCTCGGATGCTTTGCCTGATTGCTCCCTAAGTCCGGACATATATACTCTTCGGACGTATTCATCTTTGATCACATTTAAATGGTGAGATAACACGGAGTTGACTGGCGGGTTTCGCTGATAATGATCAGCTTCAGCTAATTACTTATCATGACCTTTTGCCATGACAAGTTGATATAGGCAGGTTTTTCTGGAAAATTTTCATTTATCAATCTTCACGAAGGCAGCTTACTGTTTTCAGGTGTGCTTTGGCAAGACAAAGATGAGGGAGTTTTATAAATAGAAAGATGCTTCCTGATGCCCATAACATTAAAATAAAATATTTTGTTTAGGTTCCCTCTTCTTATAAAATTTCCTAAACAGCATTATTAAGTTCATTTCCATGAACTGAAACGGCAAAATAGTAATTATCTTTAAAAAATATTATCCAATCGCTAGTTCTGAATTCTAACAATTAGTTCAGTTTATCTTTAGAATATGATCGCCTTGCTATAGAGAAGGCACCTATATTTTTCGGGGAATAATGCATATTGTTTTTTAAATAGACAAAAGCCATCATTGGTTGTTTCCCCATTAACAAGAGGCTTATCATGAACGAATACAAACGCATCCTTGTCGTCGCCAGAATGATCCAATCATGCAAAACAGCCATTCAATACGGAGTTTCACTTGCCGAGAAATATGGGGCTGACCTCTATGTTATTCATTCCATACACAATCCCTTTGGCCTTAAGGGCTGGGGTCTGGGAACCAGAGCGCTTGCCGTAGAGTATGAAAAGAGTGTTTTCGAGACCAAGCGTAAGTTAGCCAACCTTGTCGAGGTTCAGAGAAAACAAGGTATGTCCATTAAGGAAATGGTCAGAGAAGGAGAGCCAACCGAAGAGATCCTCAAAACCATCAAGGAAGAAAAAATTGACCTGCTGGTCTTACTTGCTCATGAAGAAGGACGCCTGGAACACTTTCTTTTCGGTCGCAGCAACGAGGAGCTAGTCCGAAAGATGCCGTGTTCACTCATGTTGGTGAAAAAAGAACCCGGGGAGAGTGTTGAAGGGGAAGAGGATGCGCTGTCATGAATATTTTGCTTGTGTATCCCGAATATCCGGACACATTCTGGAGTTTTAAGCATTCTCTCAAGTTCATTGCTAAAAAAGCCGCTTTCCCGCCTCTAGGTCTATTGACCGTGGCCGCCATGCTGCCTGATAGCTGGAATAAAAAACTGGTAGATCTCAATGTTGAACCATTGCCGAATGAAAAGTTGGTTTGGGCGGATATAGTCTTTCTCAGTGCCATGATCGTCCAGAAAGAGAGCGTACGACAGATCATCCAACGATGCAAAAGGCATGGCAAGAAAATTGTTGCCGGAGGACCGCTATTTAATTTCCAGCATAAACAATTTGCTGATGTTGATCACTTTGTCTTAAACGAGGCTGAAGTCACATTGCCACTTTTTCTCAATGATCTGGCTACCCAAAATTTGAAGGCTGTGTATTCCTCTCAAAAACGACCTGATATCATCCAAACTCCTGTTCCCCTTTGGTCACTGATTGATATAAAAAATTATGCGACCATGGCAATCCAGTATTCGCGTGGATGCCCCTTCAACTGTGAGTTCTGCGATATCATCATCATGAATGGGAGAACCCAGCGAGCAAAATCACCGGCTCAGATGAAAAGAGAATTTCAGGCCCTGTTTGATGCCGGCTGGCGTAAATCTGTCTTTATCGTCGATGACAATTTTATCGGTAACACCAAAGAAGTAAAGCAGCTGCTTCCTACTTTGATCAAATGGCAGCAGGAGCATCAATTCCCCTTTACACTTCTCACCGAGGTCAGCGTCAACCTTGCAAACGACGAGGAACTGATGCAATTGATGAGTGCCGCCAATTTCTTCAAAGTGTTTATGGGCCTTGAAACCCCAAACCATGAAAGCCTGGTGGAATGCGGAAAAAAACAGAATATGGTGGGCAGTCTGGCAAAGGTTGTGGACACGATTCATCGGCACGGCATGCAGGTCATGGGGGGATTCATTGTGGGCTTTGACCAGGACCCGGAGAATATCTTCGACATGCAGGTGCGTTTTATTCAAAAGATCGGTGTTGTCACTGCCATGGTGGGCATATTGACCGCGCTGCCCCAGACCCGTCTCTGGCATCGTCTGAAAGCCGAGGGACGTCTGCTCAGTGATGCCACCGGTGAAAACACGGATGGACGTCTTAATTTCATACCTAAAATGGAAAGAGAGAAACTCATTGAAGGATATCAAAAGCTCCTGACCACTCTCTATACCCCTAAACAATACTACCAGAGGATAAATATTTTTCTTAAGAACTACACTCCAACTGCAAGAACAAAAGTAACCAGGGAAGACCTGCTTGCCTTCACGAGAGCTGCCTGGAGGCTCGGTATAGTATCGAAAGCCCGGTTTTTCTATTGGAAATTGATTTTAAAAACCTTTCTTGTAAAACGAAGGGCTTTGCCCATTGCTGTTGAGCTGGCCATTCATGGTTTCCATTTTGAAAGGATTATTGAACGGGTTTGCCAACCTTCAAAATCAGTGCTATTGAAATCGTAACATCAGTTCAAGGAGTATGTGATCCTCTCAAACTCAGGTCTGTTCCCAGTTTGAACACCTATATACTAAGAGGAATTGAGATCCATATTGTAAGATTTTCCTCATGCTCCAGCGTAAAATGACTACTTCCCCAAAAATTCATCTCGATATTTTGCTGGATGTATTTGCAGCCGGGGGACTAACCAACAGGCTGACAAGGCATTGTCTGTTGCGAAACGAACCAAACCATAAGGCTGGCTTGAATGGCTGTGACCAAATCCTGCACAACTAATTTTGAAACGTCAGGTACCCGATGACAGAGAGAACAATATGAATTATGTCCAAAGAGGATTTTTCTGGGTTGGTGTATACCTCTGCCTGGTTCTGACACCATTATTTGTTCTTCTGTTGGCCTCCAGCCCATCAGGCAGCGGTTTTTGGTGGGATTTCTCCATTGCACTTGGTTTTTCCGGTACATCGATAATGGGTACCATGTTTGTTCTCACCGCCCGTTTTCGGCGGGCAGCTGCACCTTTCGGTATTGATCTGATATATTACTATCACCGCTGGATTGCCCTGGTAGCATTTGTCTTTATAATAGCCCATCCTGCCATACTAGTTGTCCTTGAACCAAGTCTGCTCGCCGACCTGAGACCTTCCATCATTTCCTGGCATATGCTGGCTGGTGCTGCCTCGATAATGGCATTAACGGCTATTATGGTCACTTCATTCTGGCGGCAGCAATTAAGAATTCATTATGATGCCTGGCGAGTCGGGCATGCGCTTTTAGCCATAGCCGCCCTGGGCCTGGCCATTGGCCATATTGAAGGCGTTGGAACGTACGTTTCCTCGCCCTGGAAACGAACGCTCTGGGTGACTATTTCGGTGTGCTGCCTGGCTCTATTGTTTTATGTGCGCTTGATAAAACCCCTGGTACTTCTCAAACACCCTTACCGGGTTGAGCAGGTGATTAAAGAACGGGGGGATGCCTGGACTCTGGCTCTGCGGCCTGATGGACACAGAGGGTTCACTTTTTTACCGGGACAGTTTGCCTGGCTGACCCTTGGCAACTCTCCATTTGCCCTGAAGGAACATCCTTTTTCCATATCTTCAAGTGCCATGCAGCCGGAAACGATACATTTTACCATTAAAGAATTGGGAGATTTCACCTCGCGGATCAAAGACGTTATCCCTGGGAATACTGCCTATCTTGACGCACCATTCGGGGCTTTCAGTATAGATCGCCATCCATCTTCTGACTATATTTTTGTCGCCGGCGGCATTGGAATAGCCCCTGTCATGAGTATGTTGCGCACCCTTGCAGACCGCGGCGATGATCGATCATTGCTTTTAATATACGCCTACAAGACCTGGGAAAGCCTTACTTTCCGGGAAGAATTGAAAAAGCTGCAGGAAGAGCTTCATCTCAGTGTCGTCTATGTCCTGGAAAATCCACCTGATGATTGGCAGGGAGAAAGCGGCTTTATCACGGCGGACCTGCTTACCCGTAATCTGCCAGACTACCCTGAACGATATGAATATTATCTCTGTGGCCCGCTGCCAATGACCGTCATGGTGGAAAAAACACTGCAAAATAAGGGTATACCACTTCACCAGGTACATTCTGAACTTTTCAATCTTGCCTGATTACTGACAGGAGGTGTCGCTCATGCGTCTTTTGTTTGCGAAAATACTGGTTCTTACAACGGCAATTCTTCTTTTACTGCTGTCGGGTTTATTTGCATTCATTCAAAACTTATGAACTTTTGCTTTGACAGACTTTCTTTTCCAACAGAATGGTTGTGATGTTCTCTGTCATTTCAACTATATGAGAAATCGTATCTCCTCTTTTGACATCACTCGTTTCTGAACGTCGTAAAGGAATTAGGGTGGTGGAAGTCCTCCTCCATGTCTATCGTATGGCAGATACTGCAGTTCTTGTTTGAGCCGACAGGATACGGGAGATTCTGATACTGCATCGGCTGCAGGACATCACGATTCTGCCCGTAAGGATTTTCAGCCGGATAAAGAGCATGAGGGCTGCCGTGACAGGCCGCGCAGAATATGGCATCACTTATTTCCTTCCTGTTGCGATATAAGCCCTCTTCACTGTCCGTCCACTCATTAAAGGTTGCAACAACCTCAGGGGGCTGGAAATCCACATGACAATTAAGACAATCGGGCTCATTCACCCATGGTGAACGCGGTTGTACATCCTGTATGCTCTCCACACTCCGTGGAGACAGGTTTTCCATCAGATAGGCGGCCTTTTCCCTGCCAAGCTGCATTTCCTTTTTCAACAAACTGAGAGCATGGTCTTCAAGGTAGCCATGGCATTCAACGCAGGTCAGACCAATTGCCTTATGGATTCCACGCATAAAATGAGTACTTCCGGTGGAGTTATTGGGATGACAGGCATTGCAGGCATCATCCTCCCTGTCACTCAGATAATTGGCGTGAAAGCCGTGAATAGCTGCTGAAAGACTCAGATTTGACTGGTTTCCCAGGGCCTTTTTTCCTGTTGACAGATGGCAGCTCTGGCAGAGAACAGGATCTCCTGATTCTGCCCGGGCAAGGAGATCCGTCTTACTGATCCGGTCATGGGTTGCTAGAATATCAGCGGCAGTCTTATCGGAAAATCCAGCCCTGCCGTCTACACGCCAGGGGCCGCCATGACAATTCTTACAGCCCATTTCGGTGGACACAGGCACAACTACCTGGGTAGAAGCAAGTAATGCCCCTCCCTGATCCCGGGCTTCAATAGTAACCTTAGGGTACGGCTGGTATCCACCGCCATCAGGATATGGAGTAACAGGAACACCCTCGGCGACAAAAGCACCCTGCTGCCCATATTTCATAATCCCGGTGAGGCCGTTCCCGGTCAATCCCGTATTTGAAGGCACCATCCTTCCTAGCAGAGAAGAAGTATTGTTCCAGAACGGCACATGATCCGAAGGGTTACGGAATGCCTTTTCCACAGCGTAGCTGACAACAACAGCAGCACTGACAACCTCCGGAACTTCACCCCTCTTTATAAGCTGGGCAAAAATATCATTGCCCGGGGGATGAAAGGACCAATAGTTATCGGCATCGGTCAGATCGTGCACGCCCAATGTATTCCATGCCAGAAGAACATATTCGTCTGTGGCCCCGTTAAAAGGAGGGACCACATCCTTTTCAGAAATAATATCGACCTCCACGCCTTCTGTGAGTTCTTTACCATGAAGGCGATGAACAATATATGCTGCCAGCGCGTCACGTTCTTTGTCATTCCCTGCAAAAGGCGGCATGTAGCGATTTACTTTGCCAATACCTGTCAACATGGCATTCATTCCGAACCTGTCATACTTGGCAGTCAATGGCAAAATATCATTGAGCACGCCGCCCTGGGAATGGCAAGGCATACACAGCAGAGTAAAGAGCTCCTTTCCGGCCTCAATAGTATTGTCAGAGGTTATTTCTTTATTTATGACCCATTTGGCCTCTTGTAAAACGCCAGTTTCCCTGACCTTGGGATAATCCTCTTTCAAAATGGAATTGGAATACATGTAATCGTATAAGATATATGGACGCCGTCCGCCTTCACGGATGAATTCAAAGGCACCCATGTAAAGAATTCCGACAACAAGTAAAACTACAGCCATGGCCCGGCATATTGGCCTTGGCATCCTCACGGCCATCAATAATCCTCCCAGGATAAGTATCGGGGTGAGCCATTGAAAAGCAGTCAGGAAGGGCTTCAGCTCCGGCATGCGAACAATGATCATTTCCTGGACATGTGCCGGGGTTGAGGTGAGATACCACCACCCTGACACCAGAAAAAGACCAATGGGGATAAGCAGCCAGAGGGAACAGTAACGCACCATTTTCAGGCGGAAACTTTCCTCTTTAATCATGGAAGAGGTCAGAAAACCAAACAGACCAGCAATCATCAGAGCCAGAAATGTCCTGAAGAAGAGGGCCGGCCAGAAAGTCGGGTTAAAAAATCCATCCCAGAAATTCCCGGTCTCAATCCAGAATCCCGGCGTAAGCATAAAGCCGATGATACCGTTAATAACAAAAAGCGACAGCCAGCCAAAAATAAAATACAGCCAGCCAATCAACTGATGTTTCTTTGGATCCATACGGCCAAAGGTATAGAAATAGATAAAGATTGAAACAATTTCCAGAGAGAAAAACACCCACTCTACCGCCCAGGCAAACACAAAGGTATGAATAAGTTTTGAAGTCGCTGCGGGGTTGAGCAGGGCAATGGTGAACCAGATCCCGACACCGGTTATTGTACCAAAGACCAGGGTCAATATGAGGAAAAACTTGGTATGTTTACGGGTATAATCGAGTATGGCCTGCGAATTTTCCCGTAATCCCTTTCTCTCAGTAAGAACAAGAAACAGTCCGCCACCAATGGCAAAATGGGAAATATAAACATGAAATATTGCCATCATGGCAATAAGAAGACCACCGCCTGCAAAATCCAACGACCAGACAGGATAATTCATGACTTCACCTCCCCGACCTGAAAAGCAAGTTTAAGCATATAGCAAAAAACAGCTATACCAGCCGCGAATACAACCAGGAATAACAACAAGGGAGAGTATTGCGGTACTACCTGGAGTTCCGTGACGTTGAAATAAGGTTTCAGGTAAGTAATCCTGACTGCTTCCCGCACGAGAACCATGAAAACAAGAGCACAAAAAGCGGCTATGGCGGTCTGCCTTACCTTGTACACAAACCCGAGAACAATGGAAAAACCTCCACTGACAATGCCGCCGATCAGACTGATGACAAAAAATAATCCGGAAGCGGTGGAGACATCTTTTACAGCATCGGGCAGTGAATCAAGAAACAGAAAGCCGATAACGAAATTAAGACAGGTCGCGGCTGAAAACCACTGACAGCCAAGTTGAATCCGGCCATCCGGGATTTCCCTGCCCCGCCTCTGTATAAAATCGTAGTATAAAGCTATAGCCAGACCACCAACAGCCACAGCAGATATCATCATGTGGAGATATCGAGGAATAAGAGTGGGGTCACCCAGGTTAAGCATCGTCCCCTGGCTGTTATTAAAATACCTGCTCCAGGTTTCAGGAACCTGCATCAGTGAAAAGTTGTTTGTAAAAAGAAAGGCAATAACAAAAAACAATGTTACCGCAATCGAAAGAATCAGTGCTCGGCTTCCGAACAGTTCGTCAAACTTGAAATCATAAAGATACGTGCATCCGTAGGCAATGATAAGCAGGATAATAACAGAGAGCCAGAATGAGGCCATCAATACGGAGCTTGTGTACATGAAATGACCGTACAGAACCTGAACAAATAACAACGGCGCTACACCAAAATTGACGGTGAAAGCGATAAAAAAAGGTATTTTTTTGGCAAGATCACGACAGAGGGGCAGCGAAGCATCTCCGCCTCGGATATGGGTAACCAGGGCTATAACGGCCGTACCGGCCATAACATTCATTGCCACCATATGGAAAAAAAAGGTGACAGTCAGCAAAACCTGGAACCACAGCCAATGAACAGGGATTGTATCGGCGACGGGAATAAGATCCGCAGGGGTCATACAGCTACCTCCTTATTGAGAGCGTGTCTGCCGGGAAACAGCGGTTTCCGGACAGACACTGGATACATCAGAAACTATTGTTTTCTAAACTCATCCTTAGAAGCACCGCACACCGGACATACCCAGTCATCCGGCAGATCTTTAAATGATGTTCCGGCATCTATACCATTGTCGGGATCTCCGGCAGCAGGATCATACACATAACCACACACCTCACATACATATTTCTCCATGACTCAGTCTCCTTTTCACTTTTTGAAGTATTCATGCAAAAAATCATAATCCTATAACGTTTTGTTGACCTTAATAGATAATCCAATATTTAGAAAATGCACAATAAATTATGGCTGTTAGATATTTTCATGTTAAAAATGAATTTTATGATCAGCAAAAAACAATTTACCACGAAGAACACGAAATTCACGAAGAAAAGATACAGTTTTAGTTGGTTAGATTCGTACACTTCGTGTTCTTCGTGGTTCACAACTTAAAGAAGCATACGACCTTATCAATTTCCTTTCACAGGATAGTGAACCGCATGAAGCACAGAATTGAAAAAGATACCATGGGTGAAGTAAGGGTTCCAGCCGACAAGCTTTGGGGCGCTCAAACACAACGCTCTCTTGAAAACTTCCCCATAGGGCCTGCCGGATCGATGCCCATTGAGGTTCTTCAGGCTTTTGGCTACCTGAAAAAAGCTGCTGCCTTTGCCAATTGCGACCTGAACATTCTCCCACCTGAAAAACGTGACCTGGTCGCAACTGTGTGTGATGAAATCATTGCCGGGAAACTCGACGACCAGTTTCCCCTTGTCATCTGGCAGACCGGTTCCGGCACCCAGACGAATATGAACGTAAATGAGGTTATTGCCAACCGTGCCCATTGTCTGCAAGGCCTGGAGATTGGCAAGCAGACACGTATTCTCCATCCAAACGATGATGTAAACAGGTCACAGTCTTCAAACGACACCTTTCCCACAGCCATGCATATTGCCGCTGTCAGGACAATCGAGGACCATACTGTTCCGGCGGTAAAACAGCTCCATAAAGCTTTCACAGAAAAATCAGAACAGTTTAAGGCCATTGTCAAAATCGGCAGAACCCACTGCATGGACGCAACCCCACTGACACTCGGCCAGGAATTCTCAGGATATGCCTCACAACTGAGCCATGGCCTGAAAGCACTGCAAAATTCCCTGAACCATCTGCGTGAACTGGCTATCGGCGGCACAGCCGTCGGCACAGGACTCAACAGTCCCAAGGGTTACGACCTGAAAGTTGTCGAGCATATAAACAGATTCACCGGCCTCCAGTTCACTCCTGCCCCAAACAAATTCGAAGCCCTGGCTTCCCACGATGCCCTGGTTTCCTCCCACGGATCTTTGAAACAACTGGCCGTCAGCCTGATGAAGATAGCAAATGACATTCGTCTGCTTTCCTCCGGCCCCCGCTGCGGATTAGGCGAGATTTTCATCCCTGCCAATGAACCGGGTTCATCCATCATGCCGGGAAAAGTAAATCCCACCCAGGTAGAAGCACTTTCCATGGTCTGTGCGCAGATTATGGGCAACGATACCGCTGTCACCATTGGCTGTGCCAGCGGTCATTTTGAACTCAATGTTTTTAAGCCTCTGATTATCTATAACTTTCTACAATCAGCCTCTTTACTTGCTGATTCGTGCAATTCCTTTCATGATAGATGTATCAACGGGATCAAACCCAACGAGCCACGAATCAGGGAGCACCTTAACAATTCACTCATGCTCGTTACCGCCCTCAGCCCCCACATCGGCTATGAAAATGCCGCAAAAATTGCGAAAGCAGCTGCCCAAAACGGTACGACTTTGAAAAAAGAGGCTCTCAATCTTGGCCTCGTCTCCGAAGAAGAATTCGCACAATGGGTAAAACCTGAAGATATGACCCACAGTTCGTGAGAAAAACCATTCCAGGGCAATGAGCTTCTTGATGCGGTACGGGAGGTTCTGGATGAAAAGTGAATGCATATTGACCGGAGTCGATAGCATGAGGGACAGAACAGCAGAGTTGCAGAGTTAAAAAAAAACAGGCGCCGATCAGACCAATAGTTCTTTACAGCATGAGTAGACGTACCTGCCTACTTTTCGCCATTACTGACAATTTGATTTTTGCCTGAATTTTTAGCGAGATAGAGGGCTTTATCTGCTCTGTGGACCATTGCCTCCGCATTTTCCGCCCAGGACATGCTTTCCATGAAAAGACAACGGACCAAGCCGACGCTGAGGGATGTATCACCATGTTTTTTGCGGGAAAAGAAATCGAGAACCCGCGAAATGACCTTCACAGCCTGTTCCTCATCTGTCTGGGTGAGGATAGCGGCAAACTCATCTCCGCCATAACGAAAGGTAAAATCGACATTCCGGCGGGTGCAGGTGTTTAATATTCTGCCGACATCGTTCAGGACTTCATCTCCGGCAACATGACCGAAAGCGTCATTGTAGCCTTTGAAATTATCCACATCAAGAATTGCCAGGTATACCTGATGACCCTGTCGCTGCGCCCGTCCAACTTCTTCTTCGAGTTTATGTGCGAAATAGCGGCGATTATACAAGCCGGTAAGTTCATCCCGAAGAGAAAGCTCTTCGAGTTCCTGAACCATGTTACGTTCCCGCTCAACGCGATGCAGCTTGGCCTGCAACTCCTCTTTCTCAAAAGGCTTCTTGAGAAAATCAACGGCACCAGCCTTGATCACTTCAGCATACCCGGCTTTATCAGAGTAGCCGGTTATGATAATAACATCGGTATACTCATGTTTCGCCTGTATGTGAGCGAGAAGCTCCAAGCCATCCATCTTCGGCATGGACACATCAGTGACCACCACGTCATATTTCTTCTTGAGAAGTTTCTCAACAGCATCAAAGCCATCAAAGGCAATGTCACAGCCATACCCGAAAGACTGGATCAATATCTGTAGTGTTTCCCGGACAAACTGATCATCCTCAACAAGCAGAATCTCCATATTACGTTTTTCGGGCAGATCTGAATCACTCATCCACAAAACCTTTTGTATGGTTTTAAAATGTCACAGGCAACGAACAGGCTTACAAAAAGCCGGACAGGATCATTTTACCATAAAGGTCTTATAATTTATATGATATTGCGAAAAACAATATCAGGTATTATGCGCACTCAGAGTATCCACAGGCGTGGCAGACGCAGCACCCGCCTTCATGTTCAATCACACCGCCGCATTCTGGACAGGCTCCGAACATGCTTCTTTCGGTCAGGGCTTCATTCTTGTGGCCGTTTGACTCCATGTGCTGACGAATAGCCTGGGCAATGGCATCAGCGCAGGAAACCACTTTGTTCTGCCCGAATCCTGCCGGCTTGTGACAGCTGATACCGATCAGCTGTTTGACAATGGGCTCATGGGGCATCCCGCTTCTCCAGGCCAGGGAAACAAGGCGGCCAATGGCCTCACACTGGCTGGCTGCACATCCACCGGCCTTGCCAACCGTATTGAAGAGTTCGAAGACCCGCTTCTCGCCATCTTCATTGATAGTGACATACATGGGCCCGCATCCGGTTGTCATCTGATAGGTCGAACCGCTGAGGCTTGTTGGCCTGTCCCTCTTGAAAGGCTTCTTGCCTTCGACAGCCGCACCCTTCTTGTCATCTTGTGTACCAACACTCAGCACCTGGTTTTCGCGGCATCCGTCGCGATATATGGTAATACCCTTGCATCCGAGCTTATAGGCCAGGAGGTAGGCGTCCTTCACATCATCCGTTGTTGCAGAATGGCTGAAGTTAATAGTCTTGCTGACCGCATTGTTAGTATGTTTCTGGATGGCGGCCTGGATATCAATATGATTTTTCGGGGAGATATCATGGGCTGTTTCAAAAAGTCTTCTGAACTTTGCCGGAACTTCATCAAAGCCCTGGATACTGCCGCTTTGTGATATTTTCTTCAGCAGTTCACGGGAATAAAAACCATTTTCTCTGGCCGTCTCTTCAAAAACAGGATTCACTTCATAAAATTCGTCATTATCCATAACGCGACGGACAAAAGAAATCGCAAAAAGAGGCTCTACACCACTTGAGCAGCCGGCAATAATAGAAATCGTTCCCGTTGGCGCAATAGTTGTCCTGGTCGCGTTTCGTACCGGATCATTGAGATCCTGGACGCCGTATATACTTTCAGGGAAATTGGGAAAAGCTCCTCTCTTCCTGGCAAGCTCTTTAGACATATCAATGGCTGTATCATCAATAAACTGCATGACCTTGCCAGCTGTTTCAACCGCTTCGGAAGAAGAATAGGGCTGGCCGATTTTTATCAGCATATCAGCAAATCCCATAACCCCAAGGCCAATCTTCCGGTTAGCCTTTGTTTTTTCCTCTATCTGGGGAAGAGGATACCGGTTCACATCAACAACATTATCAAGGAAATGAACACTGCGGCGAACCGTTTCCTTCAGCTTCTCGTAGTCAATAGCACCATCATCCACCATATTGGAAAGATTGATAGAGCCGAGATTGCAGGATTCATGAGGCAGCAGCGGCTGCTCACCGCAGGGGTTGGTACTTTCAATTTCACCAACCTTTGGGGTCGGGTTATCAGCGTTCATGCGATCAATAAAAACAATGCCGGGCTCGCCTGAGAACCACGCCTGTTTGACAATCTGCTTGAACACCTTGACGGCACTCTGTTTTCTGACTACTTCTCCGTTCCTGGGATTCTTGAGCTCGTATTCTTCATTATTCTCAACGGCCTTCATAAACTCATCAGTAATGGCTACTGAGATATTGAAGTTATTCAACACTGTCAGATCGGCTTTTATTTTAATAAAATCCATAATATCAGGATGATCAACCCTGAGCATAGCCATGTTGGCGCCACGACGCGTACCACCCTGCTTGATAGTCTCTGTGGCACAATCAAACACGGACATGAAGGAAAGAGGTCCGCTGGAAATACCTTTGGTGGAGTGAACAATATCATTATGGGGTCGAATGCGGGAAAAAGAGAAGCCGGTACCGCCACCGCTCTTATGAATCAGTGCTGTCTGCTTTACTGCTTCAAAGATACTTTCCATAGTATCTTCAACCGGCAGAACAAAGCAGGCTGAGAGCTGACCGAGTTCCCTGCCGGCATTCATGAGAGTGGGAGAATTAGGCATGAAATCGAGCCTGGCCATCATATCATAAAATTCTCTGGAAAGTGTATCGATATCAGCAGCAGAATCATGCTGACGGTCAGCTTCGGCAATAACCCGCGCTACCCTCCAGAGCATCTGTTTGGGAGTCTCGACAACATTACCCTGTTCGTCTTTTCTCAGGTAGCGGCGATCAAGAACAGTCAATGCACTGCTGCTAAATTCCGGCTCACGAATTCCATCGGGTGTTTGTACTTCCTCGATTGTCATTTTCCTTCCCATCTCCGACTCCTGTTTCATCTCTTTATATGTTGTGTGTGTTGATAGTTGTGACATGTTGTGACATGCTGCTGATGACCATATATCTTGAGGGTCGCATATCTACAACCATACAAAATGTGGTATGCGAAAATGAAATAACCACAATATAGAGCAGTTGTAAAGAAAAATTCTGACCGTTTTTAGAGGGAATTCAGATACTCATCATGAAATCAAAGAGATAAGATTTAAAAAAAAATTTACGCCCCAAAAAGCATGATGTATGGTGCGGGATGCCCTGCAAAAAAAACACCACAAAGCCCTATGATCCTGCCTGCCATATCCAGCGTATTTACGTACATGAAGGCTGTCAGGATCTTCCATACACCAGAGAAATTCTTGAAAGGGCAAAACACATCCCAACGGAAATCATCGCAGACAACACGGTTCCCGACCTGCAGGAGACGCCCTACCCCCACAACCTGAATGCCGGAAAGCATCATCTGCTGCTGTGCCGCAACAAGGGCCATTTTTTCAAACCCTGTCCAGGCACAAAAGAATACCGCTGCTGCGACTACCAGGTTCTCAACATCGGAATGAACTGCCCCATGGACTGTGTTTATTGCATACTGCAGGCCTATTTGAACAACCCGTGGCTCTCTTTTTTTGTAAACATCGACGACCTGCTGGATGAGCTTGAACTGGCATTGGGCTCTACAAGTCAATTCTGGAGAATTGGCACAGGTGAATTCACCGACAGTATGGCCCTGGACTCTCTCACAGGTTTAAGCAAAATACTTGTTCCTTTCATGGCTGACAAAAAAACAGGAGTCCTGGAGCTGAAAACCAAAAGTGTCTCCATTGGAAACCTGCAGGATCTCCATCATGGAGGAAGAACCATTGTTTCCTGGTCCCTCAACAGCCCTTCAATCATGGCGCGGGAAGAATTTCGTACAGCCAGCCTCGAAGAAAGGCTGACTGCGGCGGCACAATGCGCAGACTGGGGCTATAAACTTGCTTTTCATTTTGATCCGATTATATACCATGATGGATGGCAGGAAGGATACTCCAACACCATTGCGAAACTTTTTGCCAGTGTACCGGCAGATAAAATTGCCTGGATCAGTCTTGGAGCACTTCGTTATCTTCCCGCCCTTCGTACCATTGCCCAGGCCAGGTTCCCCCGGTCACACTTTTTCCACGAAGAATTTATTCTTGGCCTGGACAATAAATATCGTTATTTTCGGGGACTTCGAGTTGAGATGTATCAACATATTCTCAGCGAACTCCGCAGACATGTCTCATCACAGACCTGTGTCTATTTCTGCATGGAAAGTGATGAAATATGGCAGGAATGCGGTTTCCCTGCCGGAGCTGCCAAAAATCTGCCGGAGGATCTGGATAAAGCAGTACAGTCTATTCCATAAAAAAAAACATCACCCCCTTGCTTCTTATCATCTTTGAATTACATTATTAGGAGTCTGCCGTACTTAGAGAATCGTAGCGAAAATTTGAGAAATTGAGAAAAAATTTTCATGGGTTTGAGGCGAA
>JACNJZ010000101.1 GCA_014382295.1 Candidatus Desulfobia pelagia | reverse complement strand
CGAGAGGACTCATGCTTTTCAACTTAATAATATGTTTTCTATGCACCTATTTATGCGAAGAACCATTAATTTCACCCAGGATCTGCTTGAGAAAAAAGCCCCTCTCTCCTTTCCAAAAACCAAAATTGTAATTGAAGTCCTGGAGGATGTGGAGCCGACCAAGGAAGTTATTGCCGCCTGCCGGGAATTCAGAAAAGCAGGGTACATCCTGGCCCTTGACGACTTTGTTTTTGCCAAGAAATTCGAGCCGTTAATCAAGCTTGCCCATATTATTAAAATTGATTTCAGGGCAACCCCGATAGACGAAATCCAGAAAGTATTATACCGCCTGAGGCCATACAACCTTAAGTTCCTGGCTGAAAAAGTAGAAACACATGAGGAGTTTAATCTTGCGGTAAAACTTGGGTTTACCTATTTCCAAGGCTTCTTTTTCGGCAAACCTGAAGTAATGCAGATTAAGGATATTGCTTCGGCTAAGATCAATCTCATTAATCTTCTTGCAGAAGTCAGCAAAAAAAGTACTTCCGTAAAACAACTGGAGAAGATCATCTCCTCTGATGTGGGAATGAGCTACAAGCTCCTCCGGTATATCAACTCCGCCTATTTTTACCTGATATCCAAAATTGAATCGATAAAGCACGCAATTGTATATCTTGGAGAAGAAGGAATCAGGCGATTTGTCATGCTGGTGATTATCTCGGAGATTGCCTCAGACAAGCCGGACGAACTTCTTCGTCTTGCCGTTGTTCGTGCAAAGTTCTGCGAGCTTCTGGCTGAAAACAGCTCCCTGGACACGCACCCCTCTGAGATGTTTATTCTCGGCCTGTTTTCTCTTATTGACGCCATGCTTGACACCCAGATGGCGCAACTCATGGAGAAATTACCGATCAATCCACACATAAAAGACGCTCTCACCCAGCAGAAAGGGCCCCTGGCTCCTTTCCTCCAGACCGTTATTACCTATGAAAAAAATTGCGAAGAAGGATGCCAGGAACTCTTACACAAACTCGGTGTCAATTCTGCCGATGTTTATAAAATGTATATGGAAGCTGTTGAATACGCCGACAATATTCTGAAAATGTAGTAACTGTTCAGCAGCACCCCATCTACACACGATCAGGCCTTCTCACATATGGTTATATAGTTCGATGGCCTGCATGTGCGCACCTGGAGCACTGCTGAATAGTTACAAAATTAAAGTGCAGCGTTTTTCACCGCGCTCCCCAAGAAGACAATTCTTCGACAAGCTCCCTGAGATCCCCTTCCTGCTCTTCAATACTTGCCACCAGATGGAACTGCACAAGGGCCCGCTTGAGGTTCTGCTCCTCATTGCCCACTTTGAAATACACATTTCCTTCGAGATAATCGGTAAAAAACCTCATTCCCAGCTCAAAGGGAATAAGCCGAATGGCCTCATAGAGGTACTCATAATCAAAAAGTGACAGAATACCTGCACCTTCGGCAAGATACCCCTCAAGGACGGCCCTGCAGATGGAAAGATCAAAAGAGACACAACCAGGATCATCACATTCTTCCCCACCCGACCGGTTACAGCAGGAACGCAGACAGTCTCCAAGATCGTACAGAATCAGTCCAGGCTTCACCGTGTCAAGGTCTATAAGCGCAACCGCCTTATCACTACCGGCATCAAAAAGTATATTTTCGAGCTTGGGATCACCATGAATAACCTGCACAGCAAGCTTCCCTAGCTCCTTTGCCTCCTCAAGGACCGTTACGATACTCTTTCTCTTTTCAATAAAATCTCTGCAGAACGCAAATCCGGCCCCCTGCAATGAAGTGTCAACACCCGCATTGATCACAGTCTCATAATGGTGGAGATACAGCGGGGTAACATGGAATCCGGGCAGGGTGTCGTGGAGTCTCGACGCTTCAACACCCTGGCCCATCTTATGGAATCCCGCCAGGACATGTCCCACTTCTTGAGCAACCTGTAGGTTGTCAATTTTTTCCAGGATTCGCGTGTCGTCGATATAGCGAAGTGCCCGCCAGCAGCCATCCTGAAGATCCAGAAAACTCTGCCCATTTTTTGTGAGAACAACAGAAGGAAACTGCCAGCAGGGTTCTTCTCCGGTCAAATGTGGAGCGGGAATCTGGCTATAATACTCGGAGAGGAAAAACAGGTTTTCCATAACGCGGCTGATGTCAGGAAAAACGTCCCTGTTCATGCGCTGAAGAATAAGTTTATACCCGCTCCTGCATGTAACAAGAAACGTATCATGAACATTTCCGGAGCCCAACTGCACTATAGAGGAAACTTCTTCCAGGCTCACAAAATGTTCAGCGGCATTTTTTACATTTTTCAAGAGGGCGCACCTAAAAAAGCTCCCCTGGAGGGAGCCTATTGTCATTCTTCCTGACTGTTTTCAGTGGAGAACATTTCCCTGATCGCTTCATTTTACAACAAGCTCTCTCAATCACGACACGGTGTCAACATCACAAACAGACACTAACCAATATCACGATATTTGGAAAATACCATACTCTGCTATGAAAATCTCCACACCTGAGAAGTAGACAAAAAAATACCCCGCACCAACAGATTTTCTGGTGATGCGGGGTATAATTACTTAGATTTTTTATTTTATGAAGCTCTTCTTACTATTCTGCATGAGCACAGAAATAAACTGCTTCTTCTTCATCATAGTAGCAAGGCAGGCCAGCATCATGGGCTTTATGCTGTGCCTTAGGAATTTTCTTAAACGCCGGCTCTCCACCCTTATGCATCATCTTGGTGTTTTTATCCACTTTTACAGGAGCATTATAAGAGCAGATATACACATCTTCCTCTTCATCATAATAACATCCGGTTTTTGGCTCACTATGACCGTCCGGGAACAGAAGCCTATGCTCCTTGCCAGGCACTTTTTTAGCAGCGTCACCGCCCATGTGGCCAGTTGCAAAAGCACCAGAAGCACTTATTAAAAAACAGCCAATACCGCCACCAGAGTAGAAATTACTAATGGACTAAATCTTTTCATAACTGACCTCCCCTTTTCTTAGTTAGAAATCTTTAAAAACCTTACTTTTCAGCGTAGTAACAGGGTAACACAATGTCAACTTTTTTATTGAAATTTTAACACCGTAAATAAACATCCATCCCTACAAACATGAATCCTTGTACCACAAGGTAGACACTTTTTTGCCTCATGTCAAGACAATGTAAGGAAAAGATAGGCGGAAAACAAAAGAAATCACACTGTTCAATTTTCACCTTTATTTTATGCTGAGACAGTCTTATCTTAGTGAAAACTAAGATATAACATAAGGCCAGCTAACCTTTTTTGGAGAAGATACCCATGAAACCAGATACCAGTAGTTTGAAAAAACCACTACAAACCGCCATCTTCCTTTTCCTGTCTGTTTTTCTCGTCTGCTGGAGTGCTGGCACTGCTTCTGCGGAACATGACCATATGCAGGAACCCGACTCTCATAATCACGCTGATCATTATGAGGGTGATGGTCATGACCATGGAGAGGGAAACAGCTCCCATCAGTTAAACAATGAGGGAATTGCCCTTTACAGGGCCAAAGATTACAAAGCCGCAGCCGAAAAATTCAAGCAAGCCATTGCTCTGGATCCGGACGTCGGGGAAATACACGCCATGCTCGGCCAGACCCAGGAAAAACTTGGAGATTTCGAGCTAGCCATTGCCAACCTGACGACCTCGCTGGGGTTAACAAAAAATCAAAGTATCAACAGGCTGACTCATAAATATCTAGCTCGGGCCTATATCGGTCTACGAAATTTTGAAGAGGCTCGAAAGGAAATTGGGATATATAAAGAAATGTGTGTTGCCCAAAATGCATTGACCCCGAAAACCGAGCAAATCATCGGTGATCTTTACGACCAGCTGAAGTAATCTTGCACAGCGCATCGATGGACTTATAAGAACAGAGGAACGTGCCTGGCCGAATTATTTGCCTTCATGGTAGAATCCACTGAAAACAATGTTGAGTGTTGCGTCATCCACCTGACGGAGCAACTCTCTTTCATAAACATCTTCCTCAGATTGTAAAGATTCCACTGATGCGTCGTCTTCCACGGCCGGGGCATCTTCTCTTGGTGATATAATTTCAGCGAAATAAGATGTCCTGGAGAAATCCACTGCCCGCTGCTTAAACCAGAGATCACATTCGTCATGGGTTCCGACAAAAGCAACATAGAGACAAGCGCCATCCCGCAATGTAATCAGACGATACCCTCCGCCAAGGTCATATTTTTCACAGTTCTGCGCTCGCCTTTCCCCATGCTTAGTGCGCTTCATACTAACGGCTAAAGGTATCTCTCCTCCAGTTTGCCGCACCTGCTCAAGAATTGACTCAGCCTGCTGTGCCGCCATAGTGCCTTTTTTGTCCGATTTCAATAAAAACTGCAGCTGTTTTTTGAATCGGGAAGAGTAATACAGTGAAGTGATCATCTCAACCCCAGATTACAGCAAAGGTTAATGTCGCCTTAACAGAAGGCGGGCAAGCCCGACCCGAAATCCTTTTCAGAAAGGGCTCACCACCTTGTCAGCCCTGACCATGCTATCCATAATATCGTACATGTTGGTCAGCTTACCAACGAGAACCTTGTCGTTATTATTAAAAAAATCAATACAGGTTCCACAGGAGAAAATCTCCACACCCCTCTCTTCCAGCTCTTTTATATACCGAAGGATGCCGGATTGCCGAGATGTAAGAAGCACCCCGCTATTATAGAAAAAAATCTTTGAAGGTTGCGGAAAGACCTCTTTGATCGTCTGGATATAGGTCTGCAGCAGCCCCCACCCCAGTTCATCATCTCCCATACCCATGGTATTTGAAGAAATAACATACATGAGCCCACCCCCCTGGGGGATATCACAGGCATACTCTTCTGCAGAACGAGCATATGGAGACTGTTGGGCCCCGGCCTCTTTCGTTATTTCAAGGCGATAATGACTTCCTTCCTCGGCAATCGACACGTCACACCCCTGGCTGCGGCTGAAACGTTCCACATTGCTTTTTGATGCCTCATTGTCAACAACGACCTCAAGCACACCGCTGTTAATTCCGGAAAGAGCATCCCTGGTACGGAGCACCGGCTCCGGGCACTGCAACCCTTTACAATCGATGATCATTGTCTCTGCCACCCACGTTTATTGTCTGGTAAAATAACAAAAGTATACCTAAAAATATTAGGTGGTTAAGCTTTTTTAGTCAAACAGATAATTACAATGAGACAAGTATGTGACATAGGGAAAACCGATGCTGCCAGGATGGACGAGAGAGAACTTTGACACCCGCGACACATGCACAAGCAAATGACGCAGAGTTTTCTTGTTGCCTGTTGGATTTGTCGGAAATCCGAAACCCACTATAAACTTTCAGCGCTTGTTCTGCCGCAGCCTCTCTGCGAGTCTCCACTCCACAATCAACCTGGCAACGGCAGGAGGAACCATATGCTGCCACTGTTTTCCTTCAGCAATTCTCTGGCGGATATCGGTTGAAGTCAGGCCTTTCTGGTCCTGAAGTCGGCGCCACAGAATATGAGTCCTGAGACCAAACGCCTCAAACATCGCCAGTTTTCTTTCGCCCCATTCATCATAAATGGTAAGAAAAAAACTAGCATCTTCGGGAATATAGTAGCGGTATAACTCCGGGAAATTAACGGGAAACGGAACGATCATAAATTCTTCGAGTGTGAGCCCAGCCTCCACAAGGGCCGCCTGAACCATCAGAAAGCGTTCGAAATATGTCAGAGGGTTCTCGGCGTCATCACTCCTGGAGACGTCCGAGGCATCCTGCTTTGTCAGAGAGGGATCGGGGTTGGTAATTCCCACCACAAGGAATTCACACTCTTTTTTCCCGGCAAGAAGGTATGTCAGGTGGTCATTATGCAAAACCTGAAAACGCCCGTGAATAAATCCTGTTTTCACCATACAATCACCTCTGCTCGACTCAATCCAGCCGGAACGGTTTCCGCCTGCCGGGCCAATAAGGACGATCTTCAGGGCAATCCATGAGCCCCTGCAATTTTGCCCGATCCAGCCAGTTCAAGACACAATACATGAAATCACCGTGCCGTAACTGGCCAAGCGCGCCACCTGCACAGCTGACCTCATCAAAAGAGGAAACCCTGTCCACCCTGACCCCCGAACCAACCACCGCTATCGGCACAGGCTCCCCTGAATGGACCAGCGGGCCGGAACTTGGTGTTGAATGATCTCCTGTGACAACGAGAATGGTGTCGTCATCAAGAATATCAATAATTTTCCCAACCCCCTTATCCAATGATTCGATGGCCTTCATCTTATTGAACGGATCCTTGGTATGGGCTGCCGCATCAGGAGTCTTGGTGTGGATATGGATGAATTCATAGTCGTCTTTCTGATGTAAAGCCATCTGCAGGCGGGCAAACAGGTCTTCCCCGGGGTCATCACTGTCCTTTACCTTATGAACATCCATGCCGAGAAAACGACCGAGCCCCCAATACATAAGCCCCGATGAAACAGACGCTGCCCGCAGACCCCAGCGGTCAGCAAAGGATTCAACATGGTTCATCACCCCCGGACGCTGGGTAACAACACCATTTACCGGGAAGGCGCCTCTCTGCTTTCTCGCAGCATTGAGAGGATGACTGCAGAGAGTCTCATAGCACCAGACCAGATAGCTTTTAAGAGCCCTGGCAGTCCTGGCAGCCAGATCCCTGTCTTCACTCGCCTTTAAAGGCAGTACATCAATGAGCGGCTCGCCCTCGACAAAGCAATCACTGTCTGTCACCGCCGGTGATGCTCCACCGCCCATGGTCACAATGCCGTCAAGACGTTTTGTCTGGGTATATGAAAAGGTAATTCCTTCACTTTCATATGACACAACGGCCCGGGTAAAAATGACCGCCTCTTCCCCCTCTGTTTCAGGCCTGTCTTTGGCAAGAAAGAGTGTTTTCTCCCGCTCCTCCAGGCTGACAAAATGGGCCAGCATGGGAATTTCACCAGGAGCGACAGTCATTCCGGCACCGAGAGCTTCAAGAAGGCCCCTTCCGGGAAACTCTTCATCATAGCCGAATATGGCAAAATGGGCGTTTTCACTGGGCAGAGCCAAACCATACTGGTTGCAGTGGAACAGGCCGTTTGCACCCTTTTGGGCCAGTAAATCAAGATGAGGGGTATGGGCCGCCTGCAGGGGGGTTTTATTCTCCAGAACTTTATATGAGCGATCGCCAAGTCCATCAAGCAGGAGCAAAATACAGCGTTTTGGAACGGGCTTGGTGCCCTTGAGTTTTCTTTTCAATGTCGTACGTCAACCCTGAGATATCGGGAATCCCTATGGAAGCACAAAGGTCTTTCTATATTAACAATTGGACTTTTCTGCCATTTTCGGTGTATATAACAGTCATGCAATTCGACCTACACGTACATACCACCTTGTCTCCTTGCAGTCAACTGAAGCTGGACCAGATCCTTTCACAGGCGCCGGAAAGAGGCCTTGACGGTGTCTGCATTACCGACCACAACAGCATGGACATTCGCCGCTATGTCAAGGAAGGCTTTCTTGGAAACGGACTATGTGTGGTTTTCGGAATGGAGTATTCAACATCCCGTGGCGATTTTCTGATTTTCGGACCTTTTGAAGAACTCCCCCCCGGTCTCCCTGCCCAGCTTCTCCTGAAACATGTCGAGAGATCCGGCGGTGTTGCCATCGCCGCCCATCCTTTTCGCTCCCAGCGACCAACCGATGAATCTCTCATAAAAAACGAAATGTGCAGAATTGTTGAGGGTGTCAACGGCAGAAATGCCCATCATGAAAACGAAAGCGTTCTCGGCTGGCAGAAGAAATACAATATCCGCCAGGTCGGCGGCAGCGATGCCCACTCTCTTGAAGAGCTCGGCTCAGTCAAGACTGCATTTACAACACCGATTCACTCCAGAACGGACCTGATCCGTGCCCTGAAGCAGGATTCCTTCCTCCAGACGTCCTACTCCTCCCTGGCAGCATAGCGTCCAGCCGTATTAATCTCCGTGGTGATGGGGGTGATCCCCATATACATGTGCATGATGGTGCTCGTGGAGAGAGGCCTTTTCACATTGCGTAATCCTTCCCTTTTCAATGACATATACTTCGCGGGTGGTCTTTTCCAGAAAATCCCAGTCATGGGAAATGATGGCATACGACAGATCCAGGCCATTCAAAATATCGATTAACCTGAGCCGGGTCTCCTGATCCAGATTATTCGTTGGCTCGTCAAGGAGAAGAAGCTCGGGTTGCATGGAGAGGATCGTGGCCAGGGACACAAGTTTTTTTTCCCCCCCGGACAATCGGTGGGTTACCCGCATTTCAAGATCACGCAGCCCGAGATTTTTCAATGTCTCCTGGGCTGTTTTCCTGGCCTCTTCCGGTGAGGCTCCAAGGTTCAGAGGCCCGAAGGCCACATCTTCCAGAACTGTCGGCGAAAAAAGCTGGTCATCAGCATCCTGAAACAACAGCCCCACCGATTTACGTAAATCCTGAAAGCCTTTTTCACCCTGAACAATGCTCCCCTTAAACAAAACTTTCCCTTCCCCGGGAGTAAGCAACCCCATAATAATATGGAAAAAGGTGGTCTTACCGCTGCCATTTGGACCAATCAGACCAACTTTACCTTTCCCGAGAGAGAAATTCATTGCATCAAGAACCGGATATTCCCTGCCCGGATAGGTAAACGATACATTCTGTATTGCAACAACGGCCTGTTCTTTTTCCATGGTCTTATCCCCGCAGCTCCAACAATGCCATTCCAACCGCCAATAGTGTTATGCCCCCGAAAAAAACACGTTCAACAGCTGTTGGGTGCTGAATATACATAGAATAAAACCTGCCATTAAATCCCCGCAGCACCATGGCCTGTTGAACCCTGTGAGCCCGATTCCAGCTTTTTACCAGGGTCATGGCAAACAGATACGCATATGTCCGGTAGGTATGAATATTTGTTCGAGGAATAAAGCCCCGAATTTTCGCTGCACGCAGGAGACGCTGAAATTCCTGAGCAATAACAATAACATATCTATAAGAAAAGAGAAAAAGGAGGCAGAGTTTTTCCGGCACCCCGAGTTTCCGCAAAGCATGCCCTAATGAAGAGACAGGTGACGTGGAAACCAGAGCCAGAAAAATGAGAACAATACAGTTTGCCTTGAGAGTGACAAGAGCGGCCATCGCTATCCCCTGCCTGCTGACAGTGACAAAGCCCAGGGTCAGCGCTTCCCCTCCATAGGTTAAAGGCAGCGTCAACCAGAGAAAGGCCGTAAAAAAATTTACTGCCAGAAGGCGCCTCACCACAACACCTGTATCAAACCGGGAAAGGGCAATCAGAAACAAAGCGAGAATCAGTCCGCAGATGCCTGTTGAATAGCTGCGGCTAAAGGCAACAACTCCTGTAACACATGCAGCAGAGACAATCTTCATTCGGGGATCAGCCTTATGCAGAAAAGAATCCGTATATGAAAAATACTCGGGGATCATCAGCCTTTTTTCTTTCTGCTGCCCATATAGGCGGCAATACCTGCCATGCCAAAGATATACCCAATTCCTCCCAGGATATCACGAAAATCAGGACCGCTGTCCCGGGACTGCTGGATCATCTCTTTAACAGGGGCCAGTTTTTTATCCAGCGCCTGCTCAACCAGTCTGGATACAACCTGTTCATCACAAGCGGACTGACCACCTGAGAGAACAGCCACTTCATCCTTCGCGCCAGTGTGCTCTACGTGTCCACCTTCACCATATTGTTCAAGGTACTCATCAGCGGGAAGCACCCACTCTGCAAGATGACCTTCACCGGTGCTTACTCTGATCTTCAGATCCATTCGCTGTTGTTTCGCGGCGCTGGGAACAGGGAACTCAAAAAGACCTTCTTCGTTCGTTTCTCCGTGAAGAAGAGTTTTCCCGTCACTCCTGTTCAACACGGTTATTGGTGAATGCATGACGGCTTTCCCATTGCTGAAATACGATTTCGTCATAATCTTTTCTCCTTCCCCATAGGCAAAAACCTTCACCTTATGGGCCAGAGAAGGCGCCGCCAATAACAGAAAAAGAAAAGAAACCATGGCTGTTGCCCTGGAAATCTTTATAAAGTCACACTCTGATCTCATAAAACACCACCATGCCCATTGCTTTTCCAGACCAGAATCTCCGGCTGTACTTTTACGATAAAAGAGACGGCAAACATGGTGATGAACCCTTCAATAATCATAATCGGGATATTGGCACCAACGACGATTTTTGCTGTCTGCACAAAGCCCTCATCGGTTAAGGCCAGAGACAGAGCCATGAGCACTGATGACACGAATACCGACAGGAATCCCCCCAGAAATCCCGCTATCTTCTGATGCCTGCCTCCTCTTACTAGCCAGGGTCGCAGCACATAATAGCAAAGCACAGCCGGAAGCGCCTGTAGGAGAGTATTGACGCCAAGCACAACAATTCCTCCATACTGAAACAGAACAGCCTGCAGCAGTAAAGCCGTTAAAATAGCCGGAAAGGCGGCCCAGCCGAGGATCATCCCCAGCAGGCCATTCAAAATAAGATGAATACTCCCAGGCCCAATAGGAACATGAATGAGCGCTGCCACAAAGAAAGCTGCAGAGAGCATGGCAACCGACATAATCCGCTCGGTGTCAATGCACCTCAGCCCGACAGCCGTCCCGGCAGCTGTCAGCAACCCCCCTCCTATCAAAACAGGTGCCGCAAGAATTCCTTCAGAAATATGCATAATTCGAAATATTACAAACCTTAAAATTGTATTACTCTTTGGGTAAAAAAAAAATTCCCGCTCCACTTAATGCAGATCTACACCCGTGCTGCTCATCGCCAGATTGCCATCGCGAACCCCTCGCAGGGCGATGAGTTTATCCGCCAGCTTTTTCACCTCGGCGGCGTTACCGCGGACAATAATGACCTCCATACAGTTATCATGATCCATATGAACATGGGTTGAGGCAACGATCTGATGGTGGAAATCGTGCTGGGCCTCAGTGATCTTTTCCTGCAGTTTATGCTGGTGATGATCATAAACAAGAGAAATGACCCCCATGACCTGCTTATCCACCTGCCATTCTTTTGCAACCAGGGTCTTCCTGATCAGATCACGAATAGCCTCGGAGCGGTTGACATACTGACGATGACTGATGAATTCATCAAAATCTTCCAGCAAATTTTCTTCTAAAGAAACCGAGAAACGTTTCAGCATAACCGTAACACCTTTGTTGAATTTCGTAATACCCTAGTCCGTTGCTCACGGTTCGTCAACTCGTATTACAGAAAAGGCAACGTTATTGACTGAAGTCTATTGCAAAATGGAATGGGAAATGGCATTGCGTATTATCTCAAAAATTATTGTTCAATTTTGATAAAAAAAGGCCGAAGCTCTAATGATCAGCAAAGAACAGCAACCCATGTACCGGTTTCTCCTTGTCTTGACTATAAGTTCGGTCATGGGCCTTCAAGCCTGGATGATCCTGTTCAATAATTTTGGCGTCGAAAAAGCCGGACTTACGGGGCAGCATGTGGGCGCCATCCAGTCTATCCGAGAAATCCCGGGCCTTCTCGCCATTCTTGCCGTTTACATTATGCTTGTCATGCGGGAACACCGCCTTTCAGCCCTGTCGATTATCCTGCTTGGCACAGGTACGGCGGTAACAGGGTTTTTCCCAAGCTATGTCGGCCTGATTGGTGCAACCCTTATCATGAGTTTCGGCTTCCATTATTTCGAGACGACAAACATGTCTCTCACCCTGCAGTACTTTGACAAAAACACCTCACCTCTGGTCTTCGGAAAACTCCGCAGCTATGCGGCGGCCTCGAGTATTCTTGCAGGTCTGCTTATTTTTGTTCTGGACTTTGTTTTTGATTATAAAGGAATGTATCTTATCATGGGAGCCCTTGTGGCTCTGGCTGGCCTGTGGGCCTTTCTTCAGGACCCGACCCATAAGAACCTGGTCCCCCAGCATAAGAAAATGATCTTTCGCCGACGCTACTCGCTTTTTTATTTCCTGACGTTTATGGCAGGCGCCAGGCGCCAGATCTTTATGGCTTTTTCTGTTTTTCTGATGGTGAAGGTTTTCAATTTCACGGTCAAGGAAATCACCGTCCTCTTTATTGTCAACAACGTGGTAAACTATTTCCTGAGCCCCCTTATTGGCAAGGCAATAGTCCGTTTTGGGGAAAGAAGAGTGCTTTCCCTTGAATATGCCGGCCTTATCCTGGTCTTTCTTGCCTATGCCTTTACCCAGTCAAAAACGATTATCATCACCCTGTACATTCTGGATCATATTCTCTTCAATTTTGCCATTGCCATCCGGACATACTTCCAGAAAGTAGCGGACCCGAAAGATATAGCCCCCAGCATGGCCGCAGGATTTACCATCAACCATATTGCCGCCGTGGTCCTGCCGGTACTTGGCGGAATAGTCTGGATGATAGATTATCGAATACCTTTTATAGCAGCGGCTGTCATGAGCGGCATCTCGCTGATCGCGGTTCAGAGAATTCCAATGGTGTACCCGCAAACCAGCGAAACATCCTCCAGCTAAAAAGAAATCTCCTCAAAATTCCCGCAATACATCCAGAACAGAATCTATATCTTTTTCAGTATGTCCGGCAGACACCTGAAAACGAATCTCTTCATCTCCTTTTGGCACTACCGGAAACTTGAGACCTGTTGCCAAAACAGCATGTTCAAAAAGATACTCGACCAGTTTTCCGGTTTTTTCAGTATCCCGCAACAGAAGAGGGACAATGGGATGTTCACTTTCGATGACTTCATAGCCCAGCGAGATAAGACCTTCTTCAAGCCGTTTTACAAGCCGCCGCATTGCTTTGAGCAGGCTTTTCCCTTCAATACTGTCGAGTATCTCCAGGGATTGTATGGCCGCAGCCGCCTCAGACGGTGTTATAGAATTCGAATAGATATAAAAAGGTGCCGTTTCCCGCAGAAATCCAATGAGTTTTGCACTCGCGGCAACATAGCCGCCATTGACACCAAGAGCCTTGCCAAGGGTTGCAATGAGAATGTCGGCCCGGGCCCCGGCATATTCTTCCGTGCCGCGGCCGGTATGGCCAAAAGCTCCGACGCCATGGGAATCGTCGACCACGGTGATAATTCCTTCGGGAAATTTGTTTTCATACCGCTGACAGATCGGCGACAATGTTTGTAACGGCACATGATCCCCCCGCATACTGAAAATGCCATCGGTAACGACAATAACTCTTTTCCCTTTGCCGACGGTACTCTGCAATTTTTCCTCAAAATCCTCCATATCGAGATGACGATAGACCAGCTTGCCTGCCGGCCTGGCTAACCTGATGGCATTAATAATCGAATTATGGTTAAGGGCATCACTGACAACTATGGTTTCATCAGAAATAAGAGCGGGCAATACACCCATGACAGCGGCATAAGCCGCACTGAAAATCATTGCGGCCTCACGACCATGAAAGGCTGCCAGTTTCTTTTCCAGTTCGACATGGGGAAGATAGGTGCCGCTGATAAACCGGACCGCCCCCGGCCCTGTTCCAAAGGTCTTTGCGGCAGCATCCTCTGCCTCTATGACCCTCCTGTTGGTTGACAAGCCAAGATAGGAATTGGAGTTCATCCGCAAAAACTGTTTTCCCCCATATCCCTCCAGAAAATAGCGCTCACCAAAGCCGTTTCCGGCAGGCTTCATCCCGCAAATGATCTTCTCACTGCCTTTCAAGGTTCCTTTTTGAGCAAGGGCAGCAAGGGAGGCGGTAATTATCTTTTCAAGTTTTTCAGTTGCCATACGCCTTCTCCTGACCCTGAATCTTCATGCGATTATGCTTTTAATTTACGGGAAAGCTTGTCAAGCATATCCCTGGTCATGGAGGGAAGATCGTATTCCGGCTGCCAGCCCCATTGTTCCCGGGCAACACTGTCATCCATATTATTCGGCCAGGAATCAGCAATGGCCTGCCGAACAGGATCCACCTTATAATCCATGATAAAATCGGGGATACTTTTCTGAATCTCGGCACAGAGATCTTCCGGGGCAAAGCTCATGGCCGTGACGTTGAAGGCGTTCCGAATGGAGAGCCGACCAGGATTCGCCTCCATAACGGCAATGGCCGCTCGAATGGCATCCGGCATGTACATCATGTCCAGCCGTGTCCCCTTGCGAAGGAAACAGGTATATTTTTTTTCTGTCAATGCCGCGTAAAAAATCTCAACTGCGTAATCCGTGGTCCCGCCGCCGGGAGGAGTTTCATGGGAAATAAGACCGGGAAAACGGAGGCCGCGGCTGTCCACGCCAAACCGATGATGATAGTAATCGCACAGCAGTTCTCCCGCGACCTTGGTAATTCCGTATATGGATTGAGGGCGCTGAATTGTTTCCTGGGGGGTGTTGTCCTGGGGCGTTGACAACCCAAAAGACGCGATGGAACTGGGGAAAAAGACTGCACATCCATGCTGGCGGGCAGCCTCAAGCACATTGCACAACCCGTTTATGTTGATATCCCAGGCACGCTGCGGCCTGGTTTCGCCTGTTGCAGAGAGGATACCTGCAAGATGGTAGATGGTATCCACATCATACTGAACTACAACAGCAGTCACGGCAGAAGAATCCCGGACATCAAAGGACTCAAAGGGCCCGGAATCTAGTATTTCGCTATTCGGCACAGTGCGATGCCCACAGGCAATCACATTCCCGCTGCCATATCTCTGCCGCAAGGCAACAATAAGTTCCGAGCCTATTTGACCGGCAGCACCGGTCACCAGTATCCTTTTCACATGATTGAACCCCTCATTCAGGCACTCGGCAATAGTCCCTGCGATTCGTCTCCATACCGGTTCCCATTCTTTATTTTCCACTCAGCATTTCAAGAGACACAAAAATATCAACATACTGATCAACCACTCCCATCTCATAAAATTTCCCATCACCTACATGGTACTCAAGACGATTGATCGTGGTGTGTGTATCGAAACCAGCCACCTGTTTGGCCTTTTCCATTGGGTGCCCTTTGATGCCATGAAAAACGACCGGAAGGATAACCTCTTTTGTAACATCCTTTATTGTCAGTTTGCCTGTCACTTCATAGTTCTTGCCACCAACATGTTTTATTGATGTACTTTCAAAAATAATTTCAGGGTATTTTTTAGCATCAAAAAAATCCCCTGAAAGCAGGTGATTATCCCTTTTGTTTATGTTTGTCTGGATGCTATCGACATTCACCTCAAACCGGAACATGCTTCCAGCCAGATTATCCGGATCAAATATCACCTTCCCGGAATAATCATCAAAATGTCCGTACACAGTGGAAAAAATATGTTTGACTCCAAACCGAAAACCCGAATGGGCTTTATCAAACTCCCACTCGACCGCAAGAGCCTTCACACCACCACTTAAAACAAACGAAAACAGGACTAATATAAAAGCCGTTATTTTTTTCATGATGACCCTCCTTTTCTTTTTCCAAGGGAAAAAATATTTTTTCATACCAAAATAATATGTATACTCGAGCAGAAAGACAAGCACCGGGCGTATTTATTAACGGGAGGAAGAGCCGATGGCGCAATCAGAGAACAGAGTCGAAATTGCCTGAAAATCACGTGAAAAAATCATACTATTCAATCAAACAATAGGAGCTCCGTTTATCTCCTCAGACGAAGCCTGAGCCAAAGCCCTGCATTTACAGCAAGAACACAGAAAACAGCATACCGCGGAATTCCGGCGACAAAGGTATCACTCACAAACAGCATATGAACTGATACAAGGACAAGAGCTGCAACAACAGTAATACGATGAAATATTCTCCAGGATGGAAAGGAAATTTTAAGGGATGTGCGCCATCTACTTGTTACAAAAATTGTGAATATGATAATCCACAAAACAGCTCCTACATATTCAGGCCAGTTTTTCTGTTCAAAGGAGAGCTTTGTGATACCATCAGGTGCAAAAACCAACATGGGATGAATCAACACCAGGCAGGCAATAATAGCCGCGCTGAACTTATGCATGGCAATAAGCCGCTGTGAACCAAAAACACGCTCAAGAAAGGGAAGATGGGAAATGTAAAAAATCTGCAGAAACACAAGAGTCGCGGCCAGCATACCGACCACTTGCCCTGACAGCAGGAGAACGCGGTCGAAACCCAACTTGTACCAGATAGATGTAGACTTATAGAGAAAAGGGAGACTGGCGGCCCCCGAAAGGAGGCCAAGAATAACCAGGACAAACAAGATCTTCAAGAAAACATTGCTCCCGGTAATCTGACGTTTACTCGTATTCTGTTTTTGATCCATTCCTATACTCTTTTATAGTTTATACCCTTTTCCGCGAAATCTCCTGCCCCTACTCAACATGGACAAGCTGGAATGCACCTAACTGGGGAATATCTCCCTGGGTGAGGCGCCCTCCCTCAACAACCACCAGAACATCACCGGGCTTCAGGTACCCCCACTCCTTGGCCGTTGACACTGCCAGCAACAGCATTTCATCACGGGTGAGATTATTGTCTATTATGATAGGAACAATATTGTGATACATACTGGATTGACGTGCGACATGCAGAGATCGTGTTACCAGGAGAGACGGCACCTTCCGATTCCATTTGGACATTTGGGGATATAATTTCCCTGAACGGTCAATCAGCATGGTGGCTGCTGATTTAATCATGCTTGCTGCCGCCATTATTGCCGGATTTGTTTGCAGATCGTGGGAAAAATGCCGATACCGCCTTTCAGTACCGGTCGAATATTGCTCTTCTTCACAGATTATTGAAGCCATGGTCCGGACAACATTAAGGGGATCAACACCCACTGCTGTTTCACCGGAAAGCATAACAGCATCAGTTCCTGACCTGATAGCAACACTGACATCGGTTACCTCTGCCCTGGTTGGCCGGATATTGTGTGTCATGCTGTCGAGCATCTGGGTGGCCGTGATCACCGGCGTATTGCTTTCCCAGCACATCCTGATAATTTCCTGCTGTATACGGGGAACCTTGACAGCCGGCAGTTCCACACCCATATCCCCGCGGGCGATCATTATAACATCGGAAACATCGATAATATCCTGTATGTGCTCAACAGCTTCCTGTTTCTCTATCTTTGCAACAACCTTGATATCACCCTTAACAGCCTGATAAATAATTTCCTTTATCTCGAGGATCTCCTCTGGAGATCTCACAAAGGATAAGGCGACATAATCTACGGAATGCTTCAGGCCCCACTCCAGATCTTTTCTGTCTTTTTCAGTTACACTGGGAATAGACAGCTTTGTCACCGGCAGATTCATTCCTTTATTTGACTTAAGAACCCCACCGACAATAACCACGCACTCCGCTTCACGCTCCCCTTCAGTCACCACCTTTAACTCAATCAACCCGTCATCAAGGAGCACCGGCTCCCCCAAACGAAGATCCGGGATAATTTCCGGCACGATAGTGGAAAACCGCTCGCTGTTCCCCTCTACAGGGTCTGCCTGCACGGTAATGAACTGACCTTTTTTCAGGACAATTCCCCCTTCAGGCATTTTTCCTGTCCGAATTTTCGGGCCACAGAGATCCTGCATAATGGCAATGGGTTTACCCCACTCCTTCTCTGCTTTACGTATGCTGTTTAATGTTTTTTCGTGTTGTTCATGGGTGCCATGGGAGAAATTAAGCCTGGCAACATCCATACCTGCAACGATCATCCTGCCCAGCATTTCCGGAGAATCGCTGGCAGGACCAATAGTGCAGACAATCCGAGCCATCTTTCTTATCGCATTATGGGTCTGGACCTTGATGGTTTTCAGTATGTTGAAAAGAATATTGAAATCAATGGGTTTAGGGAGAATTTCAACAATATTCTCAAACTCATGCAAACGATCCCGCAGTTCTTTTTCTGCATACGAAGAAGAAACAACAATGATTGGAAGATGGGGAGAAACGACCTTCATGGCCGATATAAATTTGAAACCATCCCACTCAGGCATAAAGATATCGCTGATCAGAACATCATACTGGTTCGATGTCGCCTTTAGAAAGCCCTGACGACCGTTTTCGGCAAAATCAACATCATGCCCTTCTTTTGCAAGACGTGAAACAACCAGTAATCGCGTCGGTTCCGAATCTTCCACTACAAGTACTCGCATATACCTTCTCCTCTTCACTTATGTGAAGATAGTTCATTTTAAGATACCTTTATTCAAAACATTCTTTAGCTGCTACATTACAAAAACATAAAAAACACTACTCAATGCCGCCCAGGCAAGCACTACCGCCGTAACGATAATACAGCTTGTCCCCAGGAGTTTATGACTGATATTTTCCCGCTTCTTTTCCTGATACCCCAGGAGATACCCCAGCAATGCCCCGGCAGCCATTCCGCCGCCATGCCCCCAGTTATTAATGCCGGGAACAATAAAACCAAACACGAAAATGCTTACAGCCCAGCCGCCAATCTGGCTGTAAAGGTTCTGGCCATAAACACCGCCACGACTTTTCCCATAATAGAGTATGGCGCCAATGAGACTGCATACTGCCGCAGAGGCCCCTATGGTGAATCTGACTCCCGCCAGAAATGAAAGGGCAAACCCTGCCACTCCTCCCAATGTATAAATCGCAATCATCCTCTGACTCCCATATTCCCGGATAACCAGGGGTCCTATCTGGCGCAGCACCATCATGTTGAACAGGATATGCAGAATTCCGCCATGGAGATAGTTGGCAGATACCAGAGACCACCAACGATGCAGCTCCAGAATGGCAACCGTTCCGGTGGATCCGAGAAGCAAAAGACTTTTATTGCTTGGTGATAAAAAAGTAAGAGGATTCAGGGCAGGCCCTGAACTTCGCGGGACAAGGACCAGAGAAAGAATGAAAAATCCAATATTCGTGTAAAGTATTATGCTGAGAATCGTATCTTTGTCCGACAACCCCCTGATAAAGCTGTTATTTTTCCACCAGGAAGAGGGCTTCCGTATTCCGCAATAGGGACACTGAGACTCATCCCGGCTGATCAGCCGCCGGCAATTAGGACAGAGAAGTGAGTTTTTTGACTGCTGTGCTATCATAAGCCTATACGTTAAACCTTATCTCAATTACGTCATTTGGCTCGACGATATGATCTCGATCAACTACCTTAACGAGTCCTTTCGATTTGCATTCATTGAAATTATGGCAGTTGAGATACTCTTCAAAACTGACAATATCCCCTTTAATAAAACCCCGGGCAAGGTCAGTATGGATTTTGCCGGCGCACTCCAGAATAGTCGACCCTTTTTTTACCAGCCAGGCATGTGATTCACTGGGCCCTGATGTATAAAAAAACATATAGCCGGCTTTTTCCAATGCCAGGGTAATGATATCGTTGACATCCTCATTGCCTTCAACCTGAACAACAGGCTTGATACTGTGCAGCGCCGCGGCCTCAAGTGACTGCAACTCTTCCTCGCTCAACGGTAAATCACAAAGGGGGATTTCCTCTTCCAGCGTCTCCATGCATTTTTCAAAGAATTCCTTCTCCTGAGCATCTGTTATTCGAGTCAGCCTGGCTTCAATTTTTTCCATGTCAAGAATCAACAGATCCAGAATCTGGCTGGCGGGAACCACAATAGCTTCCGAGTGAACAAAATCATCAGCTATGAACTGGGCAAAAAAAGGCGTCACTTTTTTAGGTTTATCCTTATCCTCCAGAGCAATAAGGCTTTTGTCATTGTACTTGGTCTTTCCTTCAGGCAGATCTATACCGATAAAACCTATCTTCATTTTTCCCCTCTCTCGTTACAGGCAGATTATAAACTATTCATCCCCGGATGACACACCTCACACCCTGCAGTGTATTCAGATAATCATTGAGGAGCAAGAGAAAACAAACGTAACTGTTCAGTAGCTCGTTTTACTGAACGTCATCCCCCAAAGAACGTGAAAAAAGAGTAACTATTCATTCATTTTGTGGTATATTTTCAGGATTATGGAACACTCCAGCTTGTTTCTGTGTCTTCTGGATAATGAAATTTAATTTACATAACATGAAAACACTGACCGTCATCATATCGCTCATTATGTATTTGACCAGTTTTCCCGGCTTGGGAAATGCTGCCGTTGTTTGCCTTGGTGACGACGGACACGTATCAATTACAGCAACAGCGGCCCCATCTCTGCCGGTTCAAAATACAACTGTGACTGACCATAGCTTTGATACCGAGGAACATGATCACTGTGAAGATAAGTGCAGCTCCTGCATCGACTTCCCGCTGTCTTTCAGTTCAGCAAGTCAGACCACTCGCGAGAATGAATACGTCTTTAACCTTGAAAGAAATCTGCTGTACAAACCAGACACTCAGCTTTTTCAGCTTATCTCCGCATCACCAGACACGTCTCTTCCCCCCGAAAACCCGCAGATACTCAGCAGTACAATCACATCCCTCCGCACAATTATCCTTCTCATCTGATACCCTTTCATTTTTTCACCCAATTATTCACTAGTTACCCCAATTTTCACCTTATAAAACTGCGTGTACGGTTGCCTGTAGTTATATGCCGATCTTAAGGCACTTACACCCGGTCAACGGAGTACTGACCTGAGTCCATGACCTTTAGGACTATCAGGGTTAGGAGAAATATATGTACGAAAAATTATTTAAGACAGGAACCAGACTAGGAGCCGGCACTTTCAAAAGTGTCTGCAATGCCATTGGTTTGATTTTACTTTGCGGCATTGTCCCTGCCTTGGCAGGAACACCGGACACGGTGCTTTCAGAGCAGGATGTACTCCGGATTGGCCTTGACCGTCCAGAGGTTCTCCAGCATGTAAAATCCTCTATTGACCTTGCTGAAAGTGACATTATCGAGGCCGGAACCTGGGAAAACCCGGAATTTTCATATGACCAAGAGAGTAGCAATGATGGCCCGGATGACATTACATCACGAAGCTATATGCTTTCCCAGAAAGTAACAGGATTCGGCCAGAGGGACATTAAAACAGAAGCGGCCAGAAAGCGCCTCGATGCGGTGACCCAGGAAATGTCACAATGGCGCCTGGAGAGAACTACAGATATACGGCAAAAATTTTATGCCGTTCTCTACCAGCAGCAATTGCATGATGTTTTTGCGAAATGGCGTTCGGGAATGGATGCCATGGAAATGGTGATGCAAAAAAGAATGGAAGCCGGAGATATTTCCGGATATGACCTTGACCGATTAAAACGAGAGCAATCATTTGTCCGGGCAGGACAACGCCAAGCCCATGCCGAGCATGACCGTATGACCCAGGAACTCCTGGCGACTATTGGCCTGATTGGCGATGTCTCCTCCCTGCCCGGAGTAACTGGAAATCTTCTGCCTGAAACCCCTCTCCCCCCCCTGGAGAAACTTCTTGAAAAAATTGCAGAACAGCCGGACCTCCTGGCAATGAAACTGCAGAGTAAGGCGTATGCCATAGATGAACGCCTTGCCCAGCGCTGGTGGCTGCAGGACATCACCCTTGGAATGGGTGTTAAAGACATTGAAAACGCTGAAGGCGATGCTCTTCTTTTTAAAATATCTCTGCCGATACCCGTTTTTAACCGTAATTCCAGAGCATTACACCAGGCTAAAGCCAGCCGACTCCAACAACAAAACAAGTACAACCTTGTTCTGTCGGAAAGGCAGGGAATAGTTCGCGGCCTATGGCATCAGGCCTCAGAGCTTACAGAGGCCGTCCGTCCTTTAACCGAAGAGGATTGCCAATCTCTGGTTGAGAGTGCTGAGATAGCATATAAGGCCGGTGAAATCGGTGCCCTGGAAATTCTTGATGCCTATCGAATCTCTTTTGAAAATCAGGCCCAGATTTTATCCATCATGCGGGAGGCCCGCATGGTGAGAATTGAACTTGACTTAATTACAGGGGGAAACACCCAATGAAAATAATACAATTAGGAATACTGCTGTTACTCATCCACATGTTAGCCGGCTGTGATCTGGGACACCATGATGAAAAAGAACATGACGACCATGGCGCTGTTGAAAAAGAGATGAGTCATGATGACGACAACCATGCAGGTCCCACCGATGCTTTTTCTGACCTTGATCTTGGCGCTACAGATGAGCACCCTGAGGGAGAAATCATTTTCAGCTTGGAACAGCAGGCTCTCGTTGATTTTGCCACTGTTACTGCGGTGAAGCGACAAATGCGTGCATCCCTTGAAGCCACCGGAGCTCTCAAGGCATCATCAAATGGGCAAGCCCTGGTGGCCGCCCCTGTTTCAGGCTATCTTGCCACTCTGGAAACGCCTTTCCCAAGTTTTGGGGACACGGTTGACACAGGTGACATCCTGGTAAAGATTGTTCCCCGTTTGGACGGCGAAAAAGACCCAGCCTCATTGGATCTACAGGTGCGGCGTTCCACCTCAAGCTATCAACTGACTACCAAAGAACTCCTCCGCCTTGAATCCCTTTTTGAGCAAGGTGTTGTTCCGGAACGGCGGGTACAGGAAGCCCGTAAAGAGGAACAGGTTGCCAAAGCGGAACTGGATTCAGCAAAACAGCGCCTCAAACAATCCAGCAGCCGACCAGGCAAGAACCACGAAGCAACAACCCTTGCTGTTACCAGCCCTGTTGCCGGAAACCTGGATGGCATCTATGTCACTCCAGGGGCCTACCTCCAGGAAGGTGACGCCCTTTTTCATGTAGTTAACACCGAGGTCCTGCGCCTGGAGATCCAGGTTCCTGAAGCAAATATTGCCAGCCTCATCAACCCCAGGGGCGCCTGGTTTACAGTGGACGGTTTCGATGCTGCCTTTCATATCGATCTGGACAAGGGAGACAGGCTGGTTGCCGCCGGCAGCGTTGTAGACCCACAAACCCGTACCGTACCATTGGTCTTTGAGTTTCCCAATATTGACAATAAGCTGCGTATAGGCATGTTTGCCCGTGTCAATGTGATTATCGGGGAAACAACAGAGGCAATTGCCATTCCCACCAAAGCCGTCCAGGAATATGGAGGTTTGTCAGTGGTTTATGTGCAGGTCCACGGAGACGCCTTTTTACGCCGGATAGTAGACCTTGGAATTCGTGACGGTGACTTTGTCCAGGTGAAGAGTGGTATCAAAGCCGGCGAAAAAGTTGTCACCAAGGGATCCTACCTGGTTCAGCTGGCCGCCTCAGGTCCGCAGGAAGCCAGCGACGGCCATGGACACTAAGAGGGGTAGACAATGATTGATAAAACAATAGGCTGGTCCCTTAAAAACCGTTTATTCGTGGTGCTGGGCGGATTACTGCTCCTGGTATGGGGTGGATATGAGGCAAGCCGGATGCCGGTTGACGTCTTTCCCGATCTCACCGCCCCCACAGTGGCCATTATGACCGAGGCTCATGGCATGGCCCCGGAGGAAGTGGAAACCCTGATTACATATCCCATTGAAACTGCAGTCAACGGTGCGGCTGGAGTGCGCAGGGTGCGTTCATCCACCGGAATCGGCTCATCCGCAGTCTGGGTAGAATTTGACTGGGGCACGGATATCTACAGGGCCCGGCAGATAGTTTCCGAAAAATTGCAGATGGTGCGCGGCAGCCTGCCTCCCGAAGTGGATTCTCCCATCATGCAGCCCATCACCTCGATTATGGGCGAAGTAATGTTCATTGCCCTGGCTTCTGAAACACATTCCACCATGGATCTCAAAACCATGGCGGACTGGACCCTCCGCAAACGCCTCCTCGGAGTGGAAGGGGTGGCCCAGGTCATTCCCATCGGCGGCGATACCAGGGAATATCATGTCATTGTCAGTCCAAGTCGGCTGGCGTCCTATGGCATCACCCTTGATCAGGTGGTAGAGGCCCTGAAAGGCACCAATGAAAACTCGTCAGCCGGTTTCTACGTTGAAGGAGGCCAGGAGTATCTAATTCAAGGCCTGGGACGGGTGCACAGTCCCGAGGAAATAGGCAACACTGTGCTGGCCGTCAAGAACAATGTACCCATTCTGGTGAGCCATGTGGCCCAGGTCATGATCGGCTCAGCGCCCAAGAGAGGTACAGGTTCCCACAACGGCAAACCGGCGGTGATCCTGGGCATCCAGAAGCAGCCCTCTGCCAACACCCTGGAACTTACCAAAAACCTTGACCGACTGCTGGACGACATACAAGCAGGTCTGCCAGAGGGTATGAAAATCGACAATCATATCTTTCGACAGGCCGATTTCATCTCCGTTTCCATTGACAACGTGCTGGAGGCCCTGCGAGACGGCTCCCTTCTGGTGGTCATAATCGTCGGCATCTTTCTGGCCAGTCTGCGGGCAACCTTCATCACCCTGCTGGCTATCCCCCTGTCACTGATGGCCTCAATTTTCACAATGAAATATATGGGCATCACCATCAACACCATGACCCTGGGGGGTATGGCCATTGCCATTGGCGCCCTGGTCGACGATGCCATAATCGTGGTGGAGAATGTGGTGCGGCGCCTTCGGGGCAACATCGAGTTGCCGGAAGACAAACGACGTCAACACCTGGCCGTGGTCTATGAGGCTACCCGGGAGATTCAGAGTTCCATTGTCTTTGCCACCATGATTATCATGCTGGTCTTTATTCCCCTGTTTTTTCTCACCGGCGTTGAAGGACGCTTACTTCAACCCCTAGGACTGGCATATGTTGTTTCCCTGGCAGCATCACTGCTGGTAGCCATTACCGTGACTCCGGTTCTCAGTTACCTGCTGCTGCCCCGTTCAAGCATCGTCAGAGGCACAGAGGAAACAGCCCTGGTCAAGAGATGCAAGGCTTTTTACACGCCTATTCTCGACTGGTCCCTCAGATACTGGAAGGCAGTAACTGCCGCCTCCCTGGCTGCACTGGCCATGGCATTAATCAGTCTCACCCAGGTGGGCCAATCGTTTCTGCCTGATTTTAATGAGGGCAGCCTTACCGTTATGGTTGGTACCGTTCCGGGCACGTCCCTTGAGGAATCCGATCGTATCGCCTTAATGGTCGAAAAAATACTCCTTGAACAGCCCGAGGTAAAGGCAACCGCCCGCCGTACCGGTCGAGCTGAACTTGATGAACATTCCCTGGCTGTTTTTGCCTCAGAAATAGAGGTCGGCCTGAAAATGAAAGAGCGCGGCAAGGAAGAATTTCTCCATGAACTGCGCGAAAAAATGAAACTTGTGCCGGGAACCAATGTCGTTATCGGCCAGCCTATTTCACATCGGATCGACCATATGCTTTCCGGCACCCGTGCCAATATCGCCATTAAAATATTCGGCCACGACCTTTTCGAACTGCGCCGCCTGGCAGATCAGGTGGTGTCGGTGATAGAAAAAATTGATGGAGTCGTTGACCTGGCAGCTGAACAGCAGAACGAAATCCCCTTCATCTCCGTTAACTTTGACAGGAACTCGCTTGCCCGTTACGGCCTGCGCATTAATCACGTCTCGGAGTTGATCGAAACAGCCTTTTACGGGCAGGTGGTTTCAAGTGTACTGGAAGGCCAGTCTACCTTTAATATGACAGCACGTTATGATCCGGCCGTACTCGAAAATCTTGATGCCGTCCGGGCGACCCTGATCACCACACCGTCCGGCGCCATGGTGCCATTGCACGCCATTGCCGATATTCGTAAGGACCGGGGCCCCAACACTATCAGCCGTGAAAACGTACAACGCAAGATTGTGGTCATGGCCAACGTAGGCGATGGCCGTGATCTGGGTGGCGTGGTAGATGATGTCCGTGGAACCCTTGCCGCTGAGGTTACACTGCCGGAAGGCTATCATGTTGAATACGGAGGCCAGTTTGAAAGTGCCGCCGAGGCCTCCAGAACCCTGCTGATTCTCGGCGCAGCCGTCATTGTCGGCATTTTCCTGCTCCTCTTTGTAGCCTTCAAATCGGGCCGCGACGCTTTATTGGTCATGCTCAATCTCCCCCTTGGGCTGGTAGGAGGTGTCATAGGGGTGTATGTTTCCGGGGGAATTCTCTCCGTGGCTTCCATGATCGGGTTTATTTCCCTTTTTGGTATCGCCACCCGTAACGGTGTCATGATGATTTCCCATATCCGCCAGCTGGTAGAGCATGAAGGGGTCAGTGATCCCATGGAAGCCGTGCGGCGTGGTGCCTTGGAAAGACTGGTTCCAATCCTCATGACAGCGCTTACCGCGGGTTTCGCCCTGGTTCCACTGGCGCTCGCCGGAGGACAACCCGGCAGTGAAATCCAAACCCCCATGGCCATTGTCATCCTTTTTGGCCTGATAACCTCAACCGCCCTCAATATGATCGTAGTCCCGGCCCTGTATCTGCGTTTCGGATCCATCAAAAACAGGATCGCAGAACATAAGCCGTTTTGCCGACCAGACAAGGAAGAACTTTGCGAAATATGAAGGCAACACGTTGCAGGAGCATGATCCAAGTATGCTCCTGCTGTCTCATATAAAAAAATCAACACCTAAAGGAGAAAATTATGCAGAAAATTGCTTTTTGTTTGATGATATTGTTTGCCCTGACAGCGACCACGGTACATGCTGGAGCCGGTCACGACCATGCTGTGGAACTGACCCAGACCCAGGTCCTGGAAAAAGCTTCGGGATTCGTTGCCAGTATTGTTGAAAAAGGAAAGCTCGATGATTCCTGGACAGAGATAAAACCCCAGGACCCCAAAGAAAACAGCAGACATGAATGGGTTGTCGCCTTTTTCAACCCGGCAGAAAAAGACAATGATAAACAGACGCTCTACATGTTTCTCACAATGTCAGGAGAATACATCGCCGCCAATTTTACCGGCAAGTAAAGCGACGAATACAGAAAAGGCCGTTTTTCTCACAAGAAAAACGGCCTTTATACATAAATGATGACCCAATCAACTATTCATTAAATAAAATCCAATAGCCTTATCATAATTATCACCCTCAGGATCTATAAATTTTGCTCCTACAGAATCCCCCTGAATAATATTACACACTCGGATTTTTCTTTTCACTTCAGTCTTACGTGTATCATCTAATACAAAAGAAATTATCAACTCATCATCAACTTTCAGACTTTGCGCATCATGAAGTTTTAACTGAACTCCCCTAAATGAAAGATCTGAAACAACGCAATCTTCCTTCAACGAAGGGTGCTGCGATGCTTTACGATAGTTTCCTTTTAACTTTATTTGTTTTCGAATTCCTGTACGAAAATTTAGATTTATCCCAAATTCCTTTCCGCAAGCACACCGAACCTTAAGCGTATGCTTTTTATCTTTAAATTTACCAACTGATATCTGTTTTAACTTTCCACACTCAGGACAAAGAATTACTGCTTTATTGTTTTCTGTGACATAAACCATTTTGATTACCACTCATTCTCAGCCAAAGTTAACAATCGATCTGGCATAGGAGGTGTTCGAACAGCCACACAGGCCAACCGTGGCACAAGGCTTTGTAAATCGAAACGACGATTAAAACGATATTGAAATTCTGCGAGATAGCGGGGAATATGTTTTTTCTCAAAGGTATGAAAAGTTCCTCTTAGAGAATTCTTCAAATTCCCGAGTATCGTGTTTACCCATTTGAAGGAAGGATGCTTAACCGCTTCTTTCCCGCCTCCAACAATATGGAGTTCATGGGAACATTGAGCTTGCTCAATAGCATTAAAACAGGCAAGGCCGTCGGAAACAACATTTGAGTAAGGCTGCAGGTGATGGTTGCCCCAACGTGCAATTTCTGTCAGCCTAAAGCCCTTGACTCTTGAGAGTTTCATGCGATACGGCTTACCATCATGTGTTTCCACGGCTGCAACAAACGGGGTTTTGCCTTTGGCCCCACGGCCTCTTTTACCAGGAGCCCGCTTGCCGCCAAGATAAGAATCGTCGATTTCAATACGGCCAGCAAGTTTTTTAGTGCTGCCCTGTTCAAGCATGACTTGCATCAGTTTGTGTTTTAACCGCCAGGTGGCATTGTAAGAGGCTCCTATATGGCG
>JACNJZ010000196.1 GCA_014382295.1 Candidatus Desulfobia pelagia | reverse complement strand
TGAAAACATTATGCCAACCAAAACTATTCCCGTAGAACAGGCCATTGGCATGGTCCTGCCACATGACGTTACAGAAATCAGGCAACAGTCAGATTCCTGCGATACGTCCTTCAAAGGACCGGCTTTCAGGAAAGGTCATATAATCCGCGCTGAAGACATCGAACACCTGAAGAGACTGGGCAAGGAACATATCTATGTGCTCAGCCTGAAGGACGATGAAATCCATGAAAACGAGGCTGCACGCCTGATGGCTGATGGTCTTGTCGGGCAAGGAGTTGTCTGGTCCGGTCGTCCTGCCGAAGGGAAACTTGGCCTGCTGGCAGAATATGACGGTCTGCTTAAAATAGATACCGAGGCCCTGTATCAATTCAATCTGCTCGGCGAGGTAATGTGCGCCACACTGCACTGCAATACCCCTGTACGAAAGGGCGAACAGGTGGGTGCCACACGCCTTATCCCTCTCACCTCCAAACGCAGGATTGTTGAAGATGCCGTGGCAATAGCTGAAAAGGCCAATGGCATACTTAAAGTTCTTCCTTTACGACAGGCTCGCGCAGGACTTGTTATTACGGGGAATGAAGTTTTCCATGGCCGCATCAAGGATGCCTTTGAACCGGTATTGCGCAAAAAACTGGAGAAACTTGGATCGAAAGTAATTAAGGTCTGCTTTGCACCGGACGATGAAGATCAGATTGCTGCTGAAATTGGTAACTGCCTAAGTGAGGGCGCCGATCTTATCATCACAAGCGGCGGCATGTCAGTTGACCCTGACGACGTCACCCGTGCCGGCATATCAAGAGCGGGAGCAGAAGATAAGGTGTATGGCACACCTGTACTGCCGGGGGCCATGTTTATGGTGGGAAGAATTGGCGATGTCCCTGTCCTGGGACTGCCTGCCTGCGGGATGTTTCACAAAATTACAATATTTGACCTGGTGCTGCCGAGAATTCTTGCAGGAGAAAAGATCACCAGGGAAGATCTGGCACGGCTTGGCCATGGAGGACTCTGCCGAAACTGCAAAACATGTCACTATCCTGTATGCGGTTTCGGCAAGTAAACGTACTGCTTTATTCGTAACTCCAACAAATTACCTTTTGAAAGGATTCTTCAACTTACAGATGAGAAGTTTACTGCCCGTGTTGAATGTTACTTCTATTTTGTTTGGTTGTATTGTTGATGTGATGAGTCCCAGTCCGAAAGTATGATGATCAATTAATTCATCGACCTTGAACATTTCTTCCATTGAGTAAGGTTTTGCAGTGGAAATATCCAGCCCTTCCATAATTCCCTCAAAATGTGTTTCCGCTTTTTTCTGACTCATTGTTTTTTTAGGAGTCTTTGGCGCAGCAGCTTTCTTTTTAACCGCTTTTGGTTTCGCAATCTTTGGAGGCCGGTATTTATGCTTGGCACCACATACATTACATTCACATTTGGCAATTTCACCATCTGCCATAGCTATAATTGTATGGTTGGTCACATCTTTACACTTGAGACACTGGGAATCAATTTCTTGACCGGCATCTAATTTTTGACTAGTTGTCACTTTTCCTCTCCTTATAAACAGAGAATAGAGGGTTCCTGCTTGATAAATGCAGAAAAAATAGAAGGGATCGGGAAGGTATAATTTTAACGACGGGTAAAGCTTTTGCCTAAACGAGTGCTTATTTTTCTAAATAAGAATCTCTTTAACGATTAACTGACAGTTATTCACCTTCTTCCCGTTCATCTTTTCAAGAGCCTTAAGTCCGCCCTTTCGGCTAGACATTGAAATAAAACCAAAATCTTTTCGCTGCCTTGTATATGGATCGATAAATATTCGAGAACCAAGAACTGTTCCGTATTTTGAAAATAAATTCTTCAATTCCTTCTCGGTTGTTTTTGGGGAAAAATTACTCACATGAAGTTCCATTTTCAATCTCCTCTAGTGTACAGCAGAACGTAAACGGAATCTCTTCCAACACGATCTAACTTGTTTCATGGAAGGGAAAAATAACGAGAATGGGTACGCCGAGCACTATTAATTTTTTTTAACACTATACACTATCTTGTTATTTTTTCATTAAAATTCATAAACCCATACCAGAAGACCTTTCATTGGCAATTGAAAACATAAACACTCGTGTCATTATCAATTTGCTTTGACATCTTCTTTTTCCGGTCTCTGGATCAGCATCCAGGTTCTCATGGCAAGACGCCCACTGTCTTTCAACCTGCCGCTCACCGTAACCCTGCTGAAATGCCTCTCCAAGGGTTTGTCATTGTCAATATATACATGGTTGCCGTCAACAACCGCCGGCTTCCACCCCAGTCCACTGACATAAATACCCAGTGTTCCTGAAACATAGGAATCCATATCTTTCACTCTGCATCCGAATCGTGTAACCAATGGGTGTGAAAGTGCGGCCAGGGAAGGTTCCAGATCGTATATTGGCATGTCGACTCGATGCAGCACTTTAGAAAAATGCTCTATACCGGACCACTCGTTGCCAAGTATGGGTTCCCTGGGAATAAGCATCAGATCAGAATCAATACTTACTGACCCAGGGTCCTGGCTAAAGACAGCCTCATAGCCAATGGACACAGCCTCTTCAAGAACAATGGAATTATATTCACCATAGGGTATAGCAAGAAAATCAGGTTTCCGTCCAAGCCGCTCTTTGAGAATACGGCTCCCCCTTGAGAGATCCTCGTGAATCCATGAGCGGTATTGCGCCTCATCCATATTTTTTGGCCAGTCGCCAAGACGATGATGAGAATAGGAATGATCCTGAAAGTCGACTCCGGCAGCTTTCATTTCCATTATGTCTTCCCAGCTCATTATATCGTTATAATTTTTATCCGTTGCTTTAACATATACAAAAACCGTAAATGGATACCCATAGGACTTCAGGATGGGCCAGGCAACATCATAGACACTTTTATAGCCATCATCTACTGTTATCACGACAGCTTTATCAGGCAGGGGAATCTGTTTCTTTATTGATCGAACCAATTGGCCCAGGGGAATAACCTGGAAATCATTGTCTTTCAGATAGGCCATCTGCTCCTTAAACCGTGTGGTTGGAACATTTGTTGTCGGATACCTGTCATCACCAAAACGATGATAGATTAATAGTGTGACACCAGGCCCAGGGTCCACTTGTTTTTTTTCTTCCGCCAGGAGAGTATTCGGGAGAAGGAAAATCATGACAAAAAGAATTAACTTTGCCGTGTATGTGGTTGTAAAATCGTTTACTTTGCCCATATCAATGAAACAATTACCCATTAAAAAATTTGCAAAACACACAAAAAATTGGTACTGACAGCCAAACAATATACCTATAAAGACATCATAACATTTGGAGGAAACATCATGCTTTCAGGATTTCGAACACTGTCTTTTCTTGCAGCCTTTCTTTTTATTTTTTCTGCGTCAATGAGCCAGGCAGAATCAACTGGCGATATCATTATGGAGACATCCATGGGAACCATTACCATAGACCTCTTTGACGATAAAGCCCCCATTACCTGCAAAAACTTTCGAACCTATGCTAATGAAGGGTTCTTCGACGGCTTGATCTTTCACAGGGTTATTCCAGGCTTTGTTGTTCAGGGCGGAGGCTTTGAACCTGAAATGAAAAAGAAGAAAACACACGCGCCAATCCTGAATGAGGCAGACAATGGCGAAAAGAATCTGAGAGGAACACTTTCCATGGCAAGAACTCAGGACATATACAGTGCCACAAGCCAATTTTTCATGAACCTGGTTGACAATAAAAGCCTTGACCATAGAGGAAAAACTCCTGGAGGGTTTGGCTATGCTGTTTTTGGTAAAATCACCCAGGGAATGGATGTAGTCGACAAGATCGCCGCAGTACAAACCGGCAAGAAAGGCCACTACAGCGATGTTCCCGTTCAGGACGTCGTTATGCTGAAGGTCTACGAAAAGAAATAGAAACTACATCTTCATTATTTCTTACTGTCAGGAAAAAGAGGCAGGGGTTTCGGCCCCTCCTCTTCCTGATCGTCTTCCGTTTTTTTATCAGCCAGAACACCAACACGCCGAACAACACGGGTTGACACTCTTTTGCCCAGAGCCAAGGCACCTTTCACCAGGAAACTCTGCAGTTCAAAATCCTCATAATTGCTTCTTGCCCGCTTCGATGGCCGGTAATAGACACGCACCCTGCCCTCCTCACCAATGGCAAGAAACTGGATCACCGAATTCTTGTGTTCCGGAAACAGATGATATTCCTTATCCAGAATAAACTTTGGAGTTGTAAACCGTTTCATAAACGACAGATTCTGCTCACCGTTTTTATAGATAACGTTATACACCAGCTTCTCTTCGTATTTGCCTACCCAGCAGACATCATGACCGACAAAGACCTTGTCCGGAACATTTATAACCTTATAGAGGCCGTTGTTGAAAATAATCAGAATCTTGTCATATTCGGAGCTGGGAAAGGAAAAATCTGTGTCAGCGTGCACCTGGTGCCCCAAAAAGCCGTCGTGGCTATACCCCACTGTCAGGTTGGACAAAGCGACCTTTCGCACTTCAACTTCATCGAAAGTTTTTAATACTGTCTGCCGCGGGTACAAGTGACCGTATTTATCAAGAAGACCGTCAATATACGAGATTGTGTAGTCGATCATATCCTTCAGATCTTTTTCGACCTTGCGGATTTTCTTCTCAACCTCCTTGATATCTTTTTGTTTCTTGTTGATATCATAACGGGAAATGCGTCTGATTCGTATTTCAAGAAGTCTCTCGATATCTTCTTTACTGACATCCCTGACAAGTTTTTCCCTGAAAGGAACTAACGCCTCCTCGATGGAAGTAAAAATAAGTTCATAGGTCGTGCATTCCTCGATTTTTTTGTACAGACGCTCTTCAATAAAGATCTGCTCGAGAAGATGAGCATGCAGTTTTTCCTTGAGGCGATCGAGCTCTATGGTCAGTTCAGTCTCAAGATCCCGAACAATTTTACGGGTATTATACTCAAGAACCTCAGACACCGAGATGTTAGCAGGTCGATTATCCCGGATAACAGTGAGATTGGGGCTTATAGGGACTTCACAGTCTGTGAAGGCATACAACGCTTTTATAGTTTCACTGGCATAAATGCCGCGGGTTAGTCTTATTTCTATTTCAACTTCTTCAGCTGTATAGTCGTCGATGGATTGAATTTTTATCTTGCCTGATTTGGCGGCCTTTTCAATACTGTCTATCAAAGATTGCGTGGTTGTCGTATATGGAATTTCCTTAATGAGAATAGTTTTCTCATTTTTCTCAGCAATGACAGCTCGGCATTTCAACCGACCATTACCATCATCATAGCCGGACACATCCAGTTCACCTCCCTGCAGGAAATCAGGGAAAAGCTCAAAGGGTTCATCTCGAAGGATCTTCTTCTGTGCCTCCAGAAGCTCGACAAAATTATGGGGCATGATTTTAGTT
>JACNJZ010000125.1 GCA_014382295.1 Candidatus Desulfobia pelagia | reverse complement strand
TTTCATGGCTTGCCGGAGGAAGCGCTTCCTGCTGAGCAATGGGCGGAATATTATGATCTCTACCTGCCTGACGGAAAGACAACCTTGAGCAAGGAGGAGGTGCCTCTTTATCGTGCCCTGAGCGGAGAGAAAGTGACGGATGCGGAATTAATGATCATCCCGAAGGAAGGGCAATTGAGGACCCTGATCGCCAACGGTCAGCCATTACACGACTCCGGAGGGAAGATTGTCGGGGCGGTGGTAACCATGCATGATATTTCCGGGGTCAAACTGGCGACCGAGGAGCTTCGCCATTCTCATGACTTAATGCGTTACATTATTGAGCATACCCGAAGCGCTATTGCCGTCCATGACAGGGACTTGAAATACATTTATGTCAGTCAGAGTTACCTTGACGACTATAAGCTCAAGGAACAGGATATCATTGGAAAACACCACTACGATGTGTTTCCTGATCTGCCCCAGAAATGGAGAGACGTTCACAAGAAGGCCTTGGCCGGTGAAGTGTCGAGCGCCGAAGCCGACCCCTATGAGCGCGAAGACGGCTCTGTGGAATGGACACGCTGGGAATGCCGGCCATGGTATGAAGCGGATGGTGCAGTGGGTGGTATTATTGTGTACACGGAAGTGATAACCGAGCATAAAAAAGCGGAAGACGAGTTAAAGCAGTACCGTGACCATCTCGAAGAACTGATCCTTGAACGTACCCTTGACGTTGAGGAAACCCAGAACGCCCTGCTCAATCTTCTTGATGACATGAATATAGCCAAAGAGCAGTTGGAGGCCGCCAATGAGCGTTTGCAGGGGCTGGACCGGATGAAATCCATGTTTGTTGCTTCCATGAGCCACGAACTCCGCACGCCGCTGAATTCCATTATTGGGTTTTCTTCCATCCTTCTTGAGGGCTGGGATGGCGAAATAAACGAGGTGCAGGAAGACAATATCCGTCGCATTCTCAGGTCCGGCAAACATCTTCTTTCGCTGATAAATGATGTTATTGACGTGAGCAAGATAGAGGCCGGGACCATAGCTTTTAATCTTGAAGAGTTTGATTTTCAGGAGGTCTGCCGGGAAGCGGAAAGCATGGTGCAGGCGGAGATCGAGGGAAAAGGTCTGGACTTCCGTATGGAGGTCGAACAGGTCTCAATGAGAACTGACAGGCGTCGGCTTTTTCAGGTTGTTTTAAACCTGCTGACCAATGCCATCAAGTTTACAGGCAAAGGGGCTGTCAGGCTAAAAGGACGTGTTACAGATAGAGAACATATTGCAGAGGAATTGGCTCATCATTTTCCGGCCGGGGTGCAGGGACAGTTCCTTGAAGTTACTGTTGAGGACAGTGGTATCGGCATAGAGCAGCAGGATTTTGTTAAACTGTTTAAGCCTTTTTCCCGGCTGCATGACTCTGGCAGGTCGAGGTATCCCGGCACAGGCCTGGGACTCTATTTGACGCAAAAACTGGTGCAGGAGATTTTGCAGGGAGCAATAACATTTACAAGCATCAGCGGCAAGGGCAGTACATTTATGTTTGCCATACCCTGCCGGTTAACTGAAAATGAGAATTAATCGTATAAAACATATTTTTTTTCTTAACGTATCAGCCGCGATGATTTATTGTTCAACCTTTAGAGAGAAAGGAACGAATCTATTATGCCTACTGTACTGGTAGTTGAAGATAATTCTGACAATATGGTTCTCATCACCCGCGTCCTGGAGAAGGCAGGCTACCAATCGGTGCAGGCCGACAGTGGTGAGGCGGGAGTGGAGAGGTTTCTGGAAATGGTGAACATGGGCCAGCCTCCAGATTTTGTTATTATGGACATTCAGCTTCCCGGCATATCCGGACTCGAGGCGACGAGGAAGATTCGAGAGTCAGGAGGGAACGGAACCATTCCCATTATTGCCGTGACCTCATACGCATTGAAGGGCGACCGGGAGAGGGCTGAGCAGTCAGGTTGCACCGGGTATATTGAAAAACCTTTTAACCCCGTTACTCTTGTAGATGAGCTTCGCACTATCATAGAGAAGAGAAAAAAATGAGAATAGTAATTGTCGAAGATCGTTCTGAAGACAGAATGCTGCTCAAGCGTATTATTGAGCAACATGGTCATAAAGTGTTTGAAGCTCGGGATGGAAGGGTTGCTCTTAACCTGATACGTGAAGAAAAACCGGATCTGGTTATTTCAGATCTCCTCATGCCGGAACTCGATGGCTTCGGTCTGTTGCGGGAACTGCACAAGAGCGGACATCTGCAGGATGTTCCGTTTGTTGTTTATTCGTCCATCTATACCGACAACAAAGAACGCGAATTGGCCTATTCCCTCGGAGCCAGCAAGTTTCTCGTCAAGCCTCTCTCCCCTGATGACCTCTGGAAAAATATTGAACAGGTACTTCCAACCCTAACTCAGAATAAAGCTACGCCACGTCTTCCCGTTTCGGAAGAAGAACAGCTTCTTCGAGAGTATTCCATGGTGGTGGCATCCAAGCTTGAAGCCAAGGTGCAAGAGCTGGAGGAAACCCAAAAAGTCCTTGCCGCAAAAGAAAGACAGTACAAGTGTCTTTTCAGTAGTATGGATGATGTCATTCTGCTGTTGAATGACAAGTGGCAGGTGTTGGACGCCAATCAGCCTGCTCTGCGAAATCAGTTGGGTCTGGAGCTTGAAGACATTGTCGGGCACGATCTTTGTTCTTTTTTTCGTGATGGGATGGAGTATGAAGATCTGCATGACAAAATATGCAAGAGCGGCTCACTTTTTGAAGAAGGATTTGAGGTGCAGACCCATTTTGTGAGAAAAGACAAAACAGTCCTTATCTGTCATATTTCCCTTTCCCGTTTTGTGAATGAGCAGGATGAAGCTATTGGTGTTATTGCTGTCATTCGTGATGTCACAGAAAAGGTGGAATCTGAAGCAAAATTACGTCAAGCCCAACAGGAATGGGAAAAAACCTTTGATCCCATTGATGATATTGTCACCCTGCAGGGAGCCGATATGCGCATTAATCGCATTAATGCCGCCGGCCTCAAGATGTTTCAGCAGGATCTCAAAAATATTGTCGGTTTGAACTGTTATGAGCTCTTTAGAGAGACCAATGAACCATGCCCTGATTGCCCTGTAACTGAAAATTTGAATGATTTTGTGGCACATACCTTTGAGGTTTTTCATGAAAAGCTCCAGAAAACATTTCTTGTTTCGGCGACACCTATTTTCAACGAATCTGGCGGAGTTACGGGGATTGCCCATTTTGCAAAGGATATTACAGAAAGGATATCTCTTGAAAAACAACTTCGGCAGACCCAAAAGCTTGAGGCCATAGGCACTTTGGCCGGGGGAATTGCCCATGACTTTAACAATATCCTTTCTGCTATTTTTGGCTATACCCAACTCCTGCAGATGGAACTTGGACCTGATCCCCAGATGCAGTCTGACGTTGAGCAGATTTTGAAAGCGAGCAATAGGGCTAAAGACCTGGTCCAGCAAATTCTCACCTTCAGCCGGAGTGGGGAGCAGAAGCGTGAACCTCTTCGCGTCCAGTCAATCGTTGAAGAGGCTCTCAAGCTTTTGCGTGCTTCTATCCCTTCCAATATTGAAATCAGGCAACAACTTGACGAGGAGTGTCCTGAGATTGTCGGTGATGCAACACAGATTCATCAGGTGATTATGAATCTCTGCACCAACGCCTACCATGCCATGATGGATAGAGAGGGGGTTTTAAGCGTTCATCTGAGTCAGAAAAGAATGGATTGTCTTGATTTTCCGGAGTGGCCTGAGGCTAAGTCAGGCTCGTATCTTGAGCTTGAAGTCCGAGATACAGGCAGTGGAATTGAAAGCAAACACCTTGTGAGAATTTTTGAACCCTATTTCACCACAAAGGAGACCGGAAAGGGGACAGGCCTTGGTCTGTCAGTAGTTCATGGGATTGTCAAAAGCCATGGAGGACACATTTACGTATACAGTGAGCCTGGTGAGGGTACACTTTTCCGTGTGTATTTGCCTGTATGTGAAAAAAGTGCAGATGAGAAAATAGACATGAATGCAAGACAACCTGTACCCCATGGACATGAGAGGATTCTCGTTGTTGATGATGAAGAATTTCTGACCAAAGTACAGCAGCGGGGCCTCGAGTCCTTGGGGTACGCGGTAACCGCATTCACCAGCAGTGTTGATGCCTTAGACGCATTTCGTTCCAAGCCAGAGGGGTATGATTTAATCATAACGGATATGACCATGCCGGGATTGAATGGATTGGAGCTGGCAAAACAGATACTCATGGTGCGAAAGGATATGCCTGTCATAATGTGCTCAGGGTTCAGCGACTTGATCAATGACAAAAGATTAAAGGAGGCAGGTATTCGTTTTTTTATGATGAAACCAATGGATAGAGAAGTTCTGGGAAGAAAGGTCCGGGAAGTGTTGGACCTGGAGAAGTAAAGGCGTTATCTGGAAGAGACCGCTAAAAGAAAAAGCACGTAACTCATCAAGAGCTAAGTGCTTTTTTTTATTGGTGGGCCGTCCCGGGGTCGAACCGGGGACCTGCTGATTAAGAGTCGGGCCTTATTGATTTCACGTACCTTCACAAGTAGTCCTTCAAACCCCTTGACAGTAAAGTCTTCCTGCTATATTATACTTCACAAAAGTTCACCTGATTTCCCCTTATTTCACTTAAAAAGTGGGACAAAAAGTGGGACAACTTTTGAGAGGTGTTAAATGGCTAGACAACAATGGTTCCCAACAGAAGGGAAGGGTATACGCTTCCGCAAACATCACACTCGTAAACATGGCGTCCAGTTCGATAAGTATTTCGCTATTCGATATGCGGTGGATCGTAGTCTGAAGGAAGAGGCTATTGGGTGGAGTAGCGAAGGCTGGACCCTGGAGAAAGTCGCAGCGATACGTGAGGAGCTGTTGTCCAATATTAAGTCGGGTAATGGGCCTCAGAGTTATGCTGAGATGAATGAAGGGACAGATGAAGTCCCTACTGTAAAGAAATTCATCGAGAAAAATTATCTGGAACGATATGCCAAGAAGAAGAAACGGACCTGGAAAGAAGATGAGCGGCAATTATGCAAAGACGTTATTCCAGCCATTGGGAGCAAGCGTCTTGATAAGGTTACAAAGAAAGATATCATCCGCATACTTAATAAAGCCGCCGATCGTGGTGTTACCATTGGCGTAAACCGTCTTCTTGCTGTTGTGAAAAAAGTATTTAATTATGCAGTAGAACAAGCGGAGATAACTATTTCCCCTGTTGCAGGTATTAAGACTCAATTTGCTGAGCGCAAGCGAGAGAGAGTTTTGTCTGATGCGGAGATGAAAGATCTATTTGAGAATCTTCAGAAATTTAATCCGGTCATATCTGCAGCCATTCGATTAATGCTACTCACAGCAAAACGTAAAGGTGAAGTTGTCAAGGCTGAGTGGAAACATATTGATTTCCAAAAGAGACTCTGGCACATCCCCGCCAAAAATTCAAAGAACAAACG
>JACNJZ010000193.1 GCA_014382295.1 Candidatus Desulfobia pelagia | reverse complement strand
TTTCGTTCAAGATCAAGGCGTACGAAAAATTTTACCACAGGCATATGTTTGATATCGGAGTCTCGTTAACTCGCTTACCTCCGAGGATAAAATTTTGAGTACAACGCAGAGATTGGGCGAAAAGACAATTTTTCAAGGTAGCCTTTAAATGTTACCACGTAATATGTCAGAATCACAACTCAAAAAGTGATTTAATGGTCTGATATTTCTATGAAACTTCGCCTTATTCTTCTCGTCCTTTCACTTCTTGCCATTTTTTCTGCGTCCACCGGTGGTTATTTTTACTACACTTCACTCAAAAAGTATGCCTTGCAGGAGGCCGAAGGGCAGGCAGAGGCACGGCTTGAAATTATAAAGAAAAATATTTCCTCCTTTCTCTCGGAAAATGTCAGACCAGTGAAGACATTGGCTGGTATCGATGAGATGGGGAAGGTTCTCGAGAATAGAACCGATGTGAATCAGGGAAGGGCTGAAGCCGTTCTCGATCTGTTTCGCGAGAGTCTTGATGTTGATGTCTGTTACCTGATGAATTCCAAGGGTATTACTGTCGCTTCAAGCAATCGTGGTACTGAAGACAGTTTTATGGACAAGTATTTTGGATTCAGGCCCTATTTCATAGAGGCAATGAATGGATCTTCCGCAACGTATATGGCTCTTGGTATCACGTCAGGGAAGCGGGGCTGTTATTCAAGTTACCCTGTCTACAGTGACCATGGATCACCTATTGGTGTCGCTGTCATTAAGAGATCCATAGAGCTTATTGAAAGCGAGCTGGGCTTACTCTCCGGTGAAAGCATTCTGGTTGTTGACCCACAGGGAATTGTATTTATCGCAGATCACAGGGAGTGGTTGTACCATTCCATGTATGCGTTTTCTGAAAGCGAAGTCGAGCAGGTGGCGGCATCCCGTCAATTCGGCAAGGGGCCATGGCTCTGGACAGGTTTGCAGCAAACTGCTCCAGATCGTATGAAAGACCGGGTGGGCGGAAGTTATCTGTTCAACAAAACAGAACTCGATTCCTATCCCGGCTGGCATATAATTCACCTGCGCGATTTGAAGATGTTGTCCAGGGCGGTTTCCGCACCTCTTATCAGGATTACGGGGCATATCGTTATCGTGCTCTGTTTCTTTATAGGCCTGTCTGTGTTTTTTCTATACAGAAAGGCCAGTGTGGAGATACAGCAGCGCCGACTTGCTGAAGAGGCTTTGCGGGAGAGTGACAAGAGATATCGATCACTTTACAATGATACTCCGGCCATGCTGCATTCAATCGATCGAAATGGACGATTGCTCAGTGTCAGTAATTACTGGCTCGAAAAACTGGGGCATAAAAGAGAGGATGTCATTGGTCGGAATTTGACGGATTTTTATACAGGGGAATCAAAAAAATATGCTGAAGAAATTGTGATCCCCGAATTTTTTCGCACAGGGAACTGCAGCGATGTGCCATATCAGTTCGTTAAAAAGAATGGCGAGATAATTGATGTCCTTCTTGCTGCCATAGGGGTTCGGGATCAGGATGGAATATTGAAGAGATCTCTTGCCGTCTCGGTTGATGTCACTGAACGAAAGTATGCCGAGGAAATGCTGAGACAGGCGAAAGAAGAGCTGAGTACGTACTCAAGGGATCTTGAAAAACAGGTCAAGGAACGAACAAAAGAAATCCAGGCCGCCCGGGATCATCTCAGGCGTTTATCAGCCAGCATTATGAATAGTCAGGAGCAGGAAAGAAAGGCTTTTGCCAGAGAGCTTCACGATGAATTAGGTCAGGTTCTTACCGCACTCCGCATGGATACGGTCTGGCTCCATAAGCGTCTCCTGCAGAAGCAGGATGATGGCGCCTTGCGGGCCTTGGCAATGTGTGATCTCATTGATAAGACCATTGATGAGGTGCGCGGAATGGCTTTCAGGTTGCGGCCCGGTGTATTGGACGATCTCGGTCTGGTAGATGCTCTGGAAGTTTACACTGCTGATTTTGAACGCCGTACAGGTATCACAACAATTTTTCAATCTGGAGCAATATACGATGTTGACAGTACCATCGCAACGGCATCTTATCGTATTACCCAGGAGGCCCTGACAAATGTTGCCAGGCATGCTTCAGCTGCACATGTCGATGTGGTGCTTGATGTCAGTAAAAAGAAATTGCAATTAACAATCAGGGATGATGGGTGTGGTTTTGTGATTGGAAATCCCTCAGAATCTGAAGGGCTGGGTATTGCCGGCATGATGGAAAGGGCTGTTCTTGCAGGGGGTGAACTTGATGTGGAAAGTTACCCGGGTGAGGGTACCCGCATTTCTTTTTCCGTTGTAATGGGTTCCATTCTTTCTAAAAATATAAGGAGTGCCCGATGATCAGGGTAATGCTTGCTGATGATCATTCAATTGTACGTGCCGGTCTCTGCAGGATAGTTCAGGAAAGCGAAGATATGGAAGTCGTCGCTGAAGCTGCAAACGGGATGGAAGCACTGGAAAAGGTGAGAGAGACTGAAGTCGATGTGGCGGTGATAGATATTTCCATGCCTGGCCTTGACGGTCTTGAGGTCACTGAAAGGCTGCGTTCCGAGTTTGAAGGACGGATTCCTGTGATTATGCTTACCATGCATGAAGAGGATCAGTATGTAATTCGTGCCATAGAGGCTGGAGCCATGGGATACATAACCAAAAGATCGGCACCGGAGAATCTTGTTGAGGCAATCAGTCAGGTCTATAACGGCGGCAGGTACTTTTCGGCCAGGGCGACAGAGGCCTTGGCTCTCAGGGTGGCAAAAGGCGATGATGCAAAATCACCGCTGGAGACTCTTTCCACAAGAGAGCTCCAGGTTCTCCGCCGCCTGGCAATGGGGCATACAAACCGTGAAATAGCTTTGGCATACAGTATCAGCGTGAAAACGGTGGATACATATCGTCTGCGGCTTCTTAAAAAACTGAATCTGAGAAATAATGCCGAATTATCTCTTTTTGCTATTCAGAACAAACTTATAGAGGCATAATCTGTGATACCTGCAATAATTGTCCTAGACAAGAATCCCTATTAGTGGCAAAAGGGCCGATTCGATAGTATATGGCTGATGTCGCTGGTTGTAACGTGAAGATTATATATTACGAGGTAATGGAAGAATTATCCCCCAAAAAGATCATTGGCTGGCGCGAATGGCTGGTTCTGCCTGATTTAGGCATTCCTGCTGTAAAGGCCAAGATAGATACTGGTGCCAGGACTTCAGCCCTGCACGCATTCTTTCTGGAGCCATTCGAGGAGAATGGCAGGAAAAGAGTGCGGTTTCGAATCCATCCTCTCCAGAAAAGGACGGATATCGAGGTGACCTGTGAAGCGGATGTTGCTGACCAGAGAATGGTGAGTGACTCCGGCGGGCACCGTGAAATGCGATATGTCATACGATCAAAAATTCTGGTTGGCACTGCTGAGATTGAAGCGGAAATAACATTAACTGACAGAGACACTATGCAGTTTCGGATGCTTCTTGGGCGCACGGCCCTGGCTGATGCATTTCTGGTGGATCCCGGTCTTTCATATCTTGCAGGCCGACGACCCAAAAACATATATGGTTTAAAAAAGAAGAGGAGAAAGCAGTGAAAATTGCAATACTTTCACGAAATCAGGATTTATATTCCACCAGCAGGCTTGTGGAGTCGGCCAAGGAGCGCGACCATAAGGTTAAAGTTGTTGATCCTCTTCGCTGTTATATGAATATAACTTCGCACAGGCCTTCAATTCATTTTAAGGGAGAGCCTCTTGAAGGGTATAATGCCGTTATTCCGCGTATCGGTGCATCCATCACATTTTTCGGGACAGCCGTTGTCCGGCAGTTTGAAATGATGGGGGTCTACAGCCTGAATGAATCCGTGGCAATTACCCGTTCACGTGACAAGCTCCGTTCGCTGCAGCTTCTGGCCCGAAAAGGTATTGGTCTTCCTGTTACCGGGTTTGCCCATTCAACGATGTATACAAAAGACCTGATTGATCTTGTCCATGGAGCACCCCTTGTCATCAAGCTGCTTGAGGGGACCCAGGGTATCGGTGTGGTACTTGCGGAAACTCATCAGGCTGCGGAAAGTGTTATTGAGGCTTTTCGTGGGCTGAAAACCAATATTTTAGTCCAGGAATTTATCAAGGAAGCAGACGCCAAGGATGTCCGTTGTTTTGTTGTCGGTAATAAGGTTGTTGCTGCCATGATGCGCGTGGGTAAGGAAGGTGATTTTCGTTCCAATATCCACAGGGGCGGAAGTGTGCATAAGGTTAAAATAACCCCGGAAGAGCGATCTACCGCCGTGCGTGCCGCAAAGATAATGGGCTTGAGTGTCGCCGGGGTGGATATTTTGCGCTCAAACCACGGGCCTGTCGTTATGGAAGTTAATTCTTCTCCGGGGCTGCGGGGTATTGAAACGGCTACAGGAATAGACGTGGCAAAAATGATTATTGAGTTCATTGAAAAAAATGCTATGGCCGGTAAGACCAAAACCCGGGGACAGGGTTAAGTGCCGGCAAGAAAATCCATCACAATCGGTGATGTATGTGTCAAGCCAGGGGCAAGGGCGACCATAGATCTGCCCATTGCCAGGTTGTATACTCACACGGAAATGAACCTTCCCGTCCATGTGGTTCATGGCAAAAAGGAGGGCCCTGTTCTTTTTGTCAGCGCTGCTATTCATGGTGATGAAATTAATGGTGTGGAAATTGTCAGGCGTCTTCTTAAGCTGAAACTTCTTAAAAGCCTCAAAGGCACACTCATCGCAATTCCCATCGTGAATGTGTATGGTTTTATTAATCGATCCCGCTATCTGCCGGACAGGCGCGACCTGAACCGGTCTTTTCCAGGAAGCTATTCAGGGTCCCTTGCATCGCATCTTGCCAGGATTTTCATGAATGAGATCGTTGCAAAATGCACCCATGGTATAGATATTCACAGCGGTTCAAGCAATCGTACAAACCTTCCCCAGATACGCGCCACCCTGGATAGTCCTGAAGTGGAGCGTTTGGCCAATGCCTTTGGCGCACCGGTTATAGTGAATGCCCGTCTGCGTGACAACTCCCTGCGAGAGGCTGTCATTGACATGGGTATTCCAATGCTGCTCTATGAGGGCGGGGAGAGTTTACGTTTCAATGAGCACCCTATAGCAGTTGGTCTTAAAGGCGTAGTGTCTGTGATGCGGGAACTTGGAATGCTTCCTAAAAAAGAGCGGAAGAAAGTTATCCCGTCTATTGTTGTCAAATCCACTAGCTGGGTCAGGGCCAATAAAAGCGGAATTATCCACTCTGCCTTACCGTTGGGTTCTGTTGTAAAAAAGGATCAGATAATGGCCTGCATTGTTGATCCCATAGGTGACCATGAAGAAAAACTGCTGGCCCCCTTTGAGGGCATTGTGATCGGCAGCCTGAACCTTCCTCTTGTCCATAAGGGGGACGCTATTTTTCATCTGGCATCAGCAGAAAGTCATCAGGACCTCGAGGAAATCAGCGATATGGTTCTTGCTGAAAGCATGGTGAACGGCCGAGGATAGATGGTCCCTTTGCCGTGATGATTGAAAGCTCCTTGAGTCTGTTCTTCTTCAGGCAACCTTGAAAAATTGACTTTTTGCTCGATTGCGGTGTCATTGCCAAAATTA
>JACNJZ010000190.1 GCA_014382295.1 Candidatus Desulfobia pelagia | reverse complement strand
GTCTAGGGTAAATTCGCTCAACGACAATCTGCTCTACGGCCAGCTGGGCTTTTTTATGGATGATGTCTTGTTAGGTGTTGACAGACCACATAAAGAGATTTAGCCTTTAAGAATGCCTACGATACTTCGAGCCGGACCATATAGATTTTTCTTTTACTCAAGTGATGGTAATGAGCCTGTTCATGTTCACGTGGAAAGGGAGGACAAAGTTGCCAAGATCTGGGTGGATCCGATATGGTTAAGTTACAGCGGGGGATTTAATAGAGCAGAAATAGCCCGTATTTTAAAGATAATAGGCAAAAACAAAACACAGATAATGGAGGCGTGGGATGAGTACTTTAGCAATTGAAATAGACATTGCCGGCGTTGAAAATGTTTCCGTAACAGACGATACGTTAAGTGTTGATTTAAGCGACGGTCGTACTATTCAGGCTCCAACCTCCTGGTTTCCCCGCTTATTATATTCGACACCTGAAGAAAGAAAAAACTGGAGCCCTATTGGCAAAGGTCAAGGCATACATTGGCCTGATGTTGACGAAGATATTAGCGTTGAGGCTCTCCTCGCAGGAAAATCTTCTGGAGAAAGCCAGCAATCGTTAAAAAAATGGCTTGCGAGCAGAGGGGTGTTGTAGGTCGGGCTGAGGTGACGAGGCCTGGCATTTTATGTTGGTTCCGCTTGTTTTGCAGATCACTACACTGGCTCCTGACAACCCAACATGCTCAATAATTCCAACACGTAACAAAAAATTCAATTACCGGCATGATGCCTTTAAAATATACGGGTATCAAGATGGCTTGCCCGTTTTTATCTCACCCAAAAAGAAAAATCAAATCACCCAGACCTTTAATTCATATTCAAACTCCACTTCAAACTCCATAGGACACCGGCTGCAATGGCAGGTTCGGTGTATGTCAAAGATCAGCAAGGATTCAAGAGCCTTCACTTTTTACAAAAAAGGCTGGGAATTCTACAAATAGACGGCGGGAATTTGAATGATTGAATCGGTTAACAATTCAATCTTATTGGAATTATTAACAAGAATTCCAAATGGCGCCTTTGTATCTTCAATAAAAATTTTCAGAGATGTAAGCATTCTTTGTTTAACCGTATGCCCAAGTTTGATTTCGACAGGAATAACGCCAAAGGGGCCATCAATAATCAGGTCAATTTCTGATTTATCCTTTGTTCTGTAAAAGTGAAAGTCAATTCCCGGTTGCAGGGTGCAATGAAATCCTCTGATTATTTCCTCGATAACAAATGACTCAAATGACGGTCCTGCTGCCGGATGAATGAGTAACTTGTCAATATCGCCAATTTTTAAAAGATGATGAAGGATCCCTTGATCTCGGAAAAAACCTTTCGGCATCTTTTGTACTTTTTTCAAGGTATTATGTTCATAACTTCTTAAATTTCGCCAAATAAAGGTATTGTGGAGTATTTCCATGTACTCTTTGGCTGTAACGGAACTGACTTCCAGAGCTCTGGCAAGGTCAGACTGGTTAATTATCTTTCCGGAATGAAAAGAGAGAGTCTGAATGAAAAGACGAAAGTTATGGGTATTTATTTTTGGAAAAAGGCGCTGAATGTCACGTCTTATATAATCTGAAAAATATTGGTCCATCCATAGACCATAAAACTCGGGAAATTTTTGGCTTTTAATTCGAGGTTCCGGGTACCCGCCCAGCATCCAGTGGTCATATATCTGTTGGGGTTCGAGACCAGGGGCAAGATGAAAGAAAGAGTTCAAGTCCGGGTGAGCCTGCGTCAGTAAGTTGTAAATAGGAGGAAGGGGCTTATCATAGAACTCGACAGCCTTAAAAGGCCAGAGTTCGAGTGTCGCAACCCTTCCTGCTAGACTTTCAGTCAGGCCTTTAACTATTTCCGGTGAGCTTGATCCCGTCAGCAGAAATCGGCCGGCAGCTTTTCTGTCCTGGTCAATGACCCCTCTGAGTACCTTAAATAAATCAGGAAACTGCTGGGCCTCATCAATAATGGTGTTTTTGGTTTGTCGGCTGAAAAAACCAAGAGGATCGCCTGTGATCAACTGGTAGTCATCAGGACGCTCGAGGTCGTAGTACCGCCAGTCAGGGCGAAGAGCCTGCACAAGGGTGGATTTTCCACACTGCCTGGGGCCGACAATAGCAACCACGGGAAACATTTCCAGCAGTTTGTTGATTTTTTGTTCAATGAGTCTTTTTTTGTCCGTCATTTTTAAAGTATGGCTTTAAAATATACGGGTGTCAAGGGCGCAACAATTTTTTATTTCACTCAGAAACAGAAATGAAAGAGAACAGATAGTTAATTCATATTCAAACTCCACAGAACACCGGCGGCAATGGCGGAGCCGATGACTCCTGAGGAGTTGCATGCCATGGCGTGCATGAGGAGGTAGTTTGACGGGTCTTCCTTGAGGCCCATAAGATGCACTTCCCGAGCAGATCCTGGTACGGCTGAGACACCGGATGCCCCGAGGAGTGGGTTGATCTTTTCCTTGAGGAAGAGATTCATGAATTTGGCAAAAAGGATTCCGGAAGCGGTGGCTAGGCTGAAGGCTAAGGCGCCGAGACAGAAAATCATAATTGATTTCGAGGTTAAAAAGACATCTCCCTGGGTGCTGGCCCCCACGGTAAAGCCGAGGAAAATGGTAGCGGTGTCAATGATGGAGGTTCGGGCGGTGTTGGCAAGCCTTTCAACCACCGCGCTTTCCTTCATGATATTTCCGAAAAAGAACGGTCCAAGCAGGGGGATTGATGCCGGAGCCAGAAAACAACAGAGCAGGGTGCCGACCACGGGGAAAAGGAGGCGCTCCGTGCGGCACGGCAGCCTCGGTTCAGACATTCTTATCAGTCGTTCCTGGCGGCTTGTGAGCAGTTTCATGATCGGCGGCTGGATTATCGGGATCAGGGCCATGTAAGAATAGGCCGCTATGGCAATGGGGCCGATGAGGTGCGGGGCAAGCTTGGCGGTAAGAAATATCGATGTCGGGCCGTCAGCACCGCCTATTATCGCGATTGAGGACGCCTCATTGGGAAGAAACCCCAGGGCAAGGGCGCCAAGCAGCGTAAAGAATATGCCCATCTGGGCTGCTCCGCCGAGAAGCATGAGCTTGGGCCTGGCAAGGAGTGAGGAAAAATCAGTCATTGCTCCCAGGCCCAGGAAGACAATTGACGGGTAGAGTCCTGATGTGACGCCAAAATAGAGGTAATGGAGGACGCTGTTACTTTCGTATATGCCAAGGCCGAATCCCTTGAAAAAAGGGATGTTGCCGACAATGATTCCGAAGCCGATGGGCAGCAGCAGGAGCGGCTCATATTTTTTGGCAATGGAGAGGTAAACAAAGAGCATTCCGACACACAGCATTACTAGCTGTCTGGGGTCAGCCAGGGCATATCCGGTATTTGACAGGAATTTTATCAGGAGATCCATAGGGTAACCGAAAGTTTTAAGTTGAAAGTATTAAGTTTTAAGTTGGAGGAGGATTTTCATGAGTCGTTGTGTCTCCTCGGAGTTTATGCCGGTTCGGCTGGTTTTTGGGGAGGAGCGATGAGTTTATGGGGATCCCATGAAAAAATACCGTCACCTTGGGGGGCGAGTATGCCGGCATCCCTGAAGGCGGAAATGGTCAGATGGGGATGTGGGATGTTTTGTTTGTTTGCCTGGGTGTAGAGGGCAGACAAAGGGAAAGAAGCACCAAGGGTGTCGATAATTGGCTGGAAAAGGCTTGCCTGCTCTCTTATGTCGGGAGGCTTTATGGGGGCAGGGGGAGGTGGAGTCGAAATCGTGTCTTTGGGGGCTGCTTTTTCGCCGTTTATTTTTTCCAGAAGAGGTACGAACTTGTGGAGTTGCGAAATAACAAAAGACAGGATGACAAGGCCTGAGAACACTATCAAAGCTCCGACAGAAGCCATGGCCCAGCCGTTTACCGCGTTAATTGCTTCAATACCGTACATGACGATCCTCCGTTTATGTGGTTATAAACTTCGAACTCAATGAATCCATTGTAGAAAAAATGGAGAAAAATATCAACATGTTATGCAGCAGGAAGAGTTAGAAAAGTTTGCCGTCCCTGCTGTGTTTGACGATGAGCTGGCGGAACATCTCAACAATACCGCGGCCCAAAAGATAAATTGACTGCATGTTGATGTTGTCTTCCGCTGAGCGGTCGAAAAGAATGTTGAGCTTTGATGCGAAATCATCTTCCGGTTCCCAGTAGTTGATGAGGAACGGTACCTTTGGCAAGGGGTATATGACAAGAGAATGGTCAGCATTGGTGATACCGGCTGTCTGTTTTGCCCCGAAGAGATGAAGTATCTCAAAAACAAGATCCGGGTGGGCGTCAGCAAGTTCCCGCAGGGATTCTTCACATCGGTGCGAAAAAAAATTGGACCATTCCGGAGCACCTTTCAACTGGTTGAAAGCAACCCAGTCGTTATTCGGTTGTCTGCCTTTGCAGGTAAGAATATAGTGCAGGAGCGGGATATGCACCCAATTATTAATATGGCAGTCGGAGGCCATCTCTCCGGAGGAATCTATCCAGAAATCCTTTCCAAGACAGGCAATCCCCAGTCGGCCGTTTTTGACTACGGCATTGAGCCGCGGTGCTGCTGTGCTGAAATCAACCCGGGAAACCTCCCCTTTGAGCTGGTGGGTAACCCGTCCCTGGTCATCTTCAAGAGATTCCTTTTTTTCGACATTGCCGCCCAGTTTTTCAATGGTTTCCTGGTCAAGAAAGGGGCAGTCCTTGAGCTGTTTTTGCCCTTGTATGACGGCGGCTGAAAAGGCCAGGCATGAGGCGAGGCCGCATCTTCGGCAATTGGATTTTTCCAGAAAAGCATAGAGCTCGAAAGGTTTTTTTATTTTGAGCATGTTCATGAACGGTATGAAGAAAAGAAAGGTGTAAGAACCGGAAATTGGCTGTCCCGTAGTATTGTCTGGGCTGCAGGTTCTTGACGATTTATCTCAAATCATCTAAACATGATATACGTGAAAAAGAAACGGCTATATTGATTTGGCCAGATTCTGCATCTGACACTATGCCCCGGAATATTCAGGCTGTTTTAAAAAGGGAAAAAGATATGTGGAGACGATCGCTATCAGTACTCGCTGTCATTATTCTTCTGTCAAGCTGCGCATTTCTCGAAAAGACGGAGCAGGAGGCCCTTGCCGTGGCCGGTGTGCGTTTCCAGAATGCTTCTTACTACCCTGTAGCGCATGTTCGCCTGATAGGTGAAGACTTCCGGGATGTTGTGTCCTGCCGGGAGGTAGTTGTCGGTACAGAGTGTTATACGGATTTCCCGGCTGGGCAGTACGGGGGGAAACCCATTGCCATATCATGGGAGCAAAACGGCAAAACCTGGTCAACCGGCCAGATTTTTATTGAGGTCCCGGAAGATGTGAACAGAAAAAAGCCAACTACCTGTGTCGTTATCATGGGGAATCAGGGTTCGTATAATACCCATTTTAGCCAGTAGCTATAAAAGACTTGAGGTGGCAAAGGCTACCTCAGGAAGTCATGAGGGCTGGGCGAAGGGGTTTAACTCTTTTCCATTCTTTTGAATCGTGGGCAGCATGCCATAAGTCATAATTTTTTTGAAGGTTCATCCATAATTCAGGAGTAGTTTCAAAGGCTCTGGAAAGTCTTAACGCCATGTCAGGAGAGACAGCGCCATGACCGTTGATAATTTTTGACAAGGTTTTTCTAGAAACA
>JACNJZ010000026.1 GCA_014382295.1 Candidatus Desulfobia pelagia | reverse complement strand
AATGTTCTTTGGGCAAAGTAGAGATAGCGGGGTGGTCAATGGGGGCCAATATAGCTCTTGATTTTGCCTGTAGACATAAAGAACGGGTTATGTCGATTGAGTTGTTTTCGATGAGAAGGAAATGGCCTCAAGTCGATGTTGATGACATCAGGCAGGGGCTCAGGGAGGATCTTCCCGGTTTTATGGCGGGATTTTATCGGAAATGTTTTCTGGGGAGCAAGAAAGAATACAGGATGTTTGTTGAACATCTCCAGGATGTCTATTTACGGGAGATTGATGTGGAGACTCTGTATAGTGGGCTAGATTATCTGGAGCAGTTTGTCTTGCCGGAGGTCCTTGAGGGTGTGGAGGCCCATTGTATCCATGGTGCCAGGGATGTTATTGCTCCGGTTATGGAGCGGCCGCAATTTGCGGGGGTGGAGGAGACATTGTTTGCCAATGGTGGGCATGCGGTGTTGTTTGAGTATGCATGATTTTTAGCGTCTTGATCATTATTGTTGGGCTTGCTTATTTTTCTGGAATCTCGAAATGTTGTGAGAGTGGACCTTTGGTAAACTTAAAGAGTATTGCGGTTTGATTCGCTTAGCCCAACCTACAGGACTTCATGACTGTATAGTATTACAGGTGGCGATAATTTTAATTCGGTTTTTGGCGAGTTGATTTTTTTGTTGGGCTTGCTTGTTTTTTTTGAAGCTCGAAATGTTGAGAGAGTGGGCCTTTGGTAAACTTAAAGAGTATTGCGGTTTGATTCGCTTAGCCCAACCTACATTGATATTTATGCGGCAAGTCCGTATCGAGAGAGAATGGTTTCTGAGAAAAAGTTGATAATAAGTCGTAAATTTTCGCGGGCGGCGGGGACGTATGATTTTTTTTCCCATGTCCAGAAAAAGTGTGCTGCGAGATTGGCGGGGACGCTGCCGGCGGGTTTTAATCCGGCAGCGATTCTGGAACTTGGCTGTGGCACCGGGAATTATACCCGGTTGTTGCGGCGGGCTTTTCCGCGGGCTCAGATGTGGGTCCTTGATTTTTCTCAAGCCATGGTGGAGTATGCCCGGGAGAAGCTGGGCGATGCTGCCGGTCTTCATTTTTTGTGTGCTGATGGAGAGGAATTTCTGGCTTCACGAAATACTTCATATGATCTGATTACCAGCAATGCTACTCTCCAGTGGTTTGAAGATCTTGATAAAACATTTTTCAATGCAGCCAATGTCCTTTCTGAGAAAGGATTGCTGCATATTTCCCTTTTCGGTCCTGAAACCCTGGCGGAGCTTGGGCAGGCATTTCAGGAGGCACTTGAGGTGCCGGTTGATCTTCCGGCTTCTTCCTTTGCTTCTCTTGGGGATATACAGGGATTGGCAGAAAAACATTTCAGACGGGTTCACTGTGAACAGGATTTTATCACAAGGCGTTATGTATCTCTTCCTGATCTCCTCCGGCATATCCAGAAAACAGGGGCAGGTGGTTTTCAGCAGGCAATGCCGATGTTGACAAAAAGCCGTCTGGCGAAGGTCAAGGACTGGTTCGTTGCCCGGGGTGGGTATGAGGTGCGGTATGAGGTGTTTTATTTGACTGCAGGTTTGAAGGATAGTTGAAAGTTTGCAGTTCGCAGTTTACAGATGATGGATGTTTCTGATTGATTTTTTTATCGAATGAATGGAATGATCTTCATTTTTTGTTCCCGTTTGCGGCGAGTGCCGATACCTTTAAGAAATTATGGAACTGAAAGCAAAGTCACTTTTTATCACAGGCACTGATACCAATGTTGGCAAAACATTTATCTGTGCCTTATTGTTGGGATTTTTACGAGATTACGGGATTGATGTCGGGTATCAGAAGTGGGTGAGTACTGGGGGGGACGAACCGGAAGATCTTCTTTTTTGCCTCCGCAATACTGGACAGGAATTTGATCGGCGGGAGCTTGAGATGCAGGTGCCGTATCGTTTCCTGTTTCCTGCTTCGCCTCATCTGTCGTCAGAGCAGGAAGGGAAGGGAATTGATCCGGAATTCATAGTTCAGCGCTTCCATGAGTACAGCAGGGGAAAGGAATTATTGCTGGTCGAGGGAGTGGGTGGATTGATGGTTCCTTTGCGCAGGGATCTTTTGCTGGCAGATTTTATGGCCAGATTCAAGATGCCGACGCTCATTGTTGCCCGCAGCGGCCTCGGGACTCTCAATCACACATTTTTGACCATTGAAGCATTGCGAAGTCGCAACATCCCCATTCTCGGAGTCGTTTTTTCCGATGAGAAAAGTGGGATGGCGCCAGATGATCTTCTTGTTGCGGATAATATGCAGACGATTGCGGAGATGGGCAAAGTGTCGGTCTTTGGCAGGTTGCTCCGGTATGATTCGTTTGAAGATGCTCGCAGGGCATTTCAAGCTATTGGCACATCGATTTTATCTGTGTGCAGAAACGGCGGAGTGGAAGAGTAAGGGAAACTGGTCTCTTCCACAGAATTCGGACGTTACTCTTTACAGCAGCTTCCGCATTCCGGAATTCCAAAGGCCTTGAGGATAGATCCCATGGGGCAGAATTTGGTGAATCCGAACTGCAGAAGGTTAGCTCCGACAAAGGCGGTAAACCAGAGCCAGTATTTGCTCATGAAAACAGGGCTTGCTTCCACTCCAAAGGCCAGGCTGAGCAGGATGAAAAAACCGGCAACGGCATGAATCCAGTCTGTTACAGTCATCGTTTGTACTCCTTTATCTTGTTTTTCTCACAGAGGCCCAGAGGGCGCAGAGTTGTTTGTACGTTTAAAAATTATATCGTACACCAGCATATGCGTTGGTGTTGTCTTCGAACTGCCCAAAGAAGGTGTAATCGTCTGAACCGATGAAGATATTGCCGCCGGCATCAACCGCCCATTGATCAGAAATTTTATAATGAACTTTGGGTCTGAGGTAGGCATCTTTGTCTGTCGGTGAATAGTAAGCAAAGAGTGACAGCCTCAGGTTCTGGTTCATGAGCAGTTTTGTCAGCCGCAGAGTCAGCACATTTCTTCGTTCATCCTTTTCCGGCGAACCGGTGGGCAATGAGCGGCTATATTCATTGTGATCTTCCATCCATTCCAGGTAATATTGAAAGGCGCCGGTGAGATTATGTCCCAGTTCCCGTTCGAAACCTGTCAGCAGGCGAAATTCGCTGTTTCGTATCAGGCCGTCCTCGCCGCTTCGGTCCTGCCGCGAGTCATAGTAGCCGATCTCGATGTTGCCGATGCCTCCCCATAGTGCGCTGCGGAGGCTTGTCCCGTATACTGTCAGCCTGGGGTAGATGAGGCGGGGAGTGATCATGTCGCCATTGAGTCCTTCCGGCGTTTTCCAGAATCCGGAATAGGTATAGAGAGCCAGTTCCTTGCTGTTGATGTTACGGGAGAGACGAGCGCTGAATTCACTGTCGTTTCCGAACCGATTTCTTTCTTCATCGGCAAAGATAAAATCACGGCCGGCTGTTCTTCCAAGGAGAGAATTCCAGTAGGAGATTCTCTCGCCGTCAATATATTCTGAATTATTAAAGACCGGTATATACACTAGATCCAGGTTAAAGGCATCGAAAAAGAGGCTCATTTTAACGGCGTCGGATGGGGCTTTGAGGTATTCGTCGTCGCGGCCGATAAAAAATGATTTCCAGTCCTTGGGAAAGAGGTCATTGATAAACAGCAGATCCCCAGTGCCCCATGTAAGGACCTGGCGCCCGATCTTGACATCCATGATATCCAGGGGCGAAAAGAGAAGGTTCAGGTCTCGGAGTTCTCCGCGGGTCTCGTGAACAACGTCGTCAGCCGCAAGATCGCCTTTGACGGTAAGCTGGCCCCAGCCAAGATCCTTTCCTATCTCAAGCTGCAGCCTGATTTCGGCAAGGGAGATATCCCGCTGATACTCATCATCCTGCAGCCGCCATCCGGCCCTGGACTCAATAAACCCTGTAAGATCAACACCATAGTTGTCGTACATATTATCTTTTAGGGCATCCAGAGGAGCAGCATGATTTAAAGCAACGGAAGACAAAGTTATACCAAAGAATGTGACAAAAAAAACAACCAATATGTAAACTTTTTCTTTGTATTTCATAACGTTATGTGGGTTCTCACCCCTGCCGTTATCTCACTTCCCGGGGTGGACGGCGAAGATAGCGTTCAGTAAATATCGTTTCTTCAAGGCCAATGTTGTATTTGACTTCTTTAAATTCAGTCACGGTATTGCCGCCGCTGTCGAGGTCATCGACCCGGGATTTAACCACAGTGGGAAGTCCCTGTATATCCTTTACTTCGAGGGCCTCGACAATCCGGTATTTTTTGCCTTCCTTGTTGAGGTATTCAGCCTTCATCGGGAGATAGGTCTTCTTGTCTATCCAGATGGTATAGGAAGAAAATTCCACAGAACCGGCATCTTTCGGGGTACTTTGCAGAACATAAAAAGCTGCTGTTTCTTCAATCAATTCATGGTCATCTTCGGTTATCGTCCGGCCGGAGACATCTTCATACAGAAAATGGGAGCCGACAAAGCTGGTGCGTTTGTCCGATGCGGCGATGCGTTTGACCAGGTCCAGGGCCGGGAGGTACATCCAGCGGTCGTCATCCCGGTCAATATGTTTGTGGACCAGGAAAACGGTTTTCCTGACATCACTCGGCTTCTGGAAATAGACGTAAAAGGTTTGCTCGCCGCCGTCAACTTCATCGCGGCGCAGGATAACAAATTCCCTGTTCCGTGTTCTTCCCTGGGAGTCGGTAATTGTCATCTGCACTTCAGATCTGCCGTCATCGCCTGCATAGTATGCAGCCATATTTGCCTTGTTGACAATTTCCTCAACCGCAGGAGCGGCATGTGCCAGTGTAACGGCTGTTGCCATAAGGCATCCCAGGAGGAAGGAGAGATATTTTCTCATAGTATAACCTCTTGTGTTTGTTGCGTTATTGGTCTCGGTTAAAATAGCTCACAGAGCTCACAGGGACACAGAGAAAATAAAAAAAACTCTGTGAACTCCGTGCCTCTGTGAGAGCCTTTTCCATACGCTCAAATAACTCAATTAACTTTTTTAAATAACCATTTCTGCAGTACGGTCACACTAGCCGGGAGGATCAGCATTGTGGCAATACCAGATATTGTCATGATGCTTGCCAGGAAGATGCCGACGGTTTTATACGGCACAAGGGGCGCCGCCAGCAGTGGTGTAAATCCCACGGCGATGACAATAACATTCCGGCTGATTGCCCGGGCAGGTTCTTCAAACATTTCTGTGATAGCTTTAGCCCATGAGCCGGCTTTTTTATAGGCCATGCGGCTTCGTTCCAGAAAGTGAATGGCGAAATCCACAGCCAGTCCAAGGGTCAGCGATGACAGGACGGCCACAGGCATATCATAATCTTTGCCGACAAATCCGATAATTCCATAAATGAGGGCGATGGTGACTGAGAGTGGAATCATTGCCAGCAGGCCCCAGAGCGGCGACCGGAAGAGAATCGCCATCATGAGGAAGACGACGACAAAGCTGCTCATGAAGGCATTCAGCATTCCTGAAACCATTTTGTCCTGCCAGACAGTATTGAGGTAGGTGAGTCCTGCCCAATGGTGGATAAGCTCTACCGGCGGCGGATTTTCCGCCATATAGGCCTCGACTTCCTCGACAACCGCACGCATTACCTGGTCGTCGCCTTTTTTGAGTTGAATCCTGATATTCTATTTTGTGTAATCTGTGGTCACCGTGTGTCAGAGGTCGTCTT
>JACNJZ010000188.1 GCA_014382295.1 Candidatus Desulfobia pelagia | reverse complement strand
TACTATAAAAAACGAGCAATTTCGAACTTTACATAAAATTCTTGAGGAGGTCATTATGAGCATAGACTACAAACGCCACCCTTGTTTTAACGCGAAAGTCAAAGGGCAATTTGGCCGGGTACACCTGCCTGTTGCCCCGAAGTGCAACATTAAGTGTAATTACTGTAACCGTAAATATGACTGTGTCAATGAGTCCAGGCCTGGAGTTACCAGCACTATTCTCACACCTAGTCAGGCGCTTACCTATATGGATAAGGTGCTGGAGAAGGAGCCCCGTATTTCTGTAGCCGGTATTGCCGGACCAGGAGATCCGTTTGCCAATCCTGATGAGACCATGGAGACCATGCGGCTTATCAGGGAAAAATATCCTCATATGATCCTTTGCCTGGCTTCAAATGGTTTAAACCTGGCTCCTTATGTTGAGGAGCTGGCCGAAATAGAAGTGTCCCACGTGACGGTGACAGTGAATGGTGTGGACCCCAAGGTGGTTCAAAAGGTCTACAGCTGGGTCCGGGATGGAAATATCGTCTATCGCGGAGCTCAGGCGGCTGAACTCCTCCTGGCTCGACAGATGAAAGCTATTGCCAAGCTCAAGGAGCATAATATTACAGTAAAAATTAACACCATCGCCATTCCGGGTATCAACGATCATCATATTGAAGAGGTAGCCGCAACAATGGCAGAACTGGGTGCTGATCTTTTCAACTGCATGGCTATGTTGCCTAATGTTGATACTCCATTTGTAGATATTCCTGAGCCAGGCAAAAAAGAGATGTCTGTCCATCGGAAAAAAGCAGAAAAATACTTGCCGCAGATGAGGCATTGTACCCGATGCCGTGCTGATGCTGTTGGTCTTTTGGGTGATGATAAGACTGCGGAAATGCATGGCTGTCTGTCGGCCTGTGCCTCGCTTCCCAAGGTGATGGGGCAAAATCGTCCTTATGTCGCAGTGGCCACTCTGGAAGGAGTGCTTGTCAATCAGCATCTGGGTGAGGCGATGCGCCTGCAGATCTGGGAAAAAAAGGAGGATGGTTCCTTTAATATGGTGGAAGAACGACCGGCTGCCATTCCAAGAGGAGGACCGCAAAGATGGCATACCCTTGGCCGGGCGCTGCGTGACTGCCAGGCCGTACTTGTAAATGACCTGGGTGATTCTCCCAAGGATATTCTCAGCAAACTTGGCGTTAAGCCTGTGACAATGAGCGGCTTTATCGAAGCTGGACTTGAAGCGGTTTACAGCGGCAAGGGCTTGAATAAGTTGAAAGGCCGCCAGCAGAAATGCACTTCAAAGGGAGCTTGTATGGGCGGCGGTGATGGATGTGGATGAGGACTGCAATTGATAATTGAAAATTGATAATGCCGCTAAGGGGGTAATCCATGAAGATAGCAATTGTTTCGACTGATGGAATTAATGTTGATGAGCATTTTGGCAAGGCAAAGCGCTTCCTGATTTATGAATTGGGAAAGGATGGGGTCTCGAAGCTTGGTGAAATAAAATCTCCCTCTCTGTCAATTGGAGATAAATCACATGCCTTTGATAAAAATAGATTTGACTCCATTGTTGAAGTACTAAAAGGATGTTCACAGATGTATTCAACCAAAATTGGCGAAAAGCCCCGCCAGGAGCTGGAAAAGCGGGGAATCATGCCGGTTATTTATGAAGGTGCGATTGATGCTATCACTCCAACCAATGTCTGAAAATATGAAGGATCCATTTGCCAAGCCCATGGAGTGGCAGAAGTATTTCAGAGAGGGTAGCCAGTTTCTTGATTTGGCTACTAAAGGAGCCAAGAACAGGGAAAAATTTGACGGCGAGGCGCTCTATAATATACTGGCCATGGCTATCGAGAAACATTTCATGGCTCTTTTTCTTTATAAAAATTACATGCCGGAAGGCCATACTCTTCAGGATTTGCTTTCTGCAGCTACTCAATTTGTGAAAGTTGATATGGAGCTCATAAAGGGACTGACGTTTATGGATTCGCTGCAGGATATATGTTCGGTGGATGACTTTATAAAAAAAGTGCCTACTGATAACGAGATAGAGGTGATGGTAAAAATTGCGCACAGGGTAAAAAACTGTGTTGAAGAAGAACTTTACCGATGAAAATCTTTTTTTGTCTGACATTTATTTGCATATTGTTTGCAAACATTGTGCAGGCCGCTGAAAGTCTGACAATTGCGGTGGCCGCAAATTTTGCATTACCTTTTGCGGATATTGGCACTGCGTTTGAAAAGAAATCGGGAATTTCCGTGCAGGCAACAGTTTCTTCAACAGGAAAATTATATGCGCAGATAAAAAACGGAGCACCCTATGATCTTTTTTTTGCTGCTGACAGCCTGCGTCCCGAACTGCTTTTTCAGGAGGGTTTGGGCAGTCTGCCGGTGGTCTATGCGCGAGGACTGCCTGTTCTCTGGACAGCAGATAAAAAATTCTGCGGAAAGAGAAGTTGGCAGGAAGCTTTTACAGCACAAGGAGTTAAAAAAATAGGTATAGCTAATCCCAAAACAGCACCCTACGGAGAATCTTCAGCAAAAGCTCTGCGTCTGGCGGGTTTGTGGGATGAGAGCTTAAGCAAGATGGTGTTTGCCGGAAACGTGGGACAATCTGCGCAATACGCATACATGGGAAGTGTGACCATGTCCTTTGTGGCAGCCTCTTTCGCAGTATCCTCTCAGGGGCAAAAGGGCTGTTTCTGGCATATTCCAGAGGTTGAAACAGTAATTCAGAAGGCATGCATTGTTACACGATCAGCAAAAAAGGATATGGCCGCGCAATTCCTCTCCTTTTTGGATTCCCTGGAGGCCAGGGAAATTTTAATGCGCTATCATTATCAATAGTGAGCAAGAAATGGACCTGACACCTCTCTATTTATCAGCGAAACTTTCCATGATAAGCACTGCCCTTCTTCTTGTTTTGGCTCTTCCGCTCTGCTGCCTGCTGGTTTTTGGAAGATTTCGAGGGAAGTTTTTACTGGATGCCCTTGTGAGCTTGCCCTTGGTTCTGCCGCCGACGGTTCTTGGCTTTTATCTTCTCATTATAATGGGTCCCCAGGGGATAGGCACCTTATGGGAAAAAGCAACAGGATGGCAATTGGTTTTCAGTTTTGCAGGGATTGTTATTGCTGCCATGGTGCATAGTCTGCCCTTTGCCGTGCAACCTCTCAAGGCCTCATTTGAAAAAATAGACACAAGGCTGCTTGAGATGTCCGAAGTGCTTGGGTGTTCACCTGTGGCCACATTTTTCAGAGTGATAATTCCGAATTCCTTAAATGGAATTGCCGCATCTGCCATTCTTACTTTTGCCCATACAATGGGTGAATTCGGTGTGATATTAATGATTGGCGGTTCTATTCCTGGGAGTACGAAAGTCGCCTCAGTGGCCATTTATGAACATGTTGAATCGATGCAATATAGTGAAGCGGCTATACTCTCCCTTTTTCTGGTTGGGGCCAGTTATGCCATGCTGCTTGTAATCAATTATCTCAACCAGCGTACGCATTATGGAACTTAGAGTAAATATAAAGAAAAAATTAAATGATTTTTCCCTCGATATTTCATTTCATTGCCGGGATGGAAACCTTTTGGCTCTGACCGGGCCATCAGGTGCTGGGAAGACCACTATTGTCAGGTGTATCGCAGGACTTGAACAACCTGACAGCGGTTATATTTCATACAATGGCAAGTGCTGGTATGACAGTTCGAGTAACATTAATCTGCCGAGCCGGCATCGAGGGGTTGGCTATGTCTTTCAAGAGCATACCCTCTTTCCCCACCTGAATATAGAGAAGAATGTGGCTTTTTCATGCACTGATACAGGTAAGATCGAGGATCTGATGCAGACTTTTGATATTTATAGGTTACGCAAGAGAAGACCAGGCCAGGTGTCTGGTGGAGAACGTCAGCGTGCCGCTTTGGCCCAGGCTCTTGCCAGTAATCCCAAGGTTCTTCTTCTTGATGAGCCTTTCTCGGCTTTGGATATTGTTACGAAGAAGAAGTTGAGGGACGCTCTTGGTCAGCTAAAGAAAAAATTTCAGTTGCCCATCGTTCATATAACTCATGATTTAGATGATGCATCACATCTTGCTGATTGTGTTGTGTCTGTACAAAAAGGGAGATCTTCAGAAGAATGGCTCCCCGATTCTTTTGGGGTTGATTTGAAAGGCGCGGCCAGATTAAATGATGAATTCTGTCATGGTCCTGATGTTTCTGAAAAGAAAGCATGTTGGAAGCCATTTAAACGAAGGCACTCTGCTTTGGTCACGACTCCATGTCATTCATTGTAGAGGTGAAGAGCTATGAAGGGTCTCATTGACAGCACATTGAGGGAAGGCTCTCAGACAGTAGGGGTTTCCTTTTCTCTGGAAGAAAAAAAGCAGATTTTGACGGGTCTCTTTCAGGTTGGGATTGAAGAAGTTGAAATTGGTGTAGCAACTTCTCTTGACCAGGATCTTTCGGAGCTCATCAGGTTTGCCGGAGAGAGAGGAGGAAGCAATCGGATCTCCCTGTGGTGTCGTTGTAGGAATAATGATATAGATTATGCCGCTTCGCTGCATCCCGATGTGCTTTCCCTCTCTATTCCCGGTTCTGATCTTCATATCCAGAAGAAGCTTGGGTGGGATCGTCGAAGAGTTCTTGATACTATTGGCAGATCAGTGGCAAGGGCCTGCAGTCATGATTTCAAGATGGTCTCCCTGGGGATTGAAGACGCGACCCGTACAGATATGTGTTTTCTGGAAGAAATGGTTCAAAAAGCTGTAAAGGCTGGAGTGCAGAGAATCCGACTCGCCGACACGGTGGGAATTGTCTCGCCTGGAGAGCTTGCCGAAACTGTTCGCAAATTGAAAGCACAATTCGCTGTAGACATAGGAGTACATTGTCATAACGATTTTGGTATGGCCACTGCCAACAGTGTAACAGCCATTGATGCTGGAGCCGACTGGGCTGATGTTACTGTGCTCGGACTGGGAGAACGTACAGGAAATGCAAAGCTGGAGGAGGTCGCCGGATATCTCGCCATTCGTCGAGACCGTGTCTACAATGTTGAATTCCTCTTGCCGCTTGCTGAGCTCATCGCTAGAGTGGGTTCGAGAGAAATTGCATCGTACCATCCTCTCCTGGGATCCCGGATATTTCATTGTGAGACCGGATTGCATCTGCAGGGGCTGGAGCGGGATAGCCGAACCTACGAGCCATATCCTCCTGAGCGGGTAGGAGCCAGTAGGAAATTGTTTTTTGGAAGTAAAATTGGCAGGCAGCAGGTGAAAGATTGTTTGAGTTATTTAGGCGTTTATGGTCCAAAATCTCTGCAAGACAGAGTTTTAAATGAAGTTCGCAAAAGGTCTGTCGACTTGGGTCGTCCTTTTGTACACACAGAACTCATTTCCATGGTGAGCCAGGTTGATAGATAGAGATCTGATTGGACGGCGGCTATTTTAATCGGTCAAGAGGTCGTAGAGGACGGCGAGTGCTGACGTTAAAAAGATGAACATGTAATTCAGGTCTTCCCTTGATTTTTGTATTGATGAAAGAAGATAAATAACGGCTTGCCTGTCATTTTCTGACAATGTTTCACCGTTTTCGATCTGTTCTATCAGGTTTGACTGGGTGATGGCTTTTTTTCTTTTTTGGGAAATGAAGTATCTGAATGAAAAGAAAAGGATATAGCCTATTATTCCTGAGTACCAGACAGCCTTGAACATGTCAGGCGCCATCTCCTGAA
>JACNJZ010000184.1 GCA_014382295.1 Candidatus Desulfobia pelagia | reverse complement strand
TTCACGAATCATGATAATATAATAAAATTCCTAGCAAAAATTCGTAAACATGACCAAAATCAGACGAATGAGCAACGGGAAAGATACTTTTTTTCTTGCTCATCGACTCAATTTAAGCATCTCTCCATATACTATAAAAAACACTATTTGACATTAAATTATGACACAACCAACCCAACCCCAGGCAGATATATCTGCAGGCGACCTTATCTCTTCAAATAAATGGGGTACTTTTTTTGGAATTTCTCAAAAAACCCTCGACCATGTGTGGAAAAACCTGACCTCACCTTCCGGAAACTCCATCATGTACATCTCCATGGAGATTGGCGCTGACAGGGATGTCTTTCATCCTATCATGTCAAAGCTTCGGAAACTCGGTGTTACCAAAACAACCGACGATGTCCTCAATCATTTTATCACCCTGTTTCTTCATGGCCCCGCCAAAATCCCAAATTATGGCGGCGGCCTCGGAATCCTGGCTGGTGATACACTGAAAAGTTTCGCCGACCTGAAAATCCCTGTCGTGGGAATTTCCCTGCTCTATCGCAAAGGCTATTTTTCGCAAATGGTGGATTCCCAGGTTGGCCAGATCTCCACAGCCACTGACTGGTCTCCTGAAAACACACCTTCACTCTATCTTCTGAAAAATCCGGAAAACCCTGCGATCCCCCTGGAAATCGAGATTCCCTTTTTTGACAAACATGACAAACAAATTTCAGCACGGGCACAGCTCTGGTTGAAAATGGAAGTGAATTCCAAGCTGGATTATTTTGTCCCGGAAATCCTTCTTGATTTCAGTATTCCTTCCTCCCCTGACTGGATCAGAATGGTTTCCCAGACACTATATGACAGCATCTCGGATGAAACTAAAGCCATCCAGCGAAGGCTTCTCGGCGCATCGGTCATGCCTGCCATGAAAGCCCTGGGGCTCACCGCCAACACCCTGCACCTGAATGAACAGCACGGTGTTATTGTTGTTCTCAATATGATCGCTCAATGGCTGGAAAAAAAATATGGCCCTGATTACCAGGAAAAAGCAACCAACCAGGACATTCTAAACGCTGCTGATGCTGTCGCCGAAAAAATTGTCTTCACCATTCATACTCCTGTAAAGGCAGGTCATGATCGGTTTTCAAAAGCAATAATTTCCCATATAGGCCATGCCTTCTGCCAGAACATTCTTGAACTTCTGGCTAAAGATGACGAATTCCCAAGCTCATTTAATTTCACACGCCTTGCCATGAGGGTCAACCGTGCTACAAACAGCGTAAGCCGGCTTCACAAGGAAGTTACCCGCAAGCAGTTTCCGGAATTCAAAGACAAAATCAGCGCCATAACAAACGGCGTTCATCACCTAACCTGGATCAGTGATGCCAAAGCTGAGTTATATGATGATTTTGACGAACTGAAGAACTGGCGCCAGGATCCGTCAGTCTTCACCAAAGCAAAACAACTGACGGCCAACAGCACATTCAGATCATATTTCAGCCAGGCATGGCTCAAAGACACTGAAAACCTGATTGACTATATTAATACCATGCTTATTCAGCATCGCGTTCAGATGCATGAAACATGGATCGATCCGCCGAATTACCTTTCCCATCTCGATGAAAACGAGCGGCCATTAAACCCGAGGGTCTTCACCCTTGGATTTGCCCGAAGGTTTTCCACCTACAAGAGAGCCGATCTTATTTTTGACAACATCGACACCCTTGCCGATATTATCGTCACCAACAACTTTCCGGTGAACTTCATTTATGCAGGCAAGGCCCACCCGCAGGACATACCCGGCCAAACCATTATCAGGCAGATATTAAACCTGGGCGAAGAGCTGTATACCAAGTCCAACGGCCTGGCAAAACTCGTATTCATCCCCGGCTATGATATGAAAATTGCTAAAATGATGGTTTCCGGCGTTCACGCCTGGCTGAACAGTCCCAAGAGGCCCCTTGAAGCCAGCGGAACCAGCGGAATGAAAGCCGCATTGAACGGAGTGCCGAACATCAGCACCATGGACGGCTGGTGGGTTGAAGGATATCATAACGGCCAGACCGGCTGGAAATTCGGCTATGAATCAGATATAGAAAGTGCCTGTCTCAGTGAATCTCCAGACACCCTTCTTTACGAGCACGATTCCGCAGCATTTTATGCCGTTTTCCCAGAAATTCTCAGGAACTTCTACAATCGGGATTCAGATGATACATATATCAATAAAAGCATAGCCAATCTGGCTCTCAACTGCCCTATTTTCAATACCCATCGAATGGCTGCCGAATATGTTTCACGCTACAACCTGGACCTTCCTGCCGCTATCTTCAAAAAAATTGAAAAATTACGCAAGATTTACCAGAGCGATACATAAACAGGTGTAGAAATGTGGAGTGTTAAAGATGTCTATTATATTTCCGGCAGTACCGGTATCCTCGCTGCCAACTATGGCCAGGCCCTGATATGCCAGTTTCCGGGAATAACATTCAACGAGAAAACATTTCCGTTCATCAACTCCGTTGCTCAAGCCAAAGAGACCATGCAAAAAATTCTGGAGTACGCCGGCGGCAGAAGACCTCTCGTATTCACATCACTTGTTGACCCGCAAATCAGAGACATCTTTGACTCCACCGAAGTTGAATTTATTGACATCTTCGAGCATCGCCTGACCTATCTGGAAAATATTCTGGAATGCAAGGCCTTACGTATCGCCGGCTCTTCCAGACAGACTGACGCCGTTGTCCTCAAGGAAAGGGTAGAGGCCATCCACTTCTGCCTTGAGCATGACGATGGACTTAAAACCCATCAATACAACCAGGCCGATGTTATCATCCTTGGCGTCTCAAGGTCTGGCAAAACACCGGTCAGTGTTTACCTGGCCACCCAGACTGGGCTCAAAGCCGCGAACTTTCCTCTGACAAGTGAATACCTGCAAACTTACATACTTCCGAACAACATCCTGGGCAATCGAATGAAAATGATCGGCCTGACCACATCCCCGCAGTTTCTCAGCAATATTCGGGAGAAGCGATATCCGGGCAGCAAATACTCCTCACTTGCGACCTGCCGGGAGGAAATAAAGCAGGCTGAACAGATATACCAGCGCTATAAAATCCCCTGGCTCTTATCCACAGGTCAATCCATTGAAGAAGTGGCAACCCAGATCATCCAGAAATTAAATCTGGCCACTATAAAGCGATTTGCATAAAAAGGTTTCTTCGTTCCAGGCAGCTCGCATCCCAAGCTCATTGTGGCAACGAAAGGATTTTTCTACCACGAAGGACACAGAGAACACGAAGAAAAGATATAAACGTTTTTTTAAAACTTCGTGTACTCGAAGTCTACGCTTATCTCGTGATCTTTGTGGTGAATTTTCTAAAGTTGTTTTTAAAATAAATACCGGAGCTCCGGTTGTCTTGCTGAATAGTTACCCGACTTCTTCCAGCTTGTATTCGGCATCACCCAGTTCGCCGTTGGCAAAAGCGATATGATCGATGTTTTTCCAGGAGCGGTTCAGCAGTGTACAGCCATAGGCGTCAATGGCAACCGGATCCCATCCTGCCGCAATGGTGTTCACCAGCGGCGAGCATATAGGCCCCCAGAGATGGGCTTCTGCCATACCCACGGTGGCATCAAGGATGGTGAAATCCGCACAGCGATAACGATTCAAATCAAACACCGCCTCATGCACTCCCGTATGAAAAGAGGCTTTTTTCCAACTGCCTCCATGCTGATAATGAGACGGCGGTGCAGCCCCCATCATATTTTTCATAGTCAGAGTAACATCTGCCAGGGAATGGGCCTTTAACACAGGAACAGAAATCAGAAACAGATCAAACAGAATTTCCGGCAACGTCATCTGCGGCCATCGTTTGCATTTTTTATTCGTGAGAGTGACACAGCTTTCCTGATTTAAATCAATCAGTTCAATCCCTTTTGAAGCAGCCATATCTGTATAGCCAAGCTGCTGGAAACAGTGAGAGGTATCATACTGCAGAGATCCGCAGCCCTCGCCAATAATGAGCTCAGATCGAGGAGCCCTGTCCTGAATATAATCAATTATAGCTGCCGCAAGTTCGACCGGGGTTGTAATAGGAGGGGCCAGCACCTCGACAAGATTTGGTTTAAGAAGTATCTTGTTCTGCTCATTCAGCTTTGCACCAAGTCCCGCAGCATCAAGGAGAGGGAAAAGCGTTTCCCGCCACCCCCGGTACCTGCTTGAAAAGACGGTGCCTTTTTTGTTATTTTCTGCTATCTGCATTGGCTTGAGATCAAAGGTTTACGGTTTACGGTTTACGGTTTACGGTTTACGGTTTACGGTTTAAGGTCTGAGGTATACCGTACAGCGAGCTGCCATCCCAGAAAACAACATCCACAAACTTAAAACTTAACACTTTCAACTTAAAACTTTCACAAATGATTACCATTAACAACCTTTCTATACAACATGGAGACAAACATTTATTCAGGAATGTTTCCTGCCAGATATATGAGCATGACAGGATCGGTCTTGCCGGGGTCAACGGTGCCGGCAAATCCACCCTGCTGAAAATACTTGCTGGTGTGACGGAGAATGAATCCGGAGAAATCACACGCTCACGCCAGGCAACTGTCGGCTATCTTCCCCAGGAAATAAGTGAAATAGACACCAGACAGTCTCTCTACGATGAGGCCCAGACAGCTTTTGCCGATTTAATCGCCAAACAGAAAGAACTGGAAGAAATTCACAACCAGTTGGCAGCGTCTGCCAATTCCCAGAATCAGGCAGAGATGGATGCCCTGATCCACAAGCAGGGAGAACTGCAGCACGAGCTGGACCAGTCCGGTATTTATTCCATGGATTCCCAGATCTCAAAAATACTTACCGGCCTTGGCTTCAAGGAAAAAGATTTTGGACGGGAATGCAGCTCTTTCAGCGGCGGCTGGCTCATGCGCCTGATGCTAGCCAAACAGCTTCTTGCCGCTCCTTCCTTTCTCTTTCTCGATGAGCCGACAAACCATCTTGATATCGCCACCCTTCGCTGGCTCGAGGAGTTTCTTGTCTCCTTCCCCGGCGGCCTGGTCATCATTTCCCATGACCGGGCGTTCCTGGACAACATGACGACTACCACCTGGGAACTCAGCCTCGGCAACCTGAACGTCTATAAAGGCAACTACACCAAATACCTGGCTGAAAAGGAACAGCGCCTCGCCATTCAGCGTTCCGCATATGATAACCAGCAGGCTCAGATCCGCCAGACCGAACGTTTTGTCCAGCGTTTTCGTGCCAAATCCACAAAAGCAAAACAGGTACAGAGCCGGATAAAACAGCTCGACAAAATTGACCGGGTCGAACTGGAAGGATCTGAAAATCATATCTCCTTTCAGTTCCCTCCTGCTGCGGCTAGCGGCAGAATCACCCTGGAAGTTTCACATCTTGCCAAGAACTACGGATCAAACCATGTCCTTGATGATGTTTCATTTGACCTCCAGCGTGGCGACAAAATTGCTATAGTTGGTGTTAACGGAGCAGGCAAATCCACCCTTGTGAAAATCCTCGCCGGCCTTGTTCCCAATGGCAGTGGCACCGTGCGGTTCGGTCACAATGTTACGCCAGCCTATTTCGGCCAGCACCAGGCCCAGGAACTTTCCCCTGACTATACCGCCCTGGAAACCCTGAACATGGTGGAAAATGACAAAACCCTCACCCAGACACGCTCGCTGCTTGGAGCTTTTCTATTCAGCGGCGAGGATGTCGACAAAAAAGTCCGGGTCCTTTCAGGGGGCGAGAAAAGCAGGCTGGCCCTGGCAAGGATGATCGT
>JACNJZ010000058.1:6355-29418 GCA_014382295.1 Candidatus Desulfobia pelagia | reverse complement strand
TCCCTTCAAAGAGAGGCCAGAGCATGACGTTGGCATACCGCAGCTTATGCCTTTGACAGAAATCTTCAATATGGGAACGAACCGGTCCTTCCGGCAGAGGTTCACACTTCCAGAGCCTGATGATAATTTCAGGAAAAGTCACAGCCAGCATGATAAAAAACGTAACGAAAAACAGGGGTTCCCCCCAGGATGACCTGAGAAAATCGTAAACAGCCGGCACAGGAAGAAGCAGAAGCAGGTCAAAAAGCAGTGAAAGCAGCAGCCATGGAAGTATTATGGGAATGTTGTTTGAAATATTGGAGCGCAGAAACGCACCGGCAGAGTAGGACCTCCCGAAAACAACGCTGTAGCTCTCCCGTGCTCCTGCCCAGGCAATGCAGAGATAGAAGAAAAACAGCAGGATGCCTCCCAGACTGACAAGAATAGGCAGGCTGTCAGTGAATGGCAATGCGGCAAAATAATACTGACAGTCAAGAACATACACATCCACAGCCACTGAGCCGATAGCAAGGATGGAAAATTTCTGCTCGGCCTTAAAATATTCAGAGACTTTGTCAACCCGCTTCCTGACATAACAGGCATACACCAGAAGCCAGAAAAACAGACCTTTTGCGGCAAAAAGAAGTGCGGTTATCGTTGGAGAAAGCTGGGGAGCATCCGGCACACTGTTGGTGGACAGGATAAAAATAACAACTATGAGATAAATGAGATTATTATATATCACTTAATACGGCTTCCATGAAACGAAGGTCGAAATTGCTGGGTATTATGTCTCCTGAAGCTGACAAGAAGTTTTGCCAGCTGATGGACGCTGAACATCTTTTTTTCGACAAAATACTCACCAAATTTTTTCTGCATTCGTTTTTGCCGCAAGAGAAGAGTATGAAGCTGAGACTCGGAAAGCAGACCAAGATAACGTGCCGTCTTCCCGAAAGGCTGTCCGGGGGTGCTGTGCCGGAGGACAGTACTTATCTGGGTGGTATTCAGCCAGCCATTCCTCCTGGCTATCTCACCCAACTTTGGACACTGCCTCCGCTGCCATATCAGGGCATCAGCCAGATCACTCCAGTTGATATGACCCGCATAATAAAGATATTGGCCAAAAAGAAGAGGACGCCGGGGCAAAGGTATACGGGATGGGCGTTGCCGGCAGAATATTCTTTTATCACCACCAGGCGGCGAAGCTTTATGCCCATGAGAAGGAGAAGCGCTCCTGCCATTTCTATTCTGAACATCATGGGACCGGAGCGGTGACCGTACTGAAGACGTCTGCAAATGAGGCCTGAGCCCTGAAAAACGGAACCCCCTTTCCCGGGCATCCACGTAACAGGTTAAGGCTTCATATGCTTCCCGCACTGAACAGAAACATTTTTCATCCAGACCGGTTTGATTGCTGCCCTGGAATGTCGCCCTGTCGGGATGAATCTCAAAAGCTTTTTTCCGAAAAGCACTTTTAACGCCTGACATTTGGAGATACTCAAGAAATTCCCGGCTAACGGTCAGTTCCTCGCCAAAAATAATCTGACATGCCCTATACAGCTCATGTTCTGCAGCCACACCATTCATACCTGGCTTTTCCCCTGACTCATTTCACATCTCAGCCCATAACCGCCATCGCAGAATACCCTTTCAGCCAGAAGCCTGTTTAATATACATTTTCCTGTCATTCAGACCACCAGATCAACTCTCCCGGATGGAAGTGATTCCCGGGCTTTTCTCGTTGCCTCTGCGGCAATGTTGTTTTTTGCCCGTTCAGCCACATCAAGGAAATGAGTCCTGTTTTTCTCTACCGTTGACGCACTATAGGGAGTGAGTTTCATGGTAGTAAAATGAGCAGCTGTTTTGGCAATATAATCAATTTTAAAATCAATTTTCATGGAGGCAGCTTCCCTGAAAAAAAGACACTGAAATCGTATCAATATCTCACTTATATTACTATAAAATTTCCCTTCGAAGATACCATTTAAATGGTATCATGTGAATCAAAAATTTACAAACCCCCATAAGGAAATATTTTGAATTCCCGTACCGGCATCAGCACTACCACAAAAACTTCTTCTTGAGAAACATTCCTATTGTCACGCTGCAATCTATCATGTATATTCTGCACTTATGCACACAAATGCTTTTTTGTACCGCAGATGATCCACTACTAACACCATGAGGAGGTATTTATGGCGGAGAAAGTAGCAGCCGGTTGTGCCAGACCCACAGGAGGGCCGGTTGGAGAAGAAGTTCATGAGGAAACTGAGCAAAAACAGAATACTGTCAAGGAGGAACGATCCATGATTATGGTTGGACAAAAAGCACCTGATTTTACTGCTCCCGGGTACCAGAAGGGAGAATTTGTCAATATCAAACTTTCAGATTACCTTGGCAAGTGGGTTCTCCTCTGTTTTTACCCGGGTGACTTCACATTTGTCTGAGCAACAGAGCTTTCAGCAGTTGCTGAAAAATTTCCTGAGTTTCAGAAACTTGGTGTAGAAATCTTTTCCATGTCCATTGACTCCATGTTTGTTCATAAAATGTGGAATGAAGATGAACTGGAAAAAATGGTTGACGGCGGCGTGCCATTCCCGATGCTTTCCGACGCTGGCGGCAAGGTCGGGAAAGTATATGGCGTCTTCGATGAAAATGCCGGAGTGGAAGCCCGCGGTCGTTTCATCATTGATCCTGACGGAGTGGTGCAGGGATATGAAGTCCTTACCCCGCCAGTTGGCCGTAACGTCAATGAAACTTTCCGACAGGTTCAGGCCTTCCAACTTGTCCGTGAGACCAAAGGGGCAGAGGCAACGCCTTCCGGATGGAAACCGGGCAAGAAAACTCTCAAACCAGGCATTAACCTTGTCGGCAAGGTCTGGAAAGAGTGGACAACAGATATGGCTTTTGATGAGTAATTGACCAGCAGCACTCCAGGGGTGCACGATCAGGCTTTCTCACATATGGTTATATAGTTCGGCGGCCTGCTTGTCACCCCATGGAGCACTGCTGAACAATTACAGTTCGGTGATTTTCAAAACCATACGTTTTTTTTCGCAGAATAATTACTTTGATCAATACTCTCACGGAGATCAGGAATCCCTTCCTGGTCTCCGTGAACTCAGTGGATCCAGACATGAAATGGAAACAGTTTTTCACGCCGGTTTCTAATATTACCGGCGAAGAGGCAAAACAGCTTGTTGCTGACAAAGGTGCAGATAACGTTGTCTACCTCGATGTCCGCCAGCCCAAAGAATACGAAAACGCCCATCTGCCGGGCTCCAGGCTTATCCCCATGGGCGAACTGGACAGGCGTCTTGACGAACTCGACCCCGATTCTCACATCATTGTCTACTGAGCCATTGGTGGCCGCAGCCGTGTTGCTGCGCAGATGCTTTCAGGCAGGGGATTCAAAAACATTTACAACATGAGTGGCGGCATCAGGGACTGGAATAAGGAAATTGCCGTCGGCCCCCAGGATCTTGGCCTCCACCTTTTCTCCGGCAGTGAAAGTGCTGAGGAGACAATAATTATCGGATTCGGCCTTGAAGAGGGGCTCCGCGAGTTTTACCTCGACATGGCAGCACAGGTAGACAGCCCCGAGGCAAAAAATCTCTTCGCCAAACTGGCTGATATCGAAATACACCACCAGGAACATCTCTTGAAACTCTACCGGGAGAGTACCGGCAAAAATGTCTCCCTGGAAGACTTCCGCTCGGAAAAAGTTCAGCCGTCCATGGAGGGTGGCCTGACAACACAACAATATCTCCAGCTCTACAATCCTGATCTTGGATCAGAACTTGATATTCTCTCCCTTGCCCTCTCCATTGAGGCCCAGGCCCTCGATCTCTACCTGCGCGCTGCCGACCGTGATACTGACCAAAGCTCCCGGGCTGTTCTCCAACAGATAGCCAATGAAGAACGTGCCCATATGGCCCGGCTGGCCGAACTTATTGACACACTTTAAGGTACCTTTAATCAACTGAGAAGATAACACTCTCTGCGCCGATGCTGCCGGCATTCTGGCCGCAGTCTTTATCTGCAATCTCTGACTCTGATCTTTTCCAGCAATCCACATAGTAAAATCGAACGCGATCAGCTGTAAAAAAATATGCCTTTCTTACCACAAGTTCACGAAGGACACGAAGAAACAATAACAAAAACCTTCGTGCTCTTCGTGTCCTTCGTGGTTTTTAACCCATCATCAGAATGAGTGAAGGTTTTCTTGCAAAGCGCAGGACGACAGGATACCATGCAGCAACCCAAACTTTTTACTGATGAGGTTTCTATGTTTCAAGGTCTTGATTCTTTTTTGGCACAATCCGGTTTTTCTTCAGCCGCGATAGAGTTCTCCCATCTGGCCTTCTCACTGCTTCTTCTTTTTCTTGCAGCTTTGATCGTCCACTGGATAACCAGCCATTACGTAGTGCTTATACTCGAAAAAATTGCCCACAAAAGCACCTTCAAATGGGATGACGCATTCATTCGCAATCATTTTTTCAAACGCCTGGCTATCCTTACCCCCCTTATCCTGATTTATGGTGCCGCAGATCTGGCCTTCACCGACTTTCCAGGCACAGCAGAACTTCTGCGCCGGGCATCCCTTATCTTCTTTGTGCTTGCCGGGGTCCGGGTTCTGGCCACGGCCTTGAAATCCTTTCAGGATATATATAGCAGCAGCGAGATCGCCGGTGACTGGCCCATACGAAGTTACCTTGATGCCATCAAAATCATTCTGTACATCCTTGCCTTTATTTTTATCACCTCGATACTTACCAACAAATCCCCATGGGGTATTATCAGCGTATTTGGTGGCCTTACCGCCATACTTCTTCTTATCTTCAAGGATACCATCCTGGGCTTTGTCGCCAATCTACAGCTTACCGCCAATGATATGGTCCGAGTTGGCGACTGGATTGAAATGCCAAAATACGGTGCTGACGGTGATGTCATCGACATTTCACTGCACACCGTCAAAGTCCAGAACTGGGATAAAACCATCACAACCGTACCAACCCATCATATGGTGAATGATGCCTTTAAGAACTGGCGGGGAATGTCGGAATCAGGGGGAAGACGCATCAAGCGCGCCCTCTACATTGACACGAACTCCGTCCGCTTCTGCACGGATGAGAACCTGGAGGGATTCAAAAAATACAGCCTTCTTGAAGGCTACCTCCAAAAAAAAGAAGAAGAAATCACTGAATACAACAAAACCCATCATCCAGAACCGGGCAAACTCGGCGGGCGGCGCCAGACCAACATCGGTGTTTTCCGCGCCTACATCAAGGCTTACCTGCGCAACAACCCCAAGATCAATCAGGACCTGACATTCCTTGTGCGGCATCTTGCCCCCACCCCCCAGGGACTGCCCGTAGAAATATACGTTTTCAGCGCTGACAAGGTCTGGGCAAATTACGAGGGAATACAGGCCGATATTTTTGACCATCTCCTGGCAATCGCCCCAGAATTTGGCCTGCGGATTTTCCAGTATCCATCCGGCAACGACCTGCAACAATTTCAGTCTTTCAAAGCGACAGCTGACGCACTGGACATCCCAGCATGATGACACACGATTGGACCATCGGCGAACTCCTTTCAACATCCACTGCATTCTGGAAAGGATGCACGCTTCAGGCCGCTGTCAGACTAGGGGTCTTCACAGCCATCAACAATGGCCGGCTGAGCCGTGACGGGATGGCCGAAAAACTGAATGCCGATAGACGTGGAACCGAACTTCTACTCGATGCGCTTGCCGCCATGGGCCTCCTTGTCAAAGACGGCAATTCCTACTCGAACTCCGAGGCGGCCCTGAACTTTCTCTCCAGCACATCAGGAAAATACATCGGCCACATCATCCTGCACCATCATCACATTTTAGACGGCTGGGCCCAACTCCATGACGCAGTAACCTCCGGACGGCCGGTTGAAATGCGTTCATACGGTGAAGACGTCGAGCGGCAAAGCTTCCTTATGGGGATGTTCAACCTGGCCATGGGGATTGCACCCGGCCTGGCCTCGCAGGTGAATCTTGCCGGACGCCGGAGGCTGCTTGACCTCGGCGGCGGTCCCGGAACCTACGCCATTCATTTCTGCCAGGCCAACCCCGATCTGGCAGCTGTTATTTATGACCGGCCAACCACCGAACCCTTTGCCCTTGAAACAGTGGCGAAATTCGGCCTGAAGGACCGCATTGATTTCGCCGCAGGGAATTTCAACTCCGACCCCATCACAGGGGGGACTTATGATGTGGCATGGCTTTCCCATATCCTCCACAGTAACAGCCCTAAGGAGTGCCAGGCGCTTATACAAAAAACTACGGCGGCCATGGAACCGGGCGGTCTCATCATGATCCACGAATTCGTCCTGGACAACACCAGGGACTCGCCTGAATTCCCGGCCCTCTTTTCCCTGAATATGCTTATTAATAATGAAGGCGGTAGGTCATACTCCGAAGAAGAATTACGCACCATGCTCAAAAATGCCGGCGCCAGAGATATCGGCAGGCACCCCTTCAGGGGCCCCAATGATTCCGCAATTATTTTTGGAACGATTTAAAATCCAGGCCGCACAAGCAGATCGCACACAAATGAAACATCCACAAAGCCTATACTTGGCCAGAACTATCCTCTCATCCCCGTATCGCTATTCACTGCGGGTTTCCTTCTGGGATGAAAATGAACACAGTTATCGATTCAGGGAGATAGCCAACCTCAGTGAAGATCCGGGCATCCACATTATTTACCCGAATGAACATTGTTTTTATGTCAACGAATCATTAAACGATTTGGTGACGGAAAAATGCGGACATGATTTCAGCAATGAGCTTGAAAAGCTTCTCTGGCCATTCGTAACCGCATCTGTAAAACGTAAAATGGAACCTTTTTTCAATCGCGGCCAGGGGGTCCATTCCACACCTGTTTCCAAAGAAGAAAAAAAAGCCATTGGCCGGGACATCCACATTTTTGACAAAAGAAGACTTTACTTCCTCCGCTATGGCTCTGTGGACCAGAGCCGCCTAGCCAGTATGTCTCCAAGGCTCTGCCGGAAACTGCTTGGAAAATCAAGGGACGAAATAGAGCAGTTTTTCATAGCCCAGGAGCAAAACCTTTATGAACAGGAAGTAAAGCTGTATCTCTTTGCCGCCTTCAACCTGCAGCAGCACTTCAGTGAGTCCTATGCCCGATCCATGCCCAACGCTCTTAACGAAGAGCTTGTAGATGATTTCTTCCTTGAAGCGATCTGCCGGCTTGACGATGACAAAATATTCTGGAAAGGTATGACTGCAGGGAACAGCCTTTCACCCTACCTTGCCCGATATGTCATCTATTTCTTTGATCTCAGCTTCGCACACACGGACCCGGCCCGGGAGTATGCCAGGCAGTTCAGGAACAGCCACCGCCAATTCCGGTGGCCTGAGAAAAAAAGTATGGGTGAAGATGAAATCAGCAAGATTTTTGGGGAGACTGCCGACACGCTTCGTCAGATGAACACAAAGGATCTCACCAGTCTGTGGCGTCGAAAAGCAAAGGAGCTTCACCCTGACATCGGCGGCGAACATGAAGAATTTGTCCGTCTGACAGCAGCATACAAGGAACTGAGGAGATCAAAATGAAACCTGCTTTTTTTCACCACATCCGGATAATAACCTGAAAATAATGCTCGCTTTCCACTCCCACTATGTGAAATAATAGAATGCGTATATTAAAGGAGACATCTATGAGCACACTTTTTGAAAAAACAACAATTAATGGCCTTGTTCTGGAAAACCGCCTGGTTCGTTCTGCCACCTGGGAAGGAATGTGTGACGACGACGGGCGCCCGACCCCGCAGCTTGATTCCTGTTATAATGATATGGCCCTCGGCAAGGTCGGCCTTATCATCTCCGGATATACCTTTGTCCGGCCGGATGGCAAACAGCTCCCAAAAAAAATGGGAATCCATACCGATGATTTTGCAGTCGACATGAAAAGACTGACCGCAGCCGTCCATGATGCCGGCGGCAAAATATGCCTTCAGATAGTCCACGCCGGAGGACAGACCAGCTCCGCAAGTGCAGGCCGCCAGCCCCTTGCCCCTTCAGCGGTCGAAGTAGACCAGTTCCCTGAAAAACCTGCGGAAATGACCCTGCAAGATATTGATGAAATTATAACCGCTTTTGCCCAGGCCGCTGGCCGGGCCAAGGAATACGGCTTTGATGCCGTGCAGCTCCACGGAGCCCATGGCTACCTAATCAACCAGTTCCTGTCTCCCCTGACCAACCGGCGTGTTGATGAGTATGGAGGCAGTATTGAAAAACGATGCCGGTTCCTCATGGAGATCTACAGGGCGGTAAGGAAATGTGTGGGTAATAACTACCCGGTCATGGTCAAACTGAACGGGGATGACTTTCTCGATGGCGGCCTTCAGGAAGCAGATGCCGTCTATGCCGCCAAACTCCTTGACCAGTCCGGAATAGACGCCATTGAAGTAAGCGGCGGAACCCCCGCCTCCGGGGAGAAAAATCCTATCCGGGTGAAAATAAAAACAGCTGAGCAGGAAGCCTATAACCTGGGCCTGGCTGAGCATATTAAAAAAGAAGTGAGCTGTCCGGTCATGGTGGTCGGCGGCTTCAGAAGTCTCGAAGTAATCGAAAAAGTACTGGGTGACGGCACAGCAGATTATATCTCCCTGGCCCGTCCTCTTGTTAGAGAACCCGATCTTGCCAGACGCTGGATGGACGGCGACAGGTCTCCGGCCCGATGTATATCATGCAATGGCTGCTTTAAGCCCGGTCTCAAGGGGGAAGGCATTTACTGCGTTGTCAAGAAAAAGGAGCAGGAGGAGAAATAGAATATCTCAGCTTCAATCTTCATTTAGTGAGAGACCTGTATTCTTGACGACCTGAAAACATGACTTCCATTCACCTATCATCAATACTCCTGGTCCTTATCGGCGCCCTGTTTATGGCTGCGTCAATAAAGCTCAGCCTGAAAACCGGCACAAACGTGCCGTCAAACCTGCAGAACAGATGGAAAATTCTCACCAGCCTGATGTTCTTTTTTCTTGGCGGCTATTTCACCTTCCTGATTATACAGGTCAAGGCTCTTGATATCCCTATTGAGCTTATAACCGGAATAGTTTTTTTCGGCGGTGCCCTCTTTGTCTTTCTCATCACCAACCTTACCAAGGATACGGTTTCTCAAATCAGGCAGGGTGAAAATCTTCTCCGGAAAGCCCACGGTCAACTCGAAGTCAGGGTTGAACAGCGTACTAAAGAATTGAAAAAAGCCCTCCTTGATGTTGAAAGAGAGGCAGCTGAGCGTGAAAAAACAGCCCTGGCTCTGAAAGAGGTCAACACAGAACTTGTACAGATCCTCAACTCAACACCAGACGGTATTCGTGTTGTTGACAAAAACTTTATTATGCTGAGGGTCAACACACAGTTTGCCGAGCTTGCTGGGGTCCCGGCAGAAGAACTGATCGGCAAGCTCTGCTATGAAGGGTTCGAGGGGCATGCCTGTCACACCCCGGATTGTCCTGTACAAAGAATTCTTAATGGTGAAAAAAGGGTGGATACTGAATCAGAAATTGGCTCTCCGCGGGGTCGGGTTATTCCCTGTATCGTGACTGCCATTCCCTATTACGACCCGAATGGTGAACTCATTGGCGTTGTTGAAGGTTTCCGTGACATCTCCGATCGGAAAAAAATGGAAAACAAGCTCAAGGAAATATCCGTCACCGACGAACTCACCGGAATACTCAACCGCCGCGGTTTTCTTGCCATGGCAGAAAAGCAGCTTCAGCTTGGTGAACGGCTGGATAAAGCTATGTACCTGCTGTATGCCGATATCGATAATATGAAATGGATAAATGACACCCTGGGCCATGTTGTCGGCGATGAGGCCCTGGTGGAAGCGACAGAACTTCTCAAGGACACATGCAGAAAATCCGACCTGATCGGCATCGGCAGACTGGGTGGCGATGAGTTTGCCATCCTCATGTTCAGCGAGGAAATTGGGCAATCCTGCGATCACCCTATTCTGGACAGAATCGAACAAAACATAGTGGAAAGAAACAAAAAAAACAACACGCAGTACAGCCTTTCCATCAGCATAGGAATTGTCCTGTATGACCCCCAGGAACATTCTTCCATTGAAGAATTTATTTCCATGGGAGATTCGGCCATGTATTACTGTAAAAAAGAAAAAAAGAAGAAAGCCACCAACTAACCCCAATTCGTTTCCATCCGACACCAACCTTTTCCTCACATGCAAAAACATACACATGGTTTTACCCTGCTGAAAGAAAGCAGTGTGGCAGAGCTGAACGGCTCCGCCCATATTTTCCAACACGAAAAAAGCGGTGCGCGCCTGCTGTATCTGAAAAATGATGACGACAACAAAGTCTTCTCCATCTTTTTCAGGACACCCCCTGCTGACTCAACCGGAGAAGCACATATCCTTGAACATTCAGTGCTGTGCGGATCAAAGAAATTCCCGTGCAAAGAGCCCTTTGTTGAGCTTATGAAGGGGTCACTCAATACCTTCCTGAACGCCTTCACCTTTTCAGACAAGACAGGCTATCCTGTTGCAAGCCGCAACGAAAAGGATTTTTTCAACCTGATAGATGTCTACCTTGATGCCGTTTTCTACCCCAATATCTATGACCGGCCGGAAATTTTCCAACAGGAGGGCTGGCATTTTTCCCTGCCGGAAGAAAAGACGGAACTCCGCTACAATGGCGTGGTGTATAACGAGATGAAAGGGGCATTTTCCTCCCCTGAGCAGATACTCTATCGCAAAATAGAACAATCCCTGTTCCCGGATACACCCTATGGCGTTGAATCCGGAGGCGATCCGGACGACATACCGTCCCTGAGCTACGAGGATTTTCTTGCCTTCCACAAGACATACTATCACCCGTCAAACAGCTACATATTCCTGTATGGCAATGGTGACATTGAAAAACAGCTGGCTTTTCTCAACGACAAGTACCTTGCTGCATTCACCCGGACAGAAACAGATTCGGCAATTCCCATGCAGGCCTCCTTTACAGAGCTTCATGAGACAACCGAAAGCTATCCCGTTGGTGACGATGAAGACCTCAAGGAAAAAGCCTTTTTTGCCCTGAATTTCGCCACTTCTGAGGTCTCTGATGCCGAAACGGTTCTCGGACTCAATATACTGAACAGAATCCTCCTCCAGACGGAGGCCTCTCCCCTGAAAAAGGCCTTGATTGATGCCGGCATCGGCAAAGATGTCGGAGGCCTGTTTGACACCGACATACGGCAGCCTGTCTTTGCCATCGTCGCCAACCATGCCGACTCATCTCAAAAATCAGCTTTTTTCAACTGCATCAGGCAAACTCTTGAAAGGGAAGTCAGGAACGGTTTAAACCAAAAACTGGTGGATGCCTCCATCAACAACATAGAATTCCAGCTTCGCGAGGCTGACTACCAGTCCTTCCCCAAGGGTCTTGTCTATGCAATACAATGCATGTCAACCTGGCTCTATGACGGCGACCCGCTTACTCCACTGCGATACAACCGGCATATTGAAGCCATCAAGAAAAAAGCAGAGAATGGCTATTTTGAAAAACTTATAACCGACCAGCTTCTCAACAATCCACACTCCTCACTTGTGTGTCTTTTACCGGAACAGGGATTAAACAACAGGCAGGAAACACTTCTCCAGGAAAAACTTGAAGCGGTCAAGACAGGGCTTTCCGGTCAGGATCTTGACAGCATGGTAACGGCAACACAAAAACTGAATCAATACCAGCAGGCTCCCGACACCCTTGAGGATCTAACCTCCATCCCTCTTCTTGAGCTGACTGACATCAACACAGCGGCCGAGATACTTCCCCTTGAGGTAAAAGATGGCCCGGCTGAAACACTCCTGCATCCGGTTTTCACCAACGATATCTCATATGCAGATCTCTACTTTGACACCGCATCAGTGCCAGAGAAGTTCACCCCTTATCTTTCCCTGCTCGACAGGATTATAGGCCGGGTGAACACCCGGCATTACGACTATATGACTCTTACCAATGAGCTGAATATTCATCTCGGTGATCTTTCCTTTTCAGCCCATGGCTTTTCGGAATACAAAAAAAAGGATGTTTTTCATCCGAAATTCATTGTCTCTGCCAAGGCACTGACTGCAAAAACAGACAAGATGGCTGCACTTGTTGAAGAAGTGATACTGCGCAGTGACTTCAGCGACAAAAAACGTCTCCACGAGATCATACGGGAAATACGCTCCCATCTCGAGATGCAGATCATGCAATCCGGCCATGTATATGCCCGGAGAAGAATTGCCTCCTACCTTTCACAACAGGGCGCTTACCAGGAACAGATCTGCGGCATCTCTTTCTACCAGTTCATTAAAGATCTTGACGACAACTTTGCAACACAGGCCAATGCAGTTATTGAGGCCTTACAGACGACGGCAGTGCTGGTCTTTCACCGCAGCAGCGCTCTTGTCAGCATCACTGCTGACAATGGAGATATCCCGAAAATTGCCGACAAAATGGCCGGGGTCATTAATAACTGCCCCGCTATCAGCCAGATAAAAATTGACCGGAATACAGAGCAGAAGGGTCGCAACGAAGGGTTTATCATTCCAGGTCAGGTGCAGTATGTTGCCAAAGGCGCAAATCTCTCCAGACATACGGAATACGACAACAGGCTCTACCTGCTGCAAACCATTCTCGGCACGGATTACCTGTGGAACACTGTCCGCGTCATGGGAGGCGCTTATGGGGCTGCGGCTAAATTTGAGCACGACGGAACAGTGTGCTTCTCGTCCTATCGGGATCCGAACCTCAAAAATACGATTCAGACATATAACGATGCGGCACAGTATGTCCGATCCTTTGCACCGGATGACCGGGAACTACGCAAATACATTATCGGCACCGTTGGCCGGCTCGACACCCCCCTTACCCCATCCATGAAGGGAGAAAGGTCAAGCGAAGATTATATTTCCCATATCCGGCAGGAGGACATCCAGCAGGAACGCGACGATATCCTCTCCGCCACACCTGAGGCACTGCGGGCCTTTGCCGCACCACTGGACACAGCAATGAGCAAAGGAATATGCTGTGTCATAGGTTCTGAGTCAGAAATCAAAAAGAACAAAAAACTGTTTGATTCAGTAACATCACTATTGTGATATTAAATCATCGGCTTTTTGTTTTTAAAAACTTTGTGCCTTTGTGCCTTTACGTTGAACTTAATATTTTTAACTTTTAACTTTCTGTCATCGTCCAATCCTGGAGGACTTTTATAATCTTGCCCGCCTGATCGGCGCTTGAGATATTAAATTTTCCCTGGGCACGGTACTCTCCCTGCAGCTTTCGATAACGGCGAATGGTATAGCGGTCCGGTCCGTATTCTTTTTTCCCTTTTTCCCACTGCTGGTAACGAAACATTACCGTTGCCCAGGCACCTTTTGACAGGATGGCCTTATCAAGCTCCTTCACAATAACAACCCCGTCTTCCTCATAATGTATCGTTAAATCTTCTACAGTTTCAGCCATATCTCTTCTCCTCAGATACCTTTTATTGCCGGCAATATCCCGACCAGATTCAAATCTTTGCATGAGCCCCACTCTTCATGTCGGCTCTTCTGTAGAGTATCAATCAAAAAAATTTATGCAAACCATTTTGTACTCTCAGCCAAAGGACAGCACATTCAATCCAGCAAAAAAAGTATTTCCTTCACGGCCAAAAAAGGGTAAAGTGCTTCCTTTTTTCTTATTCTAGCCACCTTTTTCAAACACTAATTCAATAAGATGAGGACACAAGGCATGACGTCCAATGCAGCCTCTTTACGCCCACGGGAAGAATGCGGCGTATGTGGCATATACGGTCATCCTGACTCTGCAAAACTGACATATTTCGGTCTGTATGCACTGCAGCATAGAGGCCAGGAAAGCGCGGGCATCGTTGTGTCCGACGGACAAAGATTTTCCGAGCACAAAGCCATGGGTCTTGTGTCTGAAGTTTTTTCAGAAAAAGACCTGCAGCCTCTGCAGGGAGACATGGCTATAGGTCATGTCCGCTACTCCACCGCCGGTGAATCAAATATCATCAATGCTCAACCTTTTACAGCGTGCCATCAGGGGCAGATCTATGCTGTCGCTCACAACGGCAATCTTGTCAATATTCGAGAACTGCGCAACAAACTGGAGAAAAAGGGTTCTATTTTTCAGTCCACAATGGACAGTGAGGTTATTGTACACCTGCTTGCAGCATTCAGTGATCTTGACTTCAAAGAGGCCCTGACCAAAACATTTCAACAAATCTCAGGTGCCTATTCCTTAGCTATAATGACCAGGGATAAGCTGGTGGCTGTCCGAGACCCGAACGGATTCCGCCCTCTCTGCCTGGGACAGCTAGCTAACGGAGCCTATATCATCGCATCCGAAACCTGCGCCCTGGACCTGGTAGAAGCAAACTACATCCGCGACATCGAACCAGGTGAAGCCCTCATTATTGACAAAGACGGTTTGTCCTCTTTTTTCTTTACCGAAAAACAACGCCACAGCTTCTGCATCTTTGAGCATGTATATTTCGCCAGGCCGGACAGTGATATCTTTGGCTTCAATGTCTACAACAGCCGCAAAAAAATGGGTGAAATTCTGGCCCGAGAATGCAAGATTGACGCCGATTTCGTCATGCCCTTTCCAGACTCCGGCAACTATGCAGCCCTCGGCTATTCTCAGGCATCAGGAATCCCAATGGAAATGGGTGTTATTCGAAATCATTATATTGGCAGAACCTTTATCCAGCCTTCCCAGTCAATGCGTGATTTTTCTGTGCGAGTTAAACTGAACCCGGTCCGTTCTTTTCTTAAAGACAAAAGGGTTATCATCATTGAGGACTCAATTATTCGAGGGACTACGGGCAAGCACAGGATACGATCTTTACGCAAATCAGGCGTCAAAGAAGTGCATATGCTGGTGAGCTGCCCTCCGACCCGTCACGCCTGTTATTACGGCATTGATTTCCCCTCAGAAGAGCAACTCATTGCCGCCAACAGCTCCGTTGATGAAATCAGAAAATACCTGGGCCTGGACACACTGCACTATCTCAGCCTGGAAGGACTGGTCGAGGCAACCGGACACCCCAGTGATTCCTTTTGCCTGGCCTGTTTTAATAATATTTATCCCATTGAACCTGATGCCGGTTTTCACAAACTGGTTCTCAGCTAATTGACACCCCAAGAAGAACACCACAACACTATGTCTCTCACCCTGGCAAAAGAAGTCCTGCAAATTGAAGCAGATGGAATATCATCGGTGATTGACCAGATCGGTCCTGAATTTGATCAGGCCATTTCCCTGATCATGACCTGCCCCAGCCGGGTCATCATCACAGGAATAGGAAAATCAGGCATAATAGGCCAGAAAATCTCTGCGACACTTAACAGCACAGGCACCCCCTCATTTTTTCTGCACCCTGTTGAGGCGATGCACGGAGACCTTGGCATCGTTGACCAGAACGACGTTGTTCTCGCTATTTCATACAGCGGAGAAAGCGCTGAACTATCAATGCTGATGCCGACATTCAAGAAACGGGGGATAAAAACCATTGCCATTACCGGCAACAAGAATTCGACCCTGGGACGTTCAGCTGATGTCGTCCTTGGCGCAGCAGTGCCCAGAGAGGCGTGCCCTCTCGGTCTTGCCCCCACAGCAAGCACCACAGCTGCACTGGCACTGGGAGATGCCCTGGCCGTCGTGCTCCTCGACAAAAAGAAATTTGCCGCCAGCGATTTTCGCAAAAACCACCCCGGCGGCAGCCTTGGCGAACGCCTTAAAGCCAAGGTCCGTGAAGTCATGCTCACCGGAGAGCAAATACCGAAAGTAGATGAAAATGCCACCATGGCAAAAGCAATAGAAGCGCTGAACGAAAAGAATATTGGAGCCGTCCTTATTTGCGGGCCAGAAAGCAGCATAAAGGGTATTATTACCGACGGTGACATTCGTCGTCTTATCAGCAAATCTGTGGACATGACAACACAACTGGCAGGGAATGTCATGACCCAGGGACCAAAAACAATTGATGAAAATTTACTTGCTGCCGATGCACTCAGCATTATGCAGCGCCACGAAGTGACCATTCTCCCTGTCTGCAACACTTTGGGTCAACTCGTAGGCATTCTCCACCTCCATGATTTACTCGGAAAAGGAGAATTTCGACTGCTTGTATAAGAATTAACGTTTTCCCTCATTTTTCTTCCCAATTGGGGTCATCTTCGTTGACAAAAATAACCCTATTAGGTAGCATTGGGGCTTCTTTGATTCTAGCTGTCGTTTTACCTTTATTCATTTAATCACCATGCATTAGGGGAACATATGGGCATAACAAACAAAGAAATTAATCCCTCGTTTGGCGCCGAGATAACGAAGCTTCCGGGCGGAGAATATCTTAATCGCTGTTTTTCCTGCGGAGCATGCAGTGGCATCTGCCCTGTTTCCCAGGCAATTCCTGCTTTCGATCCACGTAAAATGATCCATATGATCCGTATGGGCCTCAAGGATCGGCTTCTCAAATCAGACCTGTTATGGTTCTGTTCCTCTTGCCGCAGTTGTGTCTTTGTCTGCCCCCAGGATGTTCGGTTTGCCGACATCATGTCTGCCCTTCGGGAATTGGCCTTCACTGAAGGCATCATCACCGAACAGGATATGCTCGATAAAGGCAAGGCAGCATGGGTAGAGCGGGACTTATGCGTCTCCTGCCTCACCTGTGTCAGGGTCTGCCCATGGGATATTCCCAAAATTGACGCCCAGGGAGTGGCAACCATAGACATTAAAGACTGCCGGGCCTGCGGAATCTGTGTCGGAGAATGTCCTGCCCAGGCTATTAAACTAAACGAATCAGAAGACGAAAAACTAATCGCCGCCTGCGGTAATTAGGTTTTTCTCTATGAGGGAGATAAACATGAGCTTCACCCCAAATATTCAAGCATTCTGTTGCCATTACACCTCCCAGCAGACTATTGCAGAAGGAAAAGAGGGACTGAAACGGGACGGTATGCCGGAGAATGTCACCTTGAACCGCCTGGTCTGCGGCGGCAAACTTCAGGTCAGTACACTTTTAAAAGCTTTTGAGGATGGCGCCGACGGTGTGTACTTTGTCGGGTGCCCACCGGACGAATGCCACAACGTCAAGGGAAGCCAGCGGGCAGCAAAAAAGGTGGCCGCAGTAAGACAGGCCCTGATTGAATTATCAGTCGAACCTGAGCGGGTTGAAATGTTTCATCTGGAACGAGGCTTCCACCCGGAATTCGTTAAGGCTGCTCAAGTTATGAACAAACGGATCACCGCATTAGGTCCATGTCCGTTCAAGGGAGATTCAAAATGATTATTGCCGAACGTAAACCAGTTAATGAAATCCTCGACATGGTCAAAGACGCCAAGAAGATCCTCGTTCTGGGATGCCGTGGCTGCGTTACCGTCTGCTCAGCCGGAGGAGAACGGGAAGTTGAAATCCTGGCGTCCCTTATTCGCCTTGGCATGAAGAAACAGGGTAAAAAAATACAAGTCACAGAGGGCACTCTGGTGCGCCAGTGTGATCGTGAATACATTGATGGCATTGACCAGTGGAAAGGCAAATACGACTCTATTGTCTCCATGGCATGTGGTGTTGGTGTCAACTTCATCGCAAACCTGCGCCCAACCACAATAGTATACCCCGCTGTCAACACCAGTTTCTTTGGCGGTTCTGCAGAGCAGGGTGTCTGGACGGAACAGTGTGCCGGCTGCGGTGATTGCGTCCTGCATCTGACCGGCGGCCTCTGCCCGATATCACGCTGCGCCAAGAGCCTGTTTAACGGCCCTTGCGGCGGCTCCGTTGACGGGCGCTGTGAAATCAACCCGGAAACAGAATGCGTCTGGCAGCTTATCCATGATCGTCTTGGCCGCATAAACAACCAGGAAGCGATGAACACCATTGCCCCCATCCGGGACTGGAGAACAGCAGGTCACGGTGGTCCACGCAAAACATTACGAGATGACCTGACTCTCTAACCAGTTCCCTGCTAAATAAGTTTCAAAAAAGCCACTTGCCTGCAAGTGGCTTTTTTTATTGTCTCACGCCACAATGTATGTTTTCCTCAATAAGATCTGACGGCTATCTTTACCACTTACTACCTTAAAACCTGAGGACCACCATCATGAAACGTCTTCTCCCCCTTGCAATAATCCTTGTTTCACTCATTTCCGGCTGCGGTATCAACCCGGTAACAGGAGAACGGGAACTAAACCTGGTAAGTGAACAGAAAGAAATATCCATCGGCAAAGAACAATACCTTGCAACCCAGCAAATGCAGGGCGGAGAATATACAATAGACCGCGAACTCAGCGTGTACGTCAACAGTGTCGGCCAGCGCATCTCAGCCGTTAGTGATCGCCCCCTCCCATATGAGTTTACGGTAATCAACAATTCCGTACCCAATGCCTGGGCCCTTCCGGGTGGGAAAATAGCTGTAAACCGGGGACTTTTGCTTGAACTCGACAATGAAGCAGAGCTGGCCGCTGTTCTCAGTCACGAAATTATTCATGCTGCCGCCAGACACGGTGCCAAGAGCATGGAGCGGGGTATTCTTTTACAGGGAGCTGTGCTGGCAACCGGAATCGCGGTCGGTGGAAGTGATTACAGCCAGCTTGCCATCGGGGGAGCGTCACTTGCCGCCGGTCTTATTACCCATAAACATAGCCGTGACGCCGAAAAAGAAGCAGACTTCTATGGCATGAAGTACATGTCCAGGGCCGGCTATGCCCCTCATGCTGCCGTAACCCTACAGGAAAAATTTGTACGACTCGCAGAAAACCGTAATGAAAGCTGGTTGAACGGCCTTTTTGCCAGCCACCCGCCTTCACAGGAACGGGTTGATGCCAACAGGGAGACAACCCGCCAACTCCCCCTTACAGGAGATCTGGGCAGAGAACGCTACCAGCAGAAGATCGCCCACATAAAGAAAACAGAAAAGGCCTACGCAGAATATGAAAAAGGACGCAAAGCTCTGCAGGAAAAAAATTACACCTCCGCCAATTCACTGGCAACCCGCGCCATAGAGATCGAACCCAGGGAGGCCCAATTTTATGGCCTGCAGGGAGATATTCATTTTGAACAGAAAAAATTCCCGCGCGCCCTCACGCTATACGACACAGCCATTCAATACAACAACAGCTTCTTTCTATTCTATGTTCAGCGGGGACTTACGCAACGGATACTGGGCAACTCCAGCGGGGCGGAACGCGACCTCAAGTCAAGTATTGAACTTCTGCCCACGGCAACTGCCTATAATGCCCTTGGAGAGGTTTCACTTGCCAATGGCCAGCGTATTGAAGCAAAAAATTATTTCACAGCAGCAGCAACTTCAGGATCGGAATCAGGCAGGCAAGCTCTTTCTTCCTTTATCAAACTTGACCTTCCAGACAACCCCCAGACTTATATTCATACCGCCGCCGCACGCGACAGCAATGGAGGGGTTCGTATAAAGATCAAGAACACCTCCCCTTTCACGGTAACGGGCATCACCATTCTGGCTCGCTATGTTGATGCAGCAGGTAAAACACAGCAAGCTCGAAGTTCTTTTACAGACACGTTAACCGCAGGCCAGGAATCCTATCTACCGATCACGGCCACATCTTTCCTTACTGACGAAAAGGACCTTCGGCAACTGGACGTTCTTTCGGCCCGAATAGCTGAGAACTAACAGCAGGCTATTAACTCTCACACCTGTCAAGGAAGTTTGATCTGGACCTCATGGGAGCTCGCAAAATTTTCTATTGTGGAAATATACCAGGTTATAACTTTCTGGGTTACCTCGGTGGTATTTTCATGAAACATCATACCAAAATTCGTTTCAATATTGCTTGAGCGTATATTCTTGACAACCCCGTGAATTTCCATGGGAGTTTTAACTCCAGGGAATTTAGCTTTAAGAAGCACCAGATCATTGACCTTAAAAGGGATAAGGAATTTGTTATCCCGCCGGCGAATCCGGCACTGGCAGCCTGTTCTGGTGATATCGAGAATAGCCCCCTTATTTTCTTTTTCGCCACTGACGAAAGTAGTTTCAACATAACAGGTTGCTCTTTTTTCTGATCGCAGTTCACTTTTCTGGATAAGCTTGGGATACTCAATAAAAAGAAGGTTGATCGGTTTTTCAACATGAGCAAACAATTTCGTCTGGAAAGCAAAAATAGTCCCGTTATAAAAATAACGTATCAGCATTTCCGCTCCGTCAAAAAGCTTGTGGCGTATCTGACCATAAGGCGCCGGAGGGGTAATAATAATAAATTCATTAATAAAGCCGACAAAGCTGCTCTCCAGCGGCAGATCAACACCCTCAAGTTCAACCTTTAAATTCAGGCCAATTTCAAGAGCAAGCCGAACCCCTTCATTAAATAACTTTTCTTTCATTCTCTTCCCCTCAACCATTCCTGTTACTTATAAACGACCATGGCAGGCGCCACGACAAACGACGAAAGTAGATTTCGGATTTCGGAATATGGTTATTTGATAAATTTTCCGCAATCCGAAACCTACAATCCTAAATAAAAACCAATCTCTATTAACACTGGGGCCTCTACAAGAGACTTTCAGGCTTCCTCCAAATGCGGAACAATAATCCCATACTTCAACATGATATCAATTACCTGGGCTAGAGGCAAGCCTATCACATTACTGTATGACCCGTCAATCTCCTCAACAAGAAAACCACCTCTGCCCTGGAGCCCGTAACTGCCGGCCTTATCCAACGGCTCTCCGGTCAGGACATAAGCCCGGCAAAGTTCCTCCGTGAGCTCTCGAAATAAAACCCGGGTACAGACAGCCTCCAGAACATGCAGCCCATCTGCCGGTCGAAGCACACAGAATCCTGTCCACACCTCGTGCCAGCGGCCGGAAAGTCGCTGCAGCATAGTTTCAGCGTCTCCGGGACTATCCGGCTTCCCCAGTATTTCACTGTCCAGAACAACAACAGTATCTGCCGCAAGGACACATTCCTGCGGAAACTGCCTGGACACATATTCAGCCTTCTCACGTGCAAGTCTCCTCACAAATGCTTCAGGAGATACTTCCCCATGAGAGGACTCATCAACTTCCGCAACTTCCACACTGAAATCAATGCCAAGTTCCCGTAAAAATTTCTGCCTCCGGGGTGACGCTGAGGCCAGGATCAATGGCCCAACCGTTGCAAATCCCCCCTTACCCTCTTTCTGCATCAGGCCCGGATGGAATAGCCGCCATCGACAACAATAGTCTGGCCATGAATCATTCCCGCCATCTTACTGCAGAGATACAGGGCAACATCTGCCACATCCTCCGGAACTGTCAAACGGCCGATAGGGGTGCGCTCCAGTGCTGTATCAAGAATCTGCTTCCGGTTGGGGAATTTTTTCAGCGCTTCAGTATCAACAGCCCCGGCACTGATAGTGTTTACAGTAATCCCCTTCCCTCCCAGCTCCACAGCCAGATGACGGACAAGAGACTCAAGGGCGGCCTTTGACGCACCGACTGCCGTATAATTTTCTACGGCTCTTACTGAACCAAGACTGGACACAGCCATAATCCGGCCACCTTCTGACATCAGGGGCACTGCCTGCTGGGCCAGGGTCAGCAGAGCTCGGGCATTAATATCCATGGCCCAGTTCCAGTGACGGCTGTTCAATTCCATGACTGGCTTCAATACCCCTGAAGCAGCATTACTGACAAGTATATCGACCCGACCGAAATGCTCCTTGATCTGAGAAAACATGTCAACCACATCTTCATCCTTGGCAACATTTGCTTTCACGACAAGACATTTGACACCATGCTTCTCGATCTCAGCCGCCGTTTCCTCGGCATCACGCCTGTGCCGTACATAATTTACAACAAGATCAATACCATTCTCGGCAAAACGTACCGCAACAGCCCGTCCAATGCCCCGGGAACTCCCGGTCACCAATGCCACTTTTCCCTTCAGATTATACATCTCCCCTCTCCTTAATATATATAACGATGAACTTTTATCTCAATATTTTCGCTACGATACTCTGTCTTTCATATTAAAATTTTCTCTAACTAATGTAAAGGTCTCTTTATCACTGGAGTGCCCTGAATACGGTCTGTATTCGCTTCCGGATACTCCGCAAAACCTGTGTGCCATTAAATCGTATGGGACTAAGGACGGCTGGAATAGAAAAGTCTGCCGCCCGCACCTCTTCAGGGCATAGAAAAGGATATTCCAGTTGATCGAGTATGCTCCCCGCTAGATTTCTCCTGTAACATTCCTGCCACAACAGACTGCGATCTGATTCCAGCTGAACAACATCAAGAAGAGCTGTATCCAGAGCCACTGGATTGAGAGATCCGGCAAGAATCCCGAGAGGGTAAGCCGCACCGTCCAGAGGACCGCTTTTATGCATTGCCGAGATCCCGTCTATAATTGTCATACCGGGAGGAACAATTGCAAGCAGGTCAACAATCATCTCGGCAAAACGTGTTTCGCTGCCGCCGACAGTCTGATGCAGGTAGGCTTTCCTCCAGCCGGACACGATGCCAAAATAATTTTTCACCCCCAAAGTCATCCTCACCTGGGAGTGAGCCTTTACCTTTGGCAGGTTTATAAGAACATCGCTTTCCATCACCTCTGCAGCGACGACTACACTGGCACCTCCGGCAAGGCACATCTTCTCACCGGGGGTAAAGGAAACAAGTTTGACATCGAGTGATGCAACCGCGTCAGCAATACCCACACGCTTCATGACATCGACCCCACTGCCAAAGGCCGGAGAATCACCGATACAGACGCGGGCCCCCTGACCAAGACACCATTCCGCCACGGCGGCAACACACTCAGGATGAGTACAGGCCAAACCGTCATGCCCCCTGGCAGCAACAAGGTTCGGCTTAATAAGTACTTTCGTGCCGCGACTTACTGTAAAAGGAAAAGAATCGACAAAACGGTTAATACACTCCCGTATACTTTTCCGGTCGTAATTCGCGCAGCGAAGGATTCCGACTCTGGAAGATGATATATTCATACAATTTAGAGTAGTAACTGGGCTAATGGCTAATGGCTAATGGCTAATGGCTAATG
>JACNJZ010000058.1:0-6315 GCA_014382295.1 Candidatus Desulfobia pelagia | reverse complement strand
GGCTAATGGCTAATGAAGCAATACCAAATAGAAGAAGTTGCGCAAAGCACAAAAAAGAAAAGGCCGACTTCAGGGGAATAAAGTCAGCCTTTTCTAAGGAGAAAGGAGATAAGAGTTGTTTTTCAATTATTAGCTATTGCAACCAGTGTGCCAACAACGAAAAAAAATAAATTTCCCTTGTAACATACCGTCAATTAACGGTTTAGAAGAAGGTATGCACAAAGTCTGACAAAACAAAAAAGATACAATTTTTTATACTTTTTAGCCCATATACTGCCCTTGCGCCCAAGAACTGCCAACAGCGGCAATTCCCAACAAGTAAAATTTTTTGTACCCCCCGCTTCACCCTCTGAAAACCGGGGCTGTTATTTCAGAAAAATATGAAGAAAATACGTACTTCCAGCAGTTTTCACCCTTTCGAAAAATGCGTACAATTTTTTTATCCCCTCATTTTTCGGATTTCGCCTTCGATACATGGAATCTTTGTCAAAGATGAAAAGAATACCATGTCCAGAATCATATTTCTGACTGCTTCTCCCCGACAAAAGTCAGAAATATGACAGAACCACGCCCCAAGCCTCCGCGGCACCACACCAAAAACAGCCTTTTTCACTCAGAGAATCAACAAGTTATCCCACATTTACTATTTTAATATATTATGGCATACTATTTGCCATAATAGTGTATTCAGCAAACCATATTAATAACAGGAGACAGCTCATGGCAGATGAAGCAACCGAAAATACTGAAAACGAAAACAAGCCGCAGAAAAAATCAAAACTTTTATTATTTATCATACTTGCACTTGTCATTCTCTTGCTGGCTGGCGGCGGTTTTTTTGCCTACACTACATTTCTCACCACAACATCTGAAACGACACGACAGACTGCTGAACTAGCAACAGATATGCCAGATCCTGTTGGTGAAATTATCACCCTTGAGCCCTTCGTCGTCAACCTGGCCGACCCTAAGGGCAAGCGCTATCTCAAGCTGAAACTCAGCCTGGAGCTTGACACCCTTGAAGCCGCAGAAAGGGCCCAGAAAATTGCCCCCAAACTCCGAGATATCGTCATTATGATGCTTACAAGCCTTGCTTTTGAAGAAGTAATGACACCGGAAGGAAAACTCAGGATAAGGGATGAACTCATGGAACGCTTCAACAGAGCCGCCAGACCTGACAAGATAAAAAACATCTATTTTTCGGAATTCGTCGTTCAGTAACCGCAGGATCACTGCTATAAGCAAACATCAAATCACTCTTTACAGGGATTTATGGAACAAATATTAAGTCAGGACGAGGTCGATGCCCTACTGAAAGGTATTTCAGGGGGTGAAATCGAAGAGCCGGAAGAGCATTTTGAAGAAGAAGAGCGTGAATACCGGACCTATGATTTCACCAGGCAGGAACGCATTGTCCAAGTGCGAATGCCGGCAATTGACGCCATCAACGATGTTTTTCTGCGGTCTATACGTTCCTCGATATCCGGCGCTCTTCGCAGAATTCTCGACATTACTGCGGTCCCCATGGAACTCGAACGCTTCGGAGCTTTTGTCCGAACCCTTCCGGTGCCAAGCAGTCTCCAGATCTTCAAAATGGAGCCTTTCCGGGGACACGCCCTTTTCGTCATCGAACCTAAGCTCGTCTTTGCCCTGGTGGAAAGTTTTCTCGGAGGAACAGGCGCCAGAAATGTCCGCATTGAGGGCCGCGACTTCACAGGCATCGAGCAGCGCCTTATTCAGCGCATTGTCAATTTGCTCCTCGCGGACCTCGAAAAGGCGTGGAATTCACTCCACCGGATACAGGTCCAATATGTACGAAGTGAGATAAACCCCCAGTTTGCCAAAATATGCGAACCGACGGATGTGGTTATCATAAACCGCTATGAAATCGATATGGACAGAGCTGTAGGAAGCGTCACCCTTTGCATTCCTATCGCCAACCTTGAATCAGTAAAACAGAAACTGATGACAACATTTCAGAGGGAACAGAGCGAAGAGGACATCAAGCTCAAAAATGTTTTGACGGAAAACATTAAAAACGTACCGGTAAAAATCAATGTTGAACTGGGAAAAACCGTCATACCTGCCGGGGATATTATTCAGCTTGAGAAAGGGGATATTATTCAGCTTGACACAAGAAAAGACGAGCTTCTGCCGGTCTTTTTAGCAGGAGTTAGAAAGTACATGGGATCGCCGGGCCTGCACCGCGGCAACAAAGCCCTGCTGATTAAACGCAAAGTAATAGACCAAGATAAAGACTAAAGGCTAAAGGCTACCTTAAAGACCGTTCACGAAAATATCATTTTTAAACGACGCAGTAACATCCTTAGGAGAAAAAGATGGTTGATGAATCAACGGATGAAGCATGGGCTCAGGCAATGACTGAAGCAAATCCGGACAGTAAAGCAGAGAGTGACGAGGATTGGGATTCTCTCTCTCCAAAAGAGACCGCCGGCAGCACTTCCTCCCAGGACCCGTTTCAAGAAATAAACACCAAAAGCACAGCAGGGGAAGGCAAGACAAACCTTGAGTTCCTCATGGACCTCCCCCTGAGTGTCACCGTGGAACTGGGCAGAGCTGAAATGATTATTGATAAAATGCTCCAGCTCGGCCAGGGATCGGTGATCGAGCTTGAAAAAGCCGCTGGAGAACCGGTTGAAATCTTTGTAAACCATAAGCTTCTGGGAAAGGGTGAAGTAATCGTGGTCAATGACCGTTTTGGTGTCAGGATCACAGAGATTATCAGCCAGGCAGACCGTATCAAAAACATAGGATAATTTCCCTTTCAAGGACTCGCAAATGCACATTTCACATCTGATATTTTCTTTTCTCCTTCTCACCTCCCCATTAAAAGCCTGGGCAGAAGGAGTCGCCGTAGGGGAATCTGTTCCCACTGGGCAGACGGTGGACTTTGCATCTTCAGCAAACCTTGCGACAACACTGTTTAAAGTTGCCGGAGCACTGGCTCTTGTTGTCGGACTTATGATTCTCCTTATCGTATGGCTCAAAAAGATGGGCCTGGCCAAGGGAGGATTACGGCAGGGATCCCTTGTCCAGCTTCTTGATTCAAAAATGATTGCTCCAAAAAAATATGTCGCGGTTGTACAGGTCGGAAGCGACCTCCTGGCCCTCGGCGTCAGTGACCAACAGATAACCATGCTGCATCGCCTTGACTCTGGCAACACCGGGAAACAATCCCCGGTTGAACTGATCAAGAAAAAAGAGACCTCCTTTTCAGGTTTTCTCAACAAGGCTACCGGCACCATCAAGGATACAATGCGCGGATGAAACAGGTCTCACTCCAAACTATGGCAGGACGCCGGTTTCTCTCTCTTCTCCTGCCGACAATCTGCATGCTGATGGTTTCTGCCGGAGACGTATCTGCCGTCACCCTTCCGACGGTGCAGATAGGCCTTGCCGAAACAGATGACCCCAAGCAGATAGCGGTACTCATTGAAATTCTTCTGATTTTCACTGTACTGTCCATGGCGCCAGCCATTCTCCTGATGACAACCTGTTTTACCCGGCTGGTAGTTGCCTTTTCATTTCTGAAAAACGCCTTGGGAACACAGCAGATGCCGCCGGCCCAGGTTCTTATCGGCCTGTCCCTCTTTCTGACACTCTTTATCATGTCCCCGGTGTTGAAAGACATCAACACCAACGCCGTTGAACCTTTTTTATCTGAAGAAATCAACCTGGAACAAGCATACAATGAAGGCATAAAACCGCTTCGCGCCTTTATGCTCAAGCAGACACGGGAAAAAGATCTAGCCCTCTTTCTTTCTCTCTCCAAAACGGATAAGCCCTTGAACAAAGACGAGGTATCAACAGCCGTTCTCATCCCTGCTTTTGTTATAAGCGAGCTAAAAACCGCCTTCCAGATTGGCTTTATCCTGTTCCTGCCTTTCCTGGTCATAGATATGGTTGTCGCCAGCGTCCTTCTTTCCATGGGTATGATGATGCTGCCGCCGGTAATGATCTCACTGCCGTTTAAAATCCTTCTTTTTGTCCTGGTTGACGGCTGGTATCTCATCGTCGGCTCACTTGTAAAAAGCTTTGGGGTATAACAATGAGTCCTCTTGAAGTTGTCACACTGGGTCAGAATGCAGTTACCATCACCCTGCTCCTAGCGGCTCCGCTCCTGATCGTCGGGATGGTGGTTGGACTGATTGTCGCCATTTTTCAGGCCACAACCCAGATCCAGGAAATGACCCTGACCTTTGTCCCTAAAATTGTTGCTGTCATGCTGGCACAGCTCTTTTTTGCATCCTGGATGCTTATAAAAATAACCGACTATACCCGGGAACTGTTTATCAACATTCCGAACATAATACGCTAACCGTCTTCCTGCAGAGATGCGGGAAAGAGACTTAACAAAAAAACCACAAAAAGCACATGGTAGACCCCGCACTCCTCAACTGGACCATCAGCCAGTTTCTTACCGTGATCATCATCATGATCAGGGTCGGTCCGCTGCTTTTTTTCATGCCGGTTATCGGCTCTACCAGTGTTCCCTCCCAGGTCAAAATCCTGGTCACTGTCGCAATTGCGATGATTCTCGCACCCACTGTGCCTGTCAACATATCGAGCCTGCCAGAAACAACTCTCGGATTTGCTATTTTTGTGCTTTCCGAGATCTGTTTTGCCGGCACACTGGCAGTTTTTGCCAGGATGATTTTCGCAGCTGTCCAGGTTGCAGGGCAGATGGTCGGAATTCAGATGGGAATGGGAATGGCAGGAGTCATGGACCCGCAATCCGGCACCCAGGTCTCCATGATCGGCCAATTCTGGTACATTATTGCCATCCTCATCTTCCTCAGTATCAATGGCCATCATATTTTTTTCAGAACCCTGGCCGACAGCTACAGCTGGGTACGGCCAGGAACGCTCATCCTGAGTCAGGCAAGTTATGAAGGAATGATGCAGGGCGTTAGTCACATGTTTGTGCTTTCAGTTAAAATCATGGCGCCGGCTTCAGCGGCAGTCTTTTTTTCCCATGTGGCCATGGGGATCATTGCAAAAACCGTCCCGCAGATTCCAATCCTTATTGTTGGAATGCCGCTGAATATTGGTGTCGGCCTTATTTTCGTGGGCCTTTCCCTGGCCTATTTTTTTCCGCTCATGCTCACCCAGTTCGAGATGCTTGGCCGCCTGCTTCCCCGACTGGCAATGGGACTTGGAGGCTGATAGATGGCAGAAGAACAGAGCGGCCAGGAAAAATCTGAACAGCCGACCCAGCACAGGCTTTCCGAAGGCAGAAAAAAAGGTGATGTGGCCAAAAGCATGGAGGTGCCGTCTGCAGTCGTCCTGCTGCTGGCCCTTCTCAGCCTGTACCTCATGGGACAATATATGCTGGGAAACATGCTGCTGATACTGCGCCACTATCTGCCAAATCTGCATGTGATAGATATCAACCCGGGCAACATGACAACCCTGACCAAAGAGGCCATGATGCTTTCGGCAATGGTTGTCGGACCGCTTATGGCTGTCGTTCTGCTGGCAGCCCTGATAGGAAATTATGCCCAGGTGGGTTTTCTTTTCACCACGGAAAAGATAGCCCCGAAATTTGAAAAGATAGATCCTATACAGGGACTCAAAAAAATCTTTTCACTTCAGACTGTGGCAAATTCGATCAAATCAATCGCCAAGCTCTGCATTGTCGGCATTGTCTCCTATCTGGAAGTGATGAAAAACATGGACGGTCTTATCCCGCTCATGGACCAGGAGCCCTACGCCATCCTGGTGTTTTATGCAAAAGTCTCATTCTGGATCTTTCTCAAAGCAACGGTCATTATCGCTTTGCTTGCCGCTGCTGACTATGCCTTTCAACGATGGCAGTTTATGAAAAAAATGAAAATGACCAAACAGGAAGTCAAGGAAGAAGCAAAGATGACTGAAGGAGATCCTCTGGTAAGGGGCCGCATCCGTTCCATCCAGATGGAAATGGCCCGTAAACGAATGATGGCCGATGTTCCCAAGGCTGATGTGATAATAACCAACCCCACCAGACTTGCCGTGGCCCTCGCTTACAACAATACTACCATGTCTGCCCCGATGGTAATTGCCAAAGGCGCCGGCATCATTGCCGGACGCATAAAGGAAATCGCCAGGGAAAACAACATCCCCGTCATTGAAGATAAACCCCTGGCAAGGGCGCTGTTCCAACATGTAAAAACCAACAGCCCCATCCCGGACAATCTGTATCAGGCCGTGGCAGAGGTCCTGGCCTATGTATATGGATTGAAGAAGAAAAGTGCGTGAAGGCAAAAGGCAAAAGGCAAAAGGCAAAAGGCAAAAAATAGTATCTGAATAAAA
>JACNJZ010000183.1 GCA_014382295.1 Candidatus Desulfobia pelagia | reverse complement strand
GGAAGAGGCTGGGGTAGGCGGGAAAATGAATTTTATTGATGGATACCAGTTTGGTTACATCATGGGTGCCATGAAAGCCGCCAAGTTCTTTATGCCCACCAATACCGAAAAAGAGAAGGAAGCCGCCTTTGACAGAGCTACCATGATATATGGTGACCGTCGATTTGGTAAGGATATGCTTGTGAGTATCCTGCTTGTCATGGACAAGTTGTATGAAGATTCGGAAAACGCCTATATAGAAAAGGGGTTTATTCTTGAGGCGGCAATAGATAAGATCCGGGGCAGGGATGTTTCAGAGGACCTCAGGCTTCACCGGAAAACAGCAGAAGGGGAACCGGAGGCAAAGGCTGCAGGGGCTCTAGAGAGTGGATCGGAGGATACTAGGGAATGAGGTTCTTCTGGACAAAATAAAATTTTCGGGTATAATTATTTGTTTTTCTTCGGGCCGGTTTTCCGGCCCGTTTTTTTTTCTCGATAAACTTGAAGGTACCTTGAAACTGTTTTGAAGAGTATCGAGAAAATGTAATGTCAATATCGTAAATATGTTTCATGCATTGAGGTCAAGAATTGAGCAGTAAATATAGAAAAGAAATACAGCGCCGGCGCACGTTTGGTATCATCAGTCATCCTGATGCCGGTAAAACCACCCTGACGGAAAAACTGCTGTTGTTCGGTGGCGCTATCCAGATGGCTGGCGCCGTAAAATCAAGAAAAACATCAAATCATGCTGTAAGCGACTGGATGGCCATTGAGAAAGATCGCGGTATTTCAGTGACATCGTCAGTCATGAAATTCAATTACGATGATTATGAGGTCAACCTGCTGGATACTCCAGGCCATCAGGACTTTTCAGAAGATACCTACCGCGTCCTGACAGCGGTTGACAGTGCCCTGATGGTTATTGATAATGCCAAGGGTGTAGAAGCACAGACAGAGAAGCTGATGGAGGTATGCCGGATGCGGAATACTCCCATTATCACTTTTATCAACAAACTTGATCGTGAGGGAATGGACCCACTGGATATTCTCTCGGATATTGAGGAAAAACTGCAGATAGAGTGTGTGCCGCTGTCCTGGCCCATTGGTATGGGGAAAAGCTTCAGAGGTGTGTATAATCTGCATCGCCGGGAGTTGAATCTTTTTACTGCAAGCCAGGCAACCCGTCCACAGGATAATGTTGTGGTCAAGGATCTCAATGATCCGCGGCTGGACGAGCTGCTCGGCAGTCAGGCAGACAAGCTTCGCGAGGATATTGAACTTCTTGAAGGCGCAGCCAACCCTTTTGATCATAAAGAATACCTCAAGGCAAGTCAGACCCCGGTATTTTTTGGCAGTGCCATTAATAATTTTGGCGTAAAGGAGCTTCTTGACAGTTTTGTGGCACTGGCACCGGCTCCTGGCCCCCGAGCCACAGTAAGCAGGGATGTTTCTCCTGAAGAAGATGCGTTTTCAGGGTTTACATTCAAGATCCAGGCAAATATGAACCCTGCCCACCGGGACAGGATTGCTTTTTTTCGCATCTGTTCAGGAAAGTTTACCCGGGGCATGAAGGTCCGGCACCACAGGCTTGGAAAAGATCTGGCCCTGGCCAATGCCACTATTTTCATGGCCCAGGACCGCCAGAATGTGGAAGAGGCGTATCCTGGTGACATTATAGGAATTCATAATCACGGCATTATTAAAATAGGGGATACCTTCTCAGAGAAGGAGCCACTGAAGTTTACCGGAATTCCCAGTTTTGCACCGGAACATTTCCGCAGGGTCGTGCTTAAAAATCCCATGAAGATGAAACAACTTGCCAAGGGTCTTGAACAAATGGCTGAGGAAGGTGCTGTCCAGCTGTTTCGGCCGCTCATGGGCAGTGATTATATCCTCGGAGCTGTCGGTATGCTGCAGTTTGATGTGATTATGGCCCGCCTCAAAACGGAATACGGGGTTGATGCGGTCTATGAAAACGTCAATTATGCTACGGCCCGCTGGATTAGCTGTGATGACCGCAAAAAGATGGACAGCTTCAAGGGGAAAAATCAGGCCAACCTGGCACTGGACGGCGAGGGACATCTCTCTTTTCTGGCTTCCAGCGAATGGCGCCTGTCCAACACCATGGAGAGGTACCCGGATATTGTCTTCCACAAGACAAGGGAATACAATTAAAATTAGAAATTACGAGTTACGAATTACGAATAAAAGGAATTGAAGGGAGAATCTGAATCCCAATCCATAAATTCGTAATTCATAATTTCTAATTGGTAATTAATCATACCTACCCCGGAACCTGATAGCGCCGCATCCGTACACTCATCATTATCCCTATTCCTGCCATGGTGGTTATCAGTGATGATCCTCCGTAGCTGAAGAGCGGCAGGGGCATTCCCACCACAGGCATGATCCCCATGACCATGGCCAGATTTATGAAGGCCTGCCAGAAGATAAGCGATACCACCCCAATGCACAGCAGGGTGCCGAATTTGTCCCGTGATGAAGACGCAATATTCAGCCCCCAGAGAATCATCGAAAAATAGACGGCCAGAAAGAACAGAGAGCCGACAAATCCCCATTCTTCCGCCCAGATTGAAAAAGCGAAATCTGTATGTCTTTCCGGCAGAAAGTCCAGGTGCCCCTGGGTTCCGTTCAGGTAGCCTTTGCCAAAAGTAAGGCCGCTTCCCACCGCTATTTTGGATTGCATGATATGGTAACCGCTCTGGAGTGGATCAGATTCCGGGTTAAGAAAAGTCTCGATTCGCTGGCGCTGGTAGGGTTTGAGTATGAACTTCCAGGCGATGGGGATCAGTGACCCGCAGACTCCAAGCAGGAAGGTCAGAGTCTGCCATTTGAGTTTCACAAAGAGCGTCATGGAGACAAAGATGAATCCAAGCATAAGTGCCGTGCCGAGATCAGGCTGTTTCAGGATAAGCAGGAATGGCAGCAGAGTCAGGCCTATGGGGGCAATAAGGCCTCTCAGGTCAAATCCCTCCTCGGTATGTTTGCGCGAGTAATAGCTCGCCAGGGTGATAACCAGGGTGAGTTTGGCAAGTTCCGAGGGTTGCAGATTGAAAAAACCTAGATCGATCCAGCGCTGGGTGCCGGCCTGGATCCTTCCAAGCAGCAGGGCGTAGAGCAGCAGCAGTATGATACACGTGTAGAGGATATAATTCAGGTTGAGAAAGATGCGATAATCGAGGCTGATAATGACAAGAATAAGTCCGAACCCCATGATGAAAAAATAGAGCTGCTTGATGTAGACAGGTGTACCCCTGGAGATATTGGGATACGTGGCACTGTATAGATTCATCAGGCACATGGTTGCAATGGTAATTACAAAGAGAAGAATCAGCCAGTCAAAATTTTGTAGAAGTCGTCTGTCAAAGCGAAGCATGATGTCGTAATGTGTATAAGGTTATTGTTCGGGTTGCTTGTTTTTCAGTTCGAAATATTTTTCCAGTACCTGCTTGGCAATCGGTCCGGCTACAGAACCTCCATGGCCTCCGTGCTCGACAAGGACTGTCACTGCGATTTCAGGGTTGTCTGCTGGGGCAAAGCTGGTAAACCAGGCGTGATCGCGATAACGGTAGGGTATTTCATCATCCGGAACATTTTTGAATTTGGAAAGACGCACTACCTGGGCGGTTCCTGTTTTGCCGCCAATGACAATGTTGTCCAGTTTCGCTTTTATACCGGTGCCATGTTTGTCATTCACTACTTCGATCAGTCCTTTCTTGATGATGTCGAGATAGGCATGTGACCCGAGAACTTCCCCGGTCTTAACGGGGGTGAATTGTTGGAGGATAGATCCTTCGGGATCGGTTATCGATTCGATGAACTGGGGCTGATAGAGGATGCCGCCGTTGACCGTTGCCGCTGTCAGGCAACAGATCTGCAGGGGTGTTGTCAGGTTGAACCCCTGGCCAATGGCGGCTGAGAGCGTTTCTCCTTCCTGCCAGGATTCCTTTTTTTGTCTTTTTTTCCAGTCGGAGGTCGGAACAAGGCCGGATTTTTCATGATCCAGAGGGATGCCGGTCTTTTCACCCAGGCCCATACTTTTGGCATATTTTGCAAGGGTATCGATCCCAAGTTTCTGACCTGTAATGTAGAAATAGACGTCACAGGATTCAGCCAGGGCCCGTTTCAGGTCGATGGCTCCATGCCCCCCACTCTTCCAGCAGCCGTATCTTCTGCCATGGAGTGAGTATGATCCTGAGCAGTAGAAGATAGTCTTGGGGGTGATAACTTTTTCAGACAGTCCGGCCAGGGCGGTCACAATTTTGTATGTGGATCCCGGAGGATAGACACCCTGGATGGTCTTGTTTATAAGTGGATGCAGGGGGTCGTCAAGGTGTTCCTGCCAGATATCTATTGGGATGCCACCGATAAATTTATCAATTTTGAGTTCAGGGGTGCTTGCAATGGCAAGGAGTCTTCCAGAATTCACTTCCATGGCTATGACTGTTCCAGCTTTACCTGCCATGCTTTCTTCTGCTGTTTTCTGCAGGTCAACATCAATGGTCAGCTGGATATCATTTCCGGGGAGGGGGTCAATGTGTTTGAGCTGCTGCTGCTCAAAGCCATGGACATCAACTTCCAGATAGCGGCGGCCCTTTTCTCCGCGCAGAGTCTCCTCAAAGCGTTTTTCCACCCCCATTTTGCCAACCTGGTCCCCGCCTTTATATTGCTGATACTGGCTGGATTGCAGTTCCTTTTTGGAGATCTGTCCCAGGTATCCTACAAGATGGGATGCCAGGTTCGAATATTTGTAGTTCCGGCTGGGAACGACTTCGACGCGAACCCCCGGCAAATCAAGGCGATGGTTTTCAATATAGATGAGGGCTGACCATGGAATATCTTCTTTCAGGAGAATTGGGATATAGCGAGGCTGTCCGGCCGCCTCGCGTATTCGCGTCAGAAGGGTGGATATATCTTCCTTGAGGATAGGTGAAAGTTTTTGGATCACCTCATCAGGGACGGGAGCGTCTTCCTTGAACCAGACGACATTGAAATAGGGCCTGTTGGTGATGATAAGGCGGCCGTGCCTGTCGAGAATATTTCCCCTGGGGGCACTGATGTCCCTGATTCGGACACTGTTGTTTTCAGAGAGGGTGGCAAATTCAGGGCCTTTTAATATCTGCAGGTTCCAGAGCCGGGCAATGAGAATTGCAAGAAAAAGAATGATAACGCCAATGGCGAGGTCAATCCGTTTTTTGAGGGCCGTTAGTTCTTCCTCGTTGACAGTGCGGAGTTTTTGGGTGTCTTGCCTCATGCTGTATTACTCCCTGAACCTGTTGCCTTTTTGTTGGCGGGACAAGAGACGGAATACGGCCGGGGTGTCTCGAAGACTGAGAAAGAAATCGTATAAGGCAAAGAAGGGAATGGTAAGAATGGACAGCAGCAGCATTTGAAAAAATATGGCTATCCAGTTCCAGGGAAGGATGTTTTCCGGTTCCAGTATGGCTGTTGAAATAAATATCATGGTGTTGGTGAAAAGATAACAGGTCAGCACCAGGGGGATCTGATGGGGGAGTTCGGATACCATGAATCTTCTGGAAAGAAAGTGGATAATAAAAAACAGGATAAGATTTGTTACAGGGTAGAGGCCTAGAAAGATACCTGAAAAAATATCCATTATAAGTCCCAGCATAAGGACGAGAAAAGCCCCCTGGATAATTTCCAGCCGGACAGTTATGAAAATGATGAAAATAAAGAGAAGATCAGGGCGTCCCAGCCAGTCCGGCATCGCGCTGAACAGGGTGGTTTGAATAATGAGCAGGGAGAGTCCCAGTAGAAAAAAGAAGACAACAAACATAGGGCGGCATGTGAAAAGGATTAATGGTTAATGAATTGCGATGAATTTCT
>JACNJZ010000090.1 GCA_014382295.1 Candidatus Desulfobia pelagia | reverse complement strand
CCAGAGAACATCTGGAAAAGATAATCAATAAATCCTTTTTAACCTCGGCCGGCAGCAAAATCGCCCAAGAAGCTCTTCTCAATTAAGGCAACCTTGAAAAATTGACTTTTTGCTCGTTAGCGGTGTCATTTCCAAAATGAAAAGTGCTCACATACCCCGGTATGCGGAGTTTATGCCCATGTGGGTGCTTTTTAATTTTGTCATTCCTTGCTAGCAAACAAAAATCCTAATTTTTCAAAGTACCTTTAAACATAAAAAAGAAATCATCATGAAAATGACACGAAAAATCATTGAAATAGACGAGGAACTCTGTGACGGCTGCGGGCTGTGCGTTCCTGACTGCGCAGAAGGATCTCTTCAGGTTATAGACGGTAAAGCAAAGCTTGTTGCTGATAATCTGTGTGACGGTTTAGGTGCCTGCCTTGGAGCCTGTCCAACCGGGGCCTTGAAAATCATCGAACGGGATGCTGACGAATTTGACGAAGAAGCGGTGGAAGAATTCCTCAAGAATAAAAAAACAGCTGAAAAATCTGCCCTGGAGACCTGTCCCTCGGCCTCCCTTCAAACATTAACACCACAGTCACCATGCCAGGCAGCAAACAAGCCACTGGCTCGTCCCCCTCAAGGTGACAGCCCGTCAGCCCTGTCACACTGGCCGATTCAAATCAGGCTGATTCCGCCCAACGCACCATTTTTAAACAATGCCGACCTGCTCATCGTCGCCGACTGCGCTCCGCTCGCCTATCCTGATTTCCACAAGGATTTCATCAAGGGCCGGGTAGTAATGATGGGATGCCCTAAATTCGACGACCGTGACAGCTACGTCCAGAAATTCACCGAAATATTCAAAACAACGGCTATCAAAAGCATTACAACAACAATTATGGAGGTGCCATGCTGCGGAAGTATGCGTGGTATCGTAAGCGAAGCTTTGAAGCGGAGCGGAAAGGATATTCCGGCAAAGGAAGTTGTTATCTCTGCCCAGGGGGAGATAGTCTCTTAAGTGCCTGAAGTTCTAAGTGAGCTAAAGTGCCTCAAGTTATTACTTGATAAGACAAGTACCATAACTTCAGGCACTTTAAACTTGAGGCCTTTTCACTTTACCAGATCCGGAATCTATAAGGTATTGCCTACTCAATCTCTTCCAGAATCTTCTTTACAGTATTCCCGCCAGTAGTTCCGGCAAAATGAGCCATTATCGGCTTCATTGCCTGCATCTTGCTTTTGAACTGACTAAAATCTATATTCGCAGTTACCCATTCACGAATATCGTCTTCAGAAGCCTGTTGAGGCAAATACCCTTCCAGTACCTCGAGATACGTTGCCGACCCTGTACCTCCGGCAGCTATTGTCTCATTCTCTGATTTCACCAGCTTTCTGACAATGGCCAGGACATCCTGATCCTGCAGAACTTTTTGAGGCTGGCGTGCGAATTCACCTAATAATATCCGCAAAGTAGATGTCCTGGCCTCATCTTTGGCCTTCATCGAATCTTTCAAATCGCTTCGAATTTTTTCCTGTAATGACATAATAATCCTTTTAAATAATCTTCTGTTCCAGACGGCTCAAAGCCTCCCGGGCAAGAGCCCCCACGGTTGTGGGAATAATGCATCTGTCCTGATATAATCTCACCGGATGATCTATATCCACAAAGGTGCCGATGTACGGAGCTGCCTCCTGAATCCCGAGAATCCCGAAATTACGACTGGCCAGCCCAAGCACCTCTTTATCGACAGATTCCAGATACAATTCCATATACCCGTCAGCATTATTTTTCAACAACAAATCCGGATTGACCATCGCCAGGCGACCAAGCCCCCACATCAGTCCGCGCTGCAGAGCAGAAAGTTCCAGGTAATTTTCCTCCCGCATATATGATACCAGCATATGACCATATTCTTCAGCCAGCCAAGGCGTCTCCGCCATAATCTCACCCAGGGCTTCCGGCATGCCCCACCCAATCCCCCCGGATTCCTCATTCAGGTTCCAGAGAAAACGACGCATGACTATCCTGGCAGCCTCTCTGTCAGCGCAGGCCAGATCCTTCATGGTCAGGCCCATAAGAGTGACAGTATGCCATTTTATTTTTTCATCGGTCTGATACAGACAGGACATCAAGGGTGCTATAAGAGATTTGGCAGGAAATGTTTGCATTTCTGCAAGAACACTGTCAAGGTCATTATTCCCCAGCAGCTGCTGCAGTTTTTTCTTTATTTGCCGTTCTTTCATTAAGAACACCTACCCCCATTGACTTATGGCTACCTTGAAAAATTGTCTTTTCACTCAATCTCTGCGTTGTACTCAAAATTTTATCCTCGGAGGTAGCGAGTTAACGAGACTCCGATATCAAACATATGCCTGTGGTAAAATTTTTCGTACGCCTTGATCTTGAACGAAAATCCTAATTTTTCAAAGTACCCTTATGGCAGAATAAAAAAAGCCGCCACACCCTTGCGGACATGGCGGCTATATTTCTTCTATTAAACTGACTAGCTTTTATTTTGCAGGAGGAGTAAACACCCTGGTTCCCAACTCCTGATCCAGAACAAACAAGCCGCTCTTGTCTTCAGCAATAAGCCTGAACTTATCCAAAACACCCCCGACAGTTGCTTCTTCTTCAACCTGCTCAGAAACAAACCACTGTAAAAAGATATTGGTTGCATGATCCCGTTCATCCAATGCCAGGTCCACCAGACTATTAATCAACCCGGTTACTTTTTGCTCATGGGCAAGAACTTCCTCAAACACTGCAAGAGAAGAATCCCAATCGGAAGGAGGTTTGGCAATTGCCTCCATAATGCCCCGACCGCCGCGTTCATTTATGAAATCATATATCTTAATGGCATGAAAGAGCTCTTCCTGGGCCTGGGCCCGCATCCAGTTGGCACAGCCAGACAGGCTGATTGATTCAAAATAAGAGCTCATGGACAGATAGAAATAGGAAGAATACATCTCCCAGTTCACCTGCTCATTTAAAGCCTTCTCCATTTTCTCACTTAACATCAATTACTTCCTCCAGAGTCCGTGCAGGTTACAAAATTCACGGGCTGTAACATCAGCGGCACCTGTCATGAAAGTAGCTTCTGGAGCCTCTCCCGGATTAAGAAACTGACGCATGACTGTGTCACCGGCAATAAGTTCAATCCATTCAATGTAATGCTTTTCCTCCATGGGATGAGCAACCGATCCTACTATCACCTTATATCCGCCGTCTATTTTCTCAACAACCGGAACATGTTTTTCCTTGGCAGCATCCACTGTATTTTCTGCAAGATGAACCATGGGCTGACCGCAGCAGACAAGGTTACCGGCTCCTGCATGGAGAACTTCTACGATATTACCACAGACTTCACACTTAAACTCATCCAGTTTCTTCGGCATAATGACCCACCTTTTCTAGTTTTATCAGTTAAGGATCTCTCCTGTCCATACGGTCCTCAGCTAAAGGCAACCTTGAAAAATTGACTTTTTGCTCGATTGCGGTGTCATTGCTATCAAACAAAAATCCTAACTTTTCAAGGTACCTTTAAAGACACAGAAATAGCGCCATACTCAACATACATGATATGTAAGCATTTTTACTTTTCGCTGCAACGTAATAATAAAGAATTCTGTGAGAGGGAATTACATCAGAACAGCTTTTTTATCTTTACAATCCGGGCAGATTCCACTGTATTCGAGACGATGCCTCAGCACTTCAAAATCACAGGCTTTTCGGGCTGCATCTTCAAAATCTACATCAATATGAACATCCAGATCACCGACGCATCCACATTTCACGCAACGAATATGAGCATGATTGCTGATATCAGCATCAAACCGTTTCTGGGTGCCGCCCACATCGATCTTCTGGATAATGCCGGAATCTGACAGAATCTCCAGATTGCGATATACAGTGCCAAGACTTATTCTTGGCATCTGCTGGCGAACCATCTGATACAGCTCATCCGCTATAGGATGTGTTTTCACACTGCTCAGATGATCAAGAATCTGCTGGCGCTGGCGGGTCATACGTATTTTTGTGTTCGTGGCTAAATTCACCCTTGCTCTCCTTCCTTGTGTCTGTTTATATTGAAAAATTCTTTTTCCTGTTATGAATAAACGGCATGGAGCCGTAGAATTACACTCCTACTGCATGATAATAGAAATCGTTACTATATACAATATAGCTTTCCACATCTTTTTGCAAGATTCTTTTATGTTTCATCATACACTTTCCAAAAGGAGGAGATTCAAGTGAAACCTGTTGCCATTGCTCCAAATATCTACTGGGTAGGCGCTATCGACTGGGACATCCGCGATTTTCACGGCTACTCAACATATGAAGGCAGCACCTATAATGCTTTTCTCATTATAGATGAAAAAGTGACGCTTATTGATACTGTCAAAAAATCACATATCTCAGAACTGCTCCATCGCATCAGAAATATAATTGACCCAAAAAAAATTGACTATATTGTCGTGAACCACGTTGAAATGGATCACTCCGGCGCTTTGCCGGAAATGATGAAAATCATTGAGCCAGAGAAAGTGATCTGCTCCAAAATGGGACACAAAGCTCTTCTTCAGCATTTTCACAAAGCTGACTGGCCCTTTGAAATTGCTGAGTCCGACAGCGAAATCAGCCTGGGAGAAAAAACCCTCTCCTTTCTTGAGACACGAATGCTCCATTGGCCAGACAGCATGTTTACCTATGTAAAAGAAGATAAAATTCTTTTTTCAAGTGATGCTTTCGGGCAGCATCTCGCTTCCAGTGAACGTTTTGACGGCGAAGTTAACCAGGCCGAACTCATGCACCAGTCCGCCAAATATTACGCCAACATCCTGACGCTTTACTCGCCGGTGGTACAGAAACTTCTGGCCAAGGTCAACGAAATGGGCCTTGAGATCAACATGATAGCCCCAGACCACGGCATTCTCTGGCGTGACAATCCCGGCCAGATCCTTGAAGCCTATGACAAATGGAGCCGCCACGAAGCAGATGGCTCTGCACTTGTCATATACGACACCATGTGGCACAGCACAGAAATGATGGCAAAAGCCGTTGCAGACGGAATTAATGACGAGGGAGTCAGCGTTCAGCTCATTAACCTCAGGACCAATCACAGAAGCGATGTCATGACCAAAGTCCTGACTGCAAGTGCCATTGCCCTTGGCTGTTCTACGTTAAACAATGGCCTTCTGCCCAGAATGGCAGGCTTTCTGATGTACATGCGCGGCCTGAAGCCAACCAACAAGATCGGCGCAGCCTTTGGTTCCTATGGATGGAGCGGGGAGGCGGTAAAACTCCTAAATGAAGCAATGGAAGGGATGAAACTTGAAATCGTCGACCCCGGAGTGCGGATCAAATATGTCCCCGAGCACGATAATCTCACAGAATGTGTCGAACTTGGACGCAAAATAGGCAAGGCTGTGAAAGCCAAAACCGTGTAGCCTTTCCCTCCACATATATCGCAAGAACTCTCACAGAGCTCACAGAGACGCAGAGAAAAAAACGGCCACTTTTGAGAAATCAACCTCTCAAAGTGGCCGTTTTACTTTCTATACAAAGGCACAGAGTACTGCGAATTTTTAATTTTCTCTGTGCCTCTGCGGAAAGTTTTTAGAACCTGCCTCCATTTACCAGGAAATGGGCCATGATGCTCAATCCATACCCCAGCGCAATAACTGGGGTCCATTTCAAATGGCCGAAAAAGGTATAATGGCCTCTTGCCTGACCCATAAGGGCAACCCCGGCCGCCGAGCCAATAGAAAGCATACTGCCTCCAACTCCCGCGGTCAAAGTGACCAGAAGCCATTGCCCCTGTGACATCTCCGGCATCATCGTCAGGACGGCAAACATGACCGGGATGTTATCGACGATGGCTGAAAGGACACCCACCATAATATTGGCAGGAGTGGCTCCCCAGCCTTCATACATGACATGGGAAACCATGCCGAGATACCCCATGAAGCCAAGTCCGCCCACACAGAGAATAACACCATAAAAGAACATCAGCGTATCCCACTCAGCTCGGGCGATATTACGAAAAACATCAAAGGCCACGGTGTCACCCAAGCTCTCCTCAGCTTTTGCAGGGTCGTACACCACACCCGGAGCAGCATGCTTCCTATGGGTTTTCTTGAGGTAAAAGCCGAAAATCTTCAGATAGGAAAGACCCATCATCATACCCGCCATGGGAGGCAGATGCAGGAAGTTGTGAAAACTGACTGCAGTGGCGATAGTACATCCGAAAAGGACCATGACAACTTTTCCACCCCGTTTCATCCTGACATTAACTTCACAGGAGGCAGGCCGCGTTTTCGGAACAGCAAAACTCATGATAAACGCAGGGACAATCCAGTTGACAACAGAGGGAACGAACAAGGTAAAAAACGTCTGAAACTGGACAATTCCCTTTTGCCAGACCATCAGAGTCGTGATATCGCCAAATGGGCTAAAAGCCCCGCCGGCATTGGCAGCAACAACAATATTAATACAGGCTATCCCGACAAATCCCGGCTGATCTTTACCCAGGGCCATAACAACGGCACACATCAGAAGGGCCGTGGTCAGGTTATCGGCAACAGGGGAGATAAAAAATGCCAGCAGACCGGTTATCCAGAATAACTGACGATAAGACATACCGGAGCACACCAGTCTTGCCCTGAGAGTTTCAAAAATCATTCTCTCCTCCATGGCATTGATATATGTCATGGCCACGAGAAGGAACAGAAAAAGTTCGGCATATTCTAAAATATTGTGACGGATGGCCTGTTCAGCAGCGTGCGTGAATCCATGAGAAGCATAAATCCAGCCAATACCTATCCAGATAAGACCCGCAGCCAGCAGAACCGGTTTTGATTTCCGCATGTGTGTAAATTCTTCACCCATAACCAGCCCATAGGCGACCACAAAAATAACCAAGGCAATATAGCCAAAAGTATGGCCAGTGAGATCCAGTGTCTCACCTCCTCCACCGGCCGCCCACGCCAAGGCCGGAATTCCGGCAAACACAAGCAGCATTAACGGCAGAACCTTACGAAAAATTGTCATTCCTTCCCCTCCTGAAAAATATTTATCAATACAATGACTCTCTCCTAAAGAGTCATCGTATACCAAAAAACAACTTTAAAAGCTTTAAACTAATACCCAACAAACCGCAGAGTCATTTCTTCCTCTTCAACACATCTTGCAAATCCGTGCAATCCAAGAAAATTACATTCAACAACCATGCCATGAGATAAAAAAGCCCGCACAACAAAACGTTAATAGGATAACGGGATATTCCCCTCTTCCAAACCCCAACCCACCCCAAACAATTTGAAACACTAACTCAGGGACAACCCCGAAAAACTCGTGCCACCAGCGCGCTTAAAGAAACCCAAACCCGCCGGGAAACACAACGGAACAACAAGGAACAGAAAGAGCCTTTTCCGGACACAATACCCCCTAACCCAACACCAGAGTTTTCAATGCACATTTTCCCAAGAAAAGCCTTAATTTTACAGGGTTTTAAATTGACACCACTTGACAAAACCAGTATGGATAAAAAGATAGGATTTGACCAGGATATGATTATGTTCTACCCATACGAACAAGCCGTCCTGACCAAAATTTTTCTTTCGCAACTCCTTACTATTACCCCGAGGTTTACAATGGCAAATATAGCAATTTTCAGTGCTGATTTCTGCAACGGCAGCTCTGTAGTCAAAGAAGTGCTGGATCGAACAAATCTTACTCTTATCACCGATGGCAACATCATCGCCACAGCAGCTAAAAATTCTGGCATGAGTGAAGCCAAAATTGAGCGAGTTTTTTCTACAAAGGTATCTGTCTTCAACAAATTCACCCACGAAAGAGAGCGGGCTCTGGCAAACCTGAAACTCGTTGTGGCCGAGATGCTCTCCAAGAATAACCTCCTTATGGCCGGATACTTGGGACACCTCATCCCGAGAACAATTACCCCAGTACTCAAAGTCTGCCTGGTTGGCGACATTAGGTTTCGTGCATCTATCGCAGCCCGCCAGCAGGGTCTCTCTGAAGAAGCTGCCCACAAAACCATAACCGCACTTGACGCAGAACGAGCCCACTGGGTGCATACCCTTTTCGATGTTGACAGCCCATGGAGCCCTGAGCTGTATGATATTGTTATCCCCATGGACAAGACCAGTGTAACTGATGCCGCCGCCCTCATTGAGGAATATATGCAAAAGGATGTCCTCCAACCCACAGAAGCGTCCTCCCGTGAAATAGAAAATTCCCGCCTGGCAAGTGAAGTGGAAGTGGCCCTCGCCAGGGAAGGACATGATATCTTCGTTGAGGCCAGAGATGGCGCCATCACACTGACCATCAACAAACAGGTTATCATGCAAAGCCGCCTGGAACAGGAACTGAAAGCCATAACCGAAAGAGTTCCGGGCGTAAAATCCATAGAAACGAAGCTGGGAAGAACATACCACGAAGCAAATATATACCGGAAATATGACTTTGAACTGCCCTCAAAGGTTCTCCTTGTTGACGACGAACAGGAATTTGTGCAGACTCTTTCAGAACGCCTGATCCTCAGGGACATGGGCGCCGCTGTGGCCCAGGATGGACAGAGCGCTCTCAACATGATCGCCGAAGACCAGCCGGAAGTTATGGTTCTCGACCTCAAAATGCCGGGCATAGACGGAATAGAGGTTCTGCGCCGCGTCAAAGAGACACATCCGGAAGTGGAAGTCATCGTCCTTACCGGGCACGGCTCAGAAGCTGACAGAGTCAAATGTATCGAACTTGGCGCCTTTGCATACATGCATAAACCAGTAGACATAGACCTGCTCAGCAAAAAACTGAAAGAGGCGAATGACAAAATTCGTGGGAAGAATACTGCTATAGCGTAATTCCCGCCGGTGCCTCCTTCACACAACAGTACACAATAAGGCTGGTACACTTACAGATGTCTCTTTTAAATTGGCTGAAACCTGAGTTCTGGGACTACAAGGCTTCTGATAAAGGCCCTTTTGAATACCATTTCCACTTCAGGAGCATGTGGAAAAAAAGGATCCTGCTGCTTGCATTAGCGGCTTTCGGCCCTTTCAGCTGCCTGGCGATATTTGACTACCTCGTCACAAAACACTACGCGGAAAAGGAAATTCACCTCCGTACCGCCCAGATTGTTTCCAGCACGACCCGAACAGTTTCCTTTTACCTTAATCAGCGAAAAACGGCCCTGGACCTTATAAGCCGGCCCTATTCTTTTGAAGAAATATCAAGCGATCAAAACCTGCTGGATATTTTCCACAGCCTTAAAAGAACCATTGGCGGCTTTAGCGACGTTGGCATTATCAACTCCTCCGGGGAGCAGGTTGGCTACGTTGGCTATTATGACCTTAAGGGTGATAATTACGCCCAGGAAACCTGGTTTGCTGAAACAGTTGCCCAAGGCTCCTATATAAGCGAGGTGTTTCTCGGCCACCGCAACATCCCCCACATGATTATTGCCATTAAGCATGATCAGACAGATGGCTCGTTTTACCTGTTACGGGCCACCATTGACACCGAAAGCTTTAACCAGCTTTTATCCCAGACAGACCTGGAAGGCACAGGCGATGCCTTCCTTATCAACCATGCCGGGATAATTCAAACCCCGACCCTTTCCCATGGAAACATTCTGGAAAAATCACCATTTCCTGTTCCTCCATATTCAGAAAAAGTCAGGGTCAATGAAACAACAGCGCCTCACGACAAAATCATTTACGGTTACGCCCACATTCCCGGAACCCCATATACGACATTAATTCTGGGGCACAAATCCGAATTAATGGCACCGTGGCTCAAAACCCGTTTTATCGTAATAGTCTTTATTCTCATCTCGATACTTTTTATCATGTTCATAGTTCACGCCTTGGCTACCCGTCTGGTCAATGAAATATACACTACGGACAAGGAGCGCATTCTCACTCTGCGGGAAGTTGCCCACACCAACAAACTCGCATCCATCGGGCGCCTCGCAGCCGGGGTTGCCCATGAAATCAACAATCCGCTTGCCATTATCAATGAAAAAGCTGGTCTCATGAAGGATATTCTTTCTTTCAGCAGCAAATATTCCGGCGATCAAAAACTTGTCGGCAGTATTGACTCCATTCTCAACTCTGTCGAACGATGCGGTACAATTACAAAACGCCTCCTTGGCTTTGCCCGCCACCTTGATGTCAAACTGCAACCTATAGACATCAAAGCTGTCATAGAAGATGTCCTTGGCTTTCTCGGCAAAGAGGCGGAATACAGGAGTATCAATGTAAACATAGAGGTTGAAAGTGACATTGCCATTTTTAAAACTGACCGTGGCAAGGTGCAACAGATATTTCTGAACCTGATCAATAACTCCTTTGCCGCCATGAGCGACGGTGGCCATTTGAATATCAAGATTATACACCACGACAATGATTTTATTGCCGTCAGTGTTGAAGATGATGGCTGCGGCATCCCCCAGGCAGACCTTGAACGAATTTTCGAACCTTTCTTTTCCACCAAAACAAAAATAGGCGGAACAGGACTGGGACTTCCCATTACTTTTGGCCTCGCCAAGGAGCTTGGTGGGGATATAAAAGTAGAAAGCACTTTTGGCAAGGGCACAAAATTCACCGTATACCTACCCCTTACCCCAAAAGAACCGAAGGAAAAGCAGGAGGACTAAATGCGCATTTTGCTGGTTGACGACGAGCAGGAATTAGTTTCCACCCTTGCGGAGCGTCTTTCCATAAGAGGTATCGAGGCCGACTGGGAAACAAATCCGGAAGTTGCCCTTGGAAAAATAGAAAAAAACCAATACGACATTGCCATCCTGGATATGAAAATGCCCGGAATGAGCGGACCAGAACTCAAAGGGAAAATGGAGGAAATACGTCCTGCAATGAAATTCGTTTTCATGACGGGCCATGGATCTGCGGGCGCCTTCGAGAAGGGCGATTCACAAGCGGATGATGATTGTTATCTTGCCAAACCAGTCAACCTGGAGGTCCTGATGAATACAGTGAAAGAAATTCTTAAGAACCCTAATGAAGATTCTGCCTGCGACAACTGGGAGCTTATCGGTGAAAAAGGGTTCCAGTTTTTCGGGAAGATATCAGCATCAGTATCCCATGAAATAAAAAATGTTCTTGCCATTATCAATGAAAATTCCGGGCTTCTCCAGGACCTTATTTTCATGTCAGAGCGGGGAACACCCATTGATCCGATGCGGCTTCAGCAAGTATCTGAGCTTATCTCCAAGCAGGTTCAGCGGGCAGACACTATTGTCAAAAACATGAACACCTTTGCACACAGCACTGATGACTCCGTAAAAACGCTCAACCTTCAAGAGCTTACGGGTACTGTTCTCGCGCTTTCAGACAGATTTGCCGACATGAAAGGCGTGGTACTGGAAAGACAGCCTGCAGATACCGAAGTCATTGCCACTACCAGGCCCTTTCTCCTGGAAAACCTGATTTGGCTATGTCTTGATTTTGCCATGAGCATGACCGGCTCCGAGAAACGTGTTATTATTGATCTCAAGAAAAAAGGGAAACAAGCCAGCATTACACTTTCCGGCCTGCAGGATATGAAGGCAACCCGTGAAATCCTGTTTCCCGGAGACGCCGAAAAGGCTCTGACAACTATTCTGCAAGCAGAAATCATCTTAGACACCAGCGATGGCAGGATTGAAATCCTACTGCCGGAAAACGCTGCCTAAATGAATTCATCAAATCACAAAAGGAGCAAGTATGTCTGATAAAATTTTACTCATTGACGACGAAGAAGATTTTGTAGAAACCCTGGCTGAAAGAATGCGATCCAGAGATATGGACGTATCAACCAGCACAACAGCCATGGAAGCTCTCGAAAAAATTGACCATGAATCTTTTGACGCCATTGTTCTTGATCTTCAAATGCCAGGAATGGACGGGCTTGAGGCCCTGAAAAGGATCAAAGAAAAAAACCCCAACCTCCAGGTTATTCTGCTCACCGGCCAGGCAACAATAGAAAAAAGCGTTGAGGCCATGAAACTCGGGGCTCTTGACCTCCTCGAAAAACCTGCCAGTATCGAAGAACTGACTGAAAAAATAAAAAAAGCCAGCACTGAGAAAATGATCCTGGTGAACAAGGAAAATGAAGAGAAGATAAAAAAAATCATCCGAGGCAAAGCCTGGTAAACGGCCTCTCGCCCTACAACAATCACTGCAAACACATACCTTATCAAGGGAACAATAACTTTAAGCTACCTTAAAAAAGGTGACGACAGGATATGACCATGACCCCATACTTACCTCGCCCGTTTGGCGAAGTTGACACAATACTTCTTGCTACCGATGGCACCGAATACAGCGAAGGCGCTATTCAGGAAAGCATTTTTTTTGCACAGGCGTGCAAAGCAAAACTCGTAATCCTGCATATAATAAAAACAGACTCCGAGATGGCCATATCTGCCCACGCCAAGCTTTCTGAACAAAAAAACAAGGTAATGCCGCATCTGGAAAGAATCGAGTCAATGGCTCAAAATGAGGGAATTGAAAGCCAGATAGTTGTTACCGGCTCCTTTCAGCCGGACAAAACAATAGTAGAGGAAGCTGTTAAACATAAAGCAGACGTCATTATCATGGGACTCTGCGGCAAATCAGGACTCAGGAAGTTTTTCATCGGCAGCATGACAAATAAGGTTATAGGTCATGGATTCCCAAAAGTTCTTGTTGTACCTCATGACTTTTTAAATACCGGTGAAGATATAATACTTGCCAGTGACGGCTCCCAATACAGTGAACTTGCCAGCCATGAAGCAGTGAGCATGAGCAAGAAATGCAGCACTCTCACAAAAATAACAATCCTCTCAGTTGCCGAACGCGAACATGACCTTCCAGCGGCTCAGGCAAACATAGAAGCTATACGCAGTATTTTCCAAAAGGAAAGCGTGGAAACAAAATATACGGCAAATGCAGTTGTGGGCCGCCCAGCAGATGTCGTCGTAGAGACTGCCAGAGCAAACAACAGCGACATGATTATAGTTGGAGGCTATGGACTCTCCGGAGTATCAAAGATGATCATGGGGAGCACTACAGAACGAATTATTGCCATGACCCCATGTGCGGTCCTGGTTATTGGTGACACAAGCATCTTCCAGATAGAATCATAAAGACCCGTGTAATTCTATTCTGCTTCAGCATAAAATGCCGGTTTTTCTAATATGAGCGCCAGGATAATAAAAAAGGGGATGCCCTACGAAAGGCATCCCCTTTTTTTATCTGGTGAGACGAATACTATTTATTGAGGGATGAACCGCGTAAGCGGACAATTTCCACATCCTTCTTCCGGAAGATCCGTATCTGTATGAATTGTCTGGACAATAAATTTTACAGCCTCCGCTGTATCGCTAAACAAATGCTCCCTGCCGATCTTATTTATAAGGCCGGTCCGCTCCATAACAGCCATGACCTGACCCTTAACCCCACACATTGCAAAACCCAAACCGGCACTTCGTATACGCTCTACGAGTAACGCCAGAGCCTCCTCGCCAGAGGCATCCATGTCATTAATGCCCTTGGCATCAAGCAGGATATAGCGAAGATCCGGTTGTTCAGTCCGGAATTTTGCAACCTGTTCGTCAAGATAACTGGCATTTGCGAAAAAGAGGGCACCATCAAAACGAACAACAGATATATGACGACAACCTTTGAGCCGATAATGCTCTGCACTTTTCAGCACCCTGTCTTCATGCATGGAGAGACTGGCAACCACCGGTCGCATTGATTTGTAAAGGAAGACAGCCATGGAAAGGGCTACACCAACCATGATACCTTTGTCGAGATGTGGGGCAAAGTAGAGGGTAACCAAAAAACTGCCCACCGAAATAACACCATCATACCACTGGGCCTTCCAGGCGTGGGCAAAACCTTTGATATTCACCAGACCAATAACAGCCATCATAATAACCGCAGCCAGAGTTGCCTGTGGGAGATGATACAGTAGAGGGGTAAAAAAGAACAAGGTCAACACAACAACCAAGGAGGTTACAACTGATGAAATACCGGAAACAGCGCCAGCCTGCAGGTTTACAGCAGAACGGGAAAAAGAACCGGAAATAGCATAGGAACCTCCAAAGGAACCTATAATATTACCAAGTCCCTGCCCTATAAGCTCCTGGTTCGCATCAAGCTTCTGACCTGTCTTGGCTGCCATGGCCTTGGCAATGGCAATAGCCTCCATAAAGCCAAGCAATGAGATAATAATAGCAATTGGCAACAGTTTCATGAATGTTTTAAAGTTTAAAAGACTCTCGCCTATCGATTTTCCCGTAACAGGGTCTTTAACCGTGCCGGGAATAGCGAAACTCAGCCCTGTAGGAATTTTACCAACAATGGCGCCACCACCTATCATTGTCAGGTTGGTCTCATCTAGTTTAGAATTTTTTACTTTCAGGCGCCATATTTTACCATCGGTATTAATTCCGGCAGGAATATCGTCCTTGGGATAAAAAGCAAGCTGGGCAACATCACCTTCACCAGTCTTAACCGCCTCAAATTTCATATCACGTAAATCTTTACGGTAAAGATGGGCATGATGCTTAGCTTCATCCATCTTCGCAGTAAGCATAGCCACTTTGGCTTCAAGCTGAATCAGCTCGATGGAGTTACCATGTCCACCGGTTTCGTGCTTTTTCTGCTCATCCACTTCTAACCCAAGCTGGGCTCGCTGGGCACCAAGTGTCTCAATTTCAGCCACAACATGATTAAAGGCTTCTACCTTATGACTAAAACCGTCTAATTGCACCTTGCTGACATCAACAAATGCATCATTATTAAAACCGGTCATTAACGAAATCACCGTAGTCACAGCCACTGCCACCAGGACATTGGGAATACGGGGATTAATCTTCTTCAAAGTAACCATAATACCCACCGCACCAATACCATACAGCAAAGTGGGAACATGGGTATAATCAAGAGCGGCTTGCCCAACCCGCATCATGGTCTCGTAATGATGGGGTGCCTTATCGACATAAACGCCAAAAAACTTTGAAAACTGAGACGAGGCAATAATAATGGCAGCCGCATTGGTGAAACCATTAATAACCGGATGGGATAAAAAGTTTACCACCATTCCAAGGCGTAACACACCAAGGGAAAACTGGAAAACGCCTACGGTAAGGGCAAGAACAATAGAATAGGCAATAAATTGAGGCCCGCCAGCTGTGGCTAACGGTTCAAGGGATGCCGCAGACATCAAAGACACAACAGCAACGGGCCCTGTAGCCAACTGCCGACTGGAACCAAAAAGAGCAGCCACCATGGGCGGCAGGAAAGCAGCATACAGACCGTAATAGGCTGGAAGACCTGCCAACTGAGCATATGCCATTGACTGTGGAATCAAAACCATGGCCACGGTAATACCAGCCATCAAATCAATCTGGAACTTGCTCCCATTATACCCTTTAAACCAGGCAAGAAATGGAAATACCTTGTAAATCATTGTAAAGTTTCCTTTTAAATTAAGATTAAAGCCTATATCGTTACTTATAAATTCAAGTGGCTATTAAGATAGCTCAGCTATAACCTTGCGGATTCATAGGCTTTTCAAAGAATAAAAAAGTTCTTTCAGCTGAGTTTCCGACAGAGTCATATAGATTTATATTTTCAATTTACGCGACCGAAAATAAAAAAAACGTCATATGACGTTTTGAATAGATTTAGCGGCAACAAAATGAAACAAAATTCCATTAGAGATACTGCTCTCCAATAGTAAATGCAAGGAAAAAATGAACAGATATTCACACGCAAAAAGGATACCGCTCCATGAAAGCCCCGATTGAACATCTTCTTGAAATTGTGGAAAAACAAGTTGCAAATCTCAAGGTTCCCGTTGTGGATCTTATTGCTGTTCAAACCAAAGATCCCTTCAAGATTCTGGTGGCAACCATTCTTTCAGCCCGCACAAAGGATGAGACCACAGCCAAAGCCGCTGACCGCCTCTTCAAACTTGCCCCGGATCAACACAACCTGGCCAACTTGACAGAAGAAAGAATTGCCAAGCTGATCTATCCTGTTGGATTTTACCGCAACAAGGCAAAATTTCTAACCAGGCTTCCCCATGCTCTTGCCGGTTTCAATAATACTGTCCCGGATACCATAGAGGAGCTCATCACCTTGCCTGGAGTCGGCCGCAAGACCGCCAACCTGGTCGTCAGCGTCGCCTTTCAGAAACCTGCCATCTGCGTCGACACCCACGTACACCGGATCATGAACATCTGGGGGTATGTAAAAACCCAAACGCCATTGCAGACAGAAATGGCGCTTCGTAAAAAACTGCCGGAGAAATATTGGATCAAGGTAAATTCTCTGCTCGTTGCCTATGGCCAGGGAATATGCCGTCCTGTCTCCCCCCACTGTGATCGCTGCGCCCTCAGCGACGTCTGCCCGCAAATCGGTGTAACGCCACGCCGGATCCCAAGAAAAACAAAAAAAGGGAAAAAGAACGCTCAGACATTTATTTCCTGGAATGTAAATGGCATACGAGCCATGGAAAAAAAAGGGTTCGTAGACATTGTCCAGGATCTGAATGCCGACATCATTGCCATCCAGGAGACCAAGGCCCACCCGGACCAGCTGTCAGATGCTCTTCTCCATATCCCGGGATATACGTCATACTGGCACAGCGCTGAGAAAAAAGGCTACTCCGGAGTCGCAATATACAGCCGGACATCTCCTGTAGCCGTCAGCACCGGTCTTCACAACCCTGACCTTGACATGGAAGGCCGGGTACAGACACTGGAATTTCAGGATTTTTTCTTCATCAACATATACTTTCCCAATTCAGGTCATGGCCTCAAAAGACTGGAATATAAGCTCAATTTTAACCGGGCGGTTCAGGAACATGCTACAGTACTGGCAAAAAAGAAAGCTGTCGTGATCTGTGGGGATTATAATGTCGCCCATAAGGCAATCGACCTCAAAAATCCCGAAAGCAACCAGACAAACCCCGGGTTTACTCCGGAAGAAAGGCAATGGATGGATGGATTCACAGAGGCAGGGTTCCTTGACACCTTTCGCATGTTTAATAAAGACCCCGGACACTATACCTGGTGGAGTTATCGTTTTAATGCCAGGGCAAGAGATATCGGCTGGCGCATTGACTACTTCTGCGTGGACAAAAACAGCCACTCTCGTGTCGCCAATGCCTCAATACTCAAAGACGTAATGGGCTCTGATCATTGCCCTGTTCAGCTCGATTTTTTTGTTGACAAAATCAACAGTTAGCTATATGTAGTAACTATTCTCAATTCAATAATTCAGCCCCTATGAGGTATCCATCATGAAAATCAGTGTTGACAGAAATGTTGTTGAGTTTCATCCAGCAAATGAGCAGGAGACATCAGAACTTGAGCTTCTCTGGCGGGTAATGGTTGACTGCCTGAAAGATAATAAAAAAATGACCCCCATGGGAAACTATATCCCACCGGGAGATACTATGGCCCGATTCGTTATAGAAGGTATTCCCGGAGGGAAAACGGTATTCAGTGACAAAAAATCTGAAAAAACATGTGCCTACTATTGTGCTGTCTGCAATAAGTACATGAATGTCAAAGCCGGGGACGATGTGCCCCTCTGCTGCGGTCGGCTCATGGAAGATATGGACTGATACTCACAGACATTCGCTGCAAGAACGCCGGAACCGGAATCAAACACTGTTTTTGATTCCGGTTTTTTCATTCCCAAACATATTTTTGCCTTTTGCCTTTAAAGCATTCTAGATGATCAAACTCCCCAAAACAGCCAGATTCTCTCTGTCTTCAGCAAGATCCGCTCCCTTCGGTGTCTCCAGGGTCATTGGGTGATTCCGAAAACGATCATCGTTGAGCAGATTCCGAAAGCCGTCAAGGCCAATATGGCCTTTGCCAATATGCTCATGCCTGTCAACCCGACTGCCTAATTCCTTCTTCGAATCATTTATATGGAAAAATCTGATCCGATCGATTCCAATTTCATGATCAATGGAGTCAAAAGTTTTCCTGTAGCACTCTGGTGACCGAAAATCATAGCCTGCAGCAAAAAGATGACACGTGTCCAGGCAAACGCCCAGTCTTTTGCCGAATAATGAATTGCTGAGGATATAGCGTATCTCGCTGAAGGATGCGCCAAGACCTGTACCCTGGCCGGCTGTATTCTCAATGAGTATCATCACATCATCACATTCCCCTACCAACTCAATGGACGCATCAAGATTCCGGACAAAGCGCTCAAGCCCGACTTCAGGACCATCACCGCCATGAGAACCAGGATGCATGACAATGTAGGGAATCTCAAGGGCAGCCGCACGTTCAATTTCTGCAGCCATGGCCTGTCTGGATTTATCCCGGATTTCCTTCTTGTGTGATGCCAGGTTAATAAGATAGGAATTATGGGAAGCAATTGGCCCGTCTCCCCATTTCTTTCTTTCCTGCATGAAAAGTTCTCTTTCGGATAAGGAAACAGGCTCAGATTGCCATTGTCTCTGATTTCGGGTAAATATCTGAAGAGCTTGCCCGTTAACCCGGGAAATTCTCTCAAAAGCCAGATGCAGTCCTCCAGCCACGGACATATGAGATCCAAGTAATGGCATATCGTCAGCGAGTTGTGTTCATTGAGTTGTTGAATTGTTGAATTGTTGAATTGTTGAATTGTTGAATTGTTGAATTGTTGAATTGTTGAATTGTTGAATTGTTGAATTGTTGAATTATAATCTGCTTCCCGGAATCCGCAATCACAAATAAGAAGTAAATGCCAGTATACCAAAGACAAAATGTCTCTAAAGTTATCAAAGAGATACATAACAACAGGACCAGCCCTGTTTATTTGATCCATGGAGAGCGGTACCTCTGCCAGGAAGTTGCCCGTGATATTATTGCGGCCCTCCTGCCTGAGGAAAAAAGCCGCGCTCTTAATGTCAAAAAAATTAACGGTGAAACTGAAAATCCTGCCCAGACCATTGCCCACCTGAAAACCCACTCCCTTTTCCCAGGCAGACAGGTTCTTCGGGTAATGGATTCCAAGCTCTTTTTCTCTAAAGCAGTTGCGAAAAACTTCTGGGATAAGGCAAAAAAAGCAGCCCGGGAAAATGAAGAAGAAAAAGCCGGAATAAACCTCGCCCGCGTGTATGGTATCGGCGGTCTTGATAAAGATGATGATCTTGCCGAAATTTCCGCCTCTCAATGGAAAAAACTCCTTGGATTTACAAAACCCCAGGATATTTCCTGGGCACAATCCGTGAAGCTTCCTGATTCTATTTCGCCAACACAGGAGGGCGATGGCGCAGCACTTGTTGCCGAAACACTTGAGACCACAATCCCTAAAAACAATATTCTTCTCCTGATCGCCGAGGCTGCCGATAAACGAAAAAAAATCTACAAGCTCATTGACCAGCTCGGGGTAATCATAGACCTTTCCGTCGACTCTGGGGCAACGCAGGCCACAAGAAAAAGCAGCAGTGATGCCGCCATTACAGACCTGATTCTGAAAACCATGAAAGAATTCGGCAAAAAACCCGGCCCTAGTGTCATCAAACTGCTGCTCGACAGGGTTGGATTCCATCCCGTCGCTGCGGTCAGGGAAACCGAAAAGCTTGCGCTCTACTGCGGTGAAAAAGAGACGATTACTGCTGCTGACGTTGATGCGATTGTCAGCTGGACAAGAGAAGATGCCATATATGAACTCAACGAGGCAGTTGCCACCAGAAATATCGAGCAGGCCCTTGTCCTTTCTGCCAAACTCCGTGAAAATGGCCTTCACCCGCTGGCCCTGGTAGCAAGCCTGAGGAACCTGATTCGAAAACTGCTCTTCTTCCGGTCAATGCAGTATCAGGAAAAACCGCCATACCCCAGAGGCCAGTCTTTTGGGGTTTTTCAAAAAGGATATCTTGCCCAACTCAAAAAATCCCGTCACGAAAGTTCTCCCTTCCTCTCCGTCCATCCTTTCGTGATATATAAAACCTTTCAGCAGGCCGAACGATTTGAGATTAAAATTCTCAGAAAAGGACTCCGAGAACTTCTCCTGGTTGAATACAGCCTGAAAGGAGGCGGCATAAATGACGCCCTGGCCCTTGACAATTTTTTCTTTTCCTTTCTGGGTGGACATGGACAGCATTAATCATTACTATTGTCCATGCAGAACAATTTAGAACCATGTAATATAAAAGAATATATTGATGACTGTACCGGGAAGAGAAACTGACGGAGTAGTACTTACCAAAAAAAAAGAAGAGGTTAAAGAACCCCCTCTTTACAAAGTCCTCCTTCACAATGACGACTATACAACCATGGAATTCGTTGTCATGGTGCTCGAATCTATTTTTCACAAAAGCGCTGAAGAGGCAACGAAAATCATGCTGAATGTCCACCAGCAGGGAATAGGCATAGCCGGGGTGTACACCAGGGAAATAGCCGACACAAAAATAACCATTGTCCATGATATCGCACGACGAAATGAATTTCCGTTACGGTGCAGCATGGAAAAAAATTAGACTCATGATTAATCAAAAAGTAGAAATAGCTCTTGTCATGGCCATTCGTGAGGCCAAGAAACTCCATCATGAACATGTTACCGTAGAGCACATTCTGTATGGTCTTCTCCATGATAACATGGCCCTCAACATAATAACCGGCTGTGGCGGTGACGCCGAACACCTGAAAAAAAATCTGGAAAACTTTTTCCACACAAATATGCCCACGCTCCATGAGAAACTCGGCAGTGAGCCCACCCAGACTCTGGGTTTCAACAGGGTTCTGCAGAGGGCCATTGCCCACGTCCAGAGTTGTGGAAAAAAAGAGGTTGATTCCGGTGATGTTCTGGCTGCAATCTTTGCGGAACCTGAATCTTTTGCCGTCTATTTCCTGAAAGAGGAAGGCCTCTCACGACTGGAGCTCATCGATTATTTATCCCACAGGCTGACACCTTCTCCTCCGCCCCAGGCGCTTCCTATGCATGAGGAAAAGAAGGCCCCTAAAAAAGACAAAAGTGCCCTCGAAAAATATACAATCAACTTCGCCCAAAGAGCTGCCGAGGGCTTAATAGACCCCCTGATTGGCCGCAACATGGAACTTGAGCGTGTCATGCAGATTCTCTGCCGCAGAAGAAAAAACAACCCTCTTCTCGTTGGAGAACCGGGGGTCGGAAAAACCGCTATCGCTGAAGGACTTGCCCTGCATATTTATGAGCACAAGGTACCGGATCTCCTGCATGCTGTCGAAATCCATCAGCTTGACCTGGGGGCTCTTCTTTCCGGGACCAAATATCGCGGAGACTTTGAAGAGCGCCTGAAAGCCATTATTTCAGAAGTGGAAAAGAAACCTGAAATTATCCTGGTGATTGACGAAATTCATACCATTGTCGGAGCCGGGGCCACCAGCGGCAGCAGCATGGACGCATCAAACCTCCTGAAGCCGGCACTTCAGGCCGGAAAATTGCGCTGCATAGGCTCGACAACCTATGAGGAATACCGCAATCATATAGAAAAAGATCGGGCATTATCCCGCCGTTTCCAGAAAGTTGACATTGAAGAACCTACGGTGGATGAAACGTGTGCGATCCTGAGAGGGTTGAAGTCTCACTACGAAGAACACCATGGAGTGCGTTACTCCAATGCCGCTATTCAGACCTCAGTAGAACTGGCAGACCGCTATATCACCGAACGCTTTCTCCCGGACAAAGCCATCGATGTTATCGACGAAGTCGGTGCTGCTTTCCGGCTTGCCGCCCGACCCGGGAAAAAGAGAAAAACGGTTACAGTCCGTGATGTTGAAGCGGTTATTGCCAAGATGGCCAGAATACCGGCAAAAAATATTTCCTCATCCGACATCCAGCAGCTTGAAGGACTGGAGCAATCCCTCAAAAGACAGATCTTTGGACAGGACCATGCCATAGACGCGCTGGTAACAGCTGTTAAGCGTAACAGGGCCGGCCTGAAAGATCCGGAGCGGCCTACCGGTTCATTTCTTTTTGCCGGGCCTACAGGGGTGGGAAAAACCGAAGTGGCCCGACAGCTGGCCTTTAGTCTTTCCGTTCACTTCGAACGGTTCGACATGAGTGAATATATGGAGAAACATGCCGTGGCGCGACTTATTGGCGCCCCCCCAGGCTATGTCGGCTTTGATCAGGGCGGTCTCCTGACTGACGCCATAAAGAAGCATCCATACTGTGTGCTTCTTTTTGATGAAATTGAAAAAGCCCATCCTGACATTTTCAGCATCCTTCTGCAGGTAATGGACCACTCAACGCTTACCGACAATCTGGGCCGCAAGGCAGATTTCAGGAATGTTATTCTCATAATGACCACCAATGCCGGGGCAAGGGAAATGGCTGGCCAGTCCATTGGCTTCATGACAAACAAAAAGGCAGGAAACATAAAAGCTGTTAAGGATCTGTTTTCTCCCGAATTCAGAAACCGACTGGACGGCATTATTTCATTTAATTCCCTGGAATTTTCCGTTATGCAGAAAATAGTAGACAAGCTTGTCCTTGAACTTGAAGCCCGGCTTGCCGAAAAAAGAGTCACTATTTCTCTTTCTGACAAAGCCCGGAGCTGGCTGGCAACTGAAGGCTATGATCCCGACTATGGCGCCAGACCCATGAGAAGACTCATCATGACCGAAATAGGCGACCGTCTGTCCGAAGAAATTCTTTTTGGGGAACTAAAACGCGGCGGACATGTTCTTATTAATAAAACAAAAGAAGGATTTGATTTTTCATATCCAGATAATTAACCTTACAATCATAACATAACCCGAGGATTTACTATGAAGATGACCAAAACACTCTCGCTTGCGGCGGGACTCGCTGTTGCATTGGCATTTACCGCCTGCTCCGACCAGGATGACACCAAGGCCCCTACTGCCGAATCCAAAAAACCTGCAGTAGCCCAGGAACAGCCAGCAGCCCCCCAGGCTCCGGTAATGGCCCAGGCCTCAGACTCTGCCCTTACCGGAACAGTTGTTGATACATTTGACGGCGGCGGATACACATATATTCAACTGGATACAGGTACGGAAACAAAATGGACTGCAATTGGCCAAGCTCCTGTAACCGTTGGTGAGCAGGTCAGCTTGAAACCCGGCCCTGTCATGCGTGACTTTCACAGCCGCACCCTTGACCGTACTTTTCCTGAGATTATTTTCTCAAGCGGCCTGATAGGAGCCGACGAAGCCGCTGCCAGTACAAGTTTTGGAGGAGCCCTTCAGGGTGAAGGCATGGGAATGATGTCTCCCATGGCAGGATTAGAGCAGGCCAGTGGCGGCAGCGCAACAGCCGTTGCACCCCTCCAGGAAGTTGCCATAGAGAAAGTTGAGGGTGAAAATGGCTATACTATAGAAGAAATCTTTACCCAGGCAGCAGATCTGTCCGGGAAAAAAGTAAAAATCCGCGGCAAAGCTGTAAAAGTGTCTGCAAATATCATGGGGAAAAACTGGATCCATCTTCAGGACGGTACCGGCAATCCTGCAAACAACAGTCATGATCTGGTCATAACTTCCGCTGACATGCCGGAAACAAACAGCATCATCGTTATCGAAGGTGTCATAGCAACGGATAAAGACTTCGGAGCCGGATACAAATATAATGTAATCCTCGAAGAAGCCGTAGTCAGCAACTAACCGCCACCCCGCCGGCGGGAACAACGCATGACACTTTATCTCTCACAGAGGTGCCCTAAAAGAAATGCCCTTGGGGTGCACTGAGTTCACAGAGTTTTTTCCTCTGGGTCTCTGTGAACTCTGTGAGAGCCTTTTTATAAAGATTAATACATCAGGAGGCTCAGGGTTCTATCCTATGAAAATAGCCATAATAGGCCCTGGCGCCTTAGGCTTGCTTCTCGCCACCAGTCTGGCTGGCGCCAATGAAAACACAGTATGGCTGCTGGATCACAGCCCTGAGAGGGCAGCCGCAATAAACGGGAAACTCCTTCTGAATATTGATGATCAGGAGTTTTCCGTTCCCCTTCCCGTTACGTCTAACCCCGAAGCCATAGGCAAAACCGACCTTGTACTTCTCTGCGTCAAGTCAATGGATGTGGCTCCAGCGTTACAGCACATCGCTCCTCTTTTTTCTCGTAACACCCTGCTCATTACCTTCCAGAACGGAATAGGCCACATTGACCCTGTCGCCAATAGTACCATCGCCCCACAGGCAGCCTTTGGCGTGACATCCCAGGGCGCTACTCTTATCGCTCCTGGCCAGGTCAGACATGGCGGCACCGGGTTGACAAAAATAGGCTTTCTTCGCCCGGCAGATCCTCACCTACACCAACAGCTGAATACCGCAGCCCTTATTTTAACGGCTTCAGGATTTGAAACTGTCACAGTGAACAACATCCAGGATCACCTCTGGGGAAAACTCCTCATCAATATAGGCATCAACGCACTTACCGTCATACACGACTGTCCCAACGGAAAGCTGCTCGACATTCCTGAAGCCCGTGAAGCTCTCATAGCTGCCGTTCAAGAGGGGGAAAAGGTGGCCCGCACCCTGGGAATACACATTGAAAATAATCCCGTAGACCTGACTCTCGGGGTCTGCAGAACAACCGCAGCCAACATCTCTTCCATGCTTCAGGATGCCAGGAGAAAAAGACCGACAGAAATCGATGCGATTAATGGTGCCCTTGTTGAAAAAGCCAGAAAACTTTCACTAAATGTCCCCGTTAATGAAGATCTCATCAAAAAAGTGAAAGAGATTCAGGCGCACTATCACGGATAACTTGCCAGCCGGATATCCCCGGATATCACTTCGTGAACTCTTCCATCACCGCTTTTTATGTGCAGCTTTCCCTCGTTGTCTGGCCCCAGTGAAACTCCTTTCACGACTTGCCGATCAGCGGTTATCCACGTAAGTGTCCTGCCGAGGGTTGCATCGTATTTTTTCCATTCCTTCAGAATATCTGCAAAACCCTGCTGTTCAAATTGGCCAATAACCGCATCGGTTTCAACAAGAACAGTTTCCAGAAGTTCCTTTCGCCGTATTGGTATGTCAACATGACACTGCAAAGAGGTTGCGCTCTCCCGCAATTCCTCCGGGAAATCAATGGAGGGAGTCGTCACATTCAAACCAATTCCCAATATAACCAATGGCGCAGATTGATTTCGCAGGTCCGCTTCCACCAGAATCCCTCCACACTTCCTGTTGGCGACAAGTAAATCATTAGGCCATTTTATCTGCGGAGAAAAAGAATAAAGACGGCGCACCATCCGGCATAAAGCAACCCCGGCGGCCAGGGTAATTTTTGACAGATCACCTATTGCCAGAGCAGGCCTTAAAATTATAGAAAAGTAGAGACCGCTTCCCGCAGGAGAATCCCATGATTTCCCCAGGCGTCCCTTCCCTCCGGTCTGGCTTTCCGCAAAAACAACCGTTCCTGCATGGGCACCGGCCAGACCCATTTCCATGGCTCTGGAATTCGTCGAATCAATCTGCTGAAAATAAACAAGTGAATGCCCGGCAATCTCTCCGGCTCTGACCATCTCTTTCCAGCCGGTCTCATCAAACACATTTTCAGCTATTTTTTCTGTCACATCTTGTCCCATTATAAGGTTGTATGGTAAATGTTCTTTCCAGAAAAAAACAACATACATCTCTTTTCTTTTTCCATCAAATTGAGACGTGTCAGCAAAAAGTCATTTTTTAACGCAAAGGCACAGAGCCACAAAGGTAACTTATTGTTTTTATAAAATATTCCCTTTGAGACTTCGCGTCTTTGCGTTATATTTTTTAGTTTTCGCGAGACTGTCAATTAAGATGATCTCGTAAAAAGTCAAAACAAGGAGAACACCATGCCCTACGTTAATATCCGTGTTGCAGGCACCTTATCGACACAGCAAAAAAAGGAAATTTCAGAGGGAGTAACCAAGGTTATTTCCCAGGCAGCCAATAAACCTGAAGACAGCATCCTTATTTTTATAGATGAAGTTCTCCATGAAAACATTGCTAAAGGCGGAAAACTTCTGCAGAAGCCTTCATAAATGCCAGAAACACGTTTCAAGTTACTTGATATTACTGATTGATTTTTTTCGGCCTGAAACCCAGCTATCATTACCGTTTCTTGTACAACCATACACCTTAACTTTGCCTATCGCACATGCTCAACAGCACTGCAGCCAAAAAACGAATCCAGGATCTGATTCAAGAAATCCAGCTCCATGATTACCAGTATTACATCCTGGACAATCCTCTCATAGCTGACAGTGAATATGATCTTCTTTTCCGTGAACTGCTCGATATCGAAAAAAACTTCCCGGATCTTGTCTCCCAGGATTCGCCAAGCCAGAGGGTCGGCGGGGCCCCTCTTGAAAAATTTGCAAGTATCGAACACCGTTTTCCAATGCTCAGCCTGGAAAATGCCTTCAATGATCAAGAACTGTATGAGTTCGAGCAGCGACTAAAGAGATTTCTACAGAACAGCACCCCACTGAGCTATATAGCTGAACCCAAACTTGATGGCCTTGCCGTCGAGCTTGTCTATGAAGAGGGGCTGTTTGTAAAGGGCTCAACCCGGGGAGATGGCCGAACAGGGGAGGATATCACATCCAACCTGAAAACCATCCAGACCATTCCTTTGCGCCTGCACACCCCAGAGCCTCCGGCCATTATTGAGGTTCGCGGAGAAGTCTTTATAGGCAATGATGACTTTATCGCCCTAAACAAAGAACGTGTCGATTCCGGAGAGCCTCCTTTTGCCAACCCCAGAAATGCGGCTGCCGGATCGCTTCGCCAGCTTGATCCGCAACTGACGGCAGACCGCCCTCTTGATTTCATGGTCTACGCAGTGAGTGACCCTGCATCAACAAAACAAAATACCCAGTCGGGACTGCTTACTTACCTCAACTCTCTCGGCTTCAAAATCAATCCCCATGCCGCCACATGCAGTGACATGAAGAGCATCATCACTCATTACAACCATCTTCTCGAATTACGGCCCGCCCTTCCTTATGAAATCGACGGCATGGTTGTTAAAGTTGACTCTTTCCTCCTGCAGCAGCGACTGGGGACAAAGTCCCGCAGTCCCCGCTGGGCCATTGCCCGCAAATTCCCTGCCTCACAAGCAACCACCCGTCTGAACAGCATTGAATTCCAGGTTGGAAGAACCGGAGCTGTAACCCCTGTAGCCCTGCTTGAACCGCTGCGAATTGGCGGTGTTACCGTGAGACGTGCCACACTCCACAATGAAGATGAAATAAAGCGTAAAGATCTGCGAATAGGCGATACAGTTCTCATCCAAAGGGCCGGAGATGTCATTCCCGAAGTCATTAAACCGATCACAGACCTCCGTGACGGGACAGAACAAATCATCTCAATGCCTCGAACCTGTCCCGTCTGCGATCACACCCTTAGCAGGGAACAAGGTGAAGCAGCAACACGCTGTACAAACCCCCACTGCCCGTCCCAGCGAATGCGAAGCCTGATCCACTTCACCTCCAAAGCCGGTCTTGATATAGAAGGTCTCGGCAAAAAAGCAATGGAACAGCTCTTTAATGAAAAAATCATTACCGATATCCCCGACATATACTCGCTTAAGCACGAGCATCTGCAGCATCTTGATGGCTGGGGAGAAAAATCTGCAGCAAATGCGATAAAAGCCATTGCCGACAGTAAAAAAACCACTCTCTCCCAATTCATAGCGGCCCTCGGAATACGTTACGTCGGCGAAGTAACATCCCGGCTGCTCGAGACCCGGTTTCAAACCCTGGAACGACTCATGCTCGCCTCCACTGACGATCTTCTCGCCGTAGAAGGTATCGGCGAACAGGTTGCCGGAAGCCTGCAAGATTATTTCTCCGACCCGGCAGTCCAGGAAATGCTGTCCACCCTCATGAGGAACGGCTTTGAATTTAGCCTCCCCCAGCAGGGCACTGGGATCCTTCCGCTTGCAGGAAACGTCTTCCTGTTTACGGGGACCATGGCATCCTGCTCTCGCAGTGAAGCAAAAGAGAGGCTTAAAGATCTGGGCGGCCAGGTTTCCTCCTCTCTTACAAAAAAAGTAACCCACCTTGTCTGTGGTGATAAACCGGGCAGCAAATTAAAAAAGGCCGGGGAAATGTCCATCTCCATTTTAAACGAGCAGCAGTTCATGGAATTACTCGGACAACAGCATAATGGAGACCAATAGCCATCGTGACGCAGAAAGCCATCCATGTCATTATTGAGGGAAGGGTCCAGGGCGTGTTCTTCCGCGCCTGCACCAGAGACGAGGCTGTAAGGCTTGGACTGTACGGCTGGGTCCGAAATCTCCCTGACGGCTCTGTCGAGGCCCTTATCGCTGGAGAAGAACAGACTGTGGACAGGATGCTTGAATGGCTCCAGACGGGTCCGCCCATGGCAGATGTGGCCAGAGTAGTTTTTGACCCGGTGCACCCCACCCCGGACGAGAAAGACTTCTCAGTAATATATTGACGAGGTACGGCAGGGCAGAGTCGTTGACAATTACCTCTTCCTGCCTTAGGGTGCAATGTCACCATACAGGCACCTTTTTCAGGTGTAACTTTCAGATAAAAAATGGAGCCCATCACAGTGGAACCAGGTACTCAAACTGATAGCAGAAAACAACGCGACAAAAAACATTGCATGCGTATTGTCTGCCCCCATTGCGGGAATGACCATGATTTCATAGAAGTTGCTGATGAAGTTGTCATCACAACACGTTATATTCAGCATCCCGATTGCAGCTTCAGTCAGGCCGGAGATGAATCCCACGTCATGGGCGATATCAGTTTTTTTTGTGGAGAATGTAATGCGGACATCACCCAGTTTCATCCACGCTTTCTGGAAATGCTCTTTTGACACTCTCTGCTTCAAACACCTCTCGAATCTTTACACAAAATGAAGAATTGCGGAGTCATTATTCCGAACTCAACAAAGGAGATATTTTCATTGGCCGTCTCCGACTGAAACCCACCGAGGAATATATGCTCCTCGACCTCACCACAAGAGGTGTGACTCTTTTCCCATCTGCCCTGTCCCAGCAAGTCTGTCGCTCAAAGGCCGCCCAGACCCTTCTCTTCTCGGATTACATGCTCCCTCATACTCTGGCGATTCATGACCAGCATGACATACTGAAAGCCGTCAATTGTTTCCACCAGCACTCCATTGGCCCGGTTATCACAAAAATCGACAGAAAAAACGGCGGGCTGGGTATTCATCTCTGGCCAACTGTTGAAGATGCTAACAATCAGGCCTCCCTGGGCACGCTTCCATACCCTTTTGTCCTTCAGCCGTATGCTGCAGACTGCACCGATATTCGAGTCATTGTGCTCGGCAGCTACGAAGAAGCATATCAGCGAAAGAATCCTTACAACTTTCGAAACAACCTGCATTGTGGAGGAATCAGCACCCCCTACTCACTCACAGACCAGCAGCGCATGCTCTGTGAACAGATTATGGCAAGAGGCCGCTTCCCCTATGCCCATATAGATCTTATGGAAACACAATCAGGAGAAACATATCTGACAGAAATCAACCTGCGGGGCGGGATCAAAGGGGCTGTTATTTCGCCGGAGGAATACCGGGAAAGAGTGGATGACATCCATGCAGACTTTCTCGCACAGGCATCCATA
>JACNJZ010000182.1 GCA_014382295.1 Candidatus Desulfobia pelagia | reverse complement strand
CAGGGGCAAACCACCAAAATAGGCTATTTGCTTTGTCCTGTCAAGATGTTTTTTTTTCGCTCACCATTCTTTTTTCGTTCCAGTTGGTAGCGCGAAAGACCGGCAATCTAATGAAAGTCATCGGCCTTGTCAATACTTCTTTTTCTTTTTTTTATAAAACAACCTAACTTGCTGAATTCCTTACTATTAACGAAGCGAGGCACCCTGCACCAAAACCATTGTCAATATTAACCACGGCAACCCCCGGGGCACAGCTGTTTAACATTCCCAACAGAGCGGCAATGCCGCCAAACCCTGTTCCGTAACCGACACTGGTTGGAACAGCTATGACCGGCTTATCAAAAAGACCCCCTACGACGCTGGGAAGCGCCCCTTCCATTCCAGCCACCACAACAAGAACCGCTGCCTCATGCAGTATCTGCTGCCGGGCATAAAGACGATGAATGCCTGCAACCCCTACATCATAGACAGCCTTGACCCTGTTGCCCATGCTTCTTGCCGTTACAAGTGCTTCCTCTGCCACCGGGATATCGGAAGTCCCTGCAGAAACCACGGCAATCAAGCCGTTTTCACTCTCCTCAGACGGACAGACCTGCTCCCGGGCAACAAGCATTCGAGCCTCCTTATAATATAAGACCGCCGGAAACGTTTCGCAAACCGCATCTGCTTTTTTTTGATCAATTCGTGTTGCCATAACCACTCCTCCGGAATGGTTCAGCATTTTTTCAAAAATACCAAGCAGCTGATCCTCAGACTTATTTTCTCCGTATATCACCTCAGGCACACCCGTTCTGGCCTGCCGATGGTGATCAAGGCAGGCAAAATCGAGTGTGGAGGGCGGGTCGTGCTGAAGTTTGGCAACAGCTTCATCGACACTGCACTTCTCTGTTTTTACTTTTTCCAATAATTCCGAAAGGTTTTTATGGTCCATATTTTTTCAAACTCTTTTTTCTTCTTGAAGAGTAAACAACCGGCATGATACAAGTCAGGGAACAGCTTTTACTCAGAACTCAGGGCAAAGAAAGAGATATGCTAACAATCTCTCTTCGCAATGTCTTTGGGAAATGTTATTTGGGATTTTGGATTGCGGACTGTTTTGCTGTACCCCGCAATCCGCAATCCAAAATCCCCAATCCGAAATTATTTTCAATCAGGATACCTTCAAATTTATGAAAAGCAACCCATTCGCGCATCGTTCGCCAAGACAATGGCAGAAAATTACTCTCTGCATGCCAGAACACCAGGCCGACATGGCCGCCAGCTTCTTAATGGAACTCACAGGCTCTGGCATTGAACAGCAGGTGAACATCTCGGAAAACACCTCAACTACTGAAACCATTATAGCCTATCTTGAAAAAGATGATCATTTTGATCAGAAGAAAAACCAGTTTGACGATTTCCTCAAAAGCCTTTCCGCAGATACTCCCCATGATTCTTTACCATCATGCTCCTACTCAGATGTTCTCGAAGAAGACTGGAATAAAAAATGGAAAGCCTTTTATAAACCCCTCAGACTTACTGACCGGATTACAGTGAAACCAACCTGGGAGCCATACACCCCTGAAGCAAACGAAATGGTCATAGAAATTGATCCCGGCATGGCTTTTGGAACAGGCCTCCACGACAGCACCCAACTCGCCCTGCAACTAATAGAACGCTCATTTTCCGAACTTTCCAGCGCACAACTTCAGAAAACTCTCGATGTCGGCACAGGAACAGGGATACTCGGTATGGCCTGCGCCCTGCTAGGAGCACAAGAGGTTCTTGCAATTGACAACGACCCGGACGCCGTTGCCGCCGCCCTGGATAATGTTGACTACAACAACCTCTCCCATCTTATGACCGTTTCGACAAAAGATATCACAGAAACAACAGGCCCATTTGACCTGATTGCTGCCAATATCACCCAGGATGTCATAACAGAGATGGCTCCCCGATTATATTCACTGCTGGCGCCGAACGGCCGACTGGTTCTTGCCGGCATCCTCAAGGGAGAACAGGCTGAGGCCATTACAGATCTCTTTCACGGCAAAGGCCTCACACTGCTTCATTCCCCCGACCAGAAGGAATGGCAGGCTTTCCTGTTTGAGAAATAATGCGCAGATTTTTTATAGACAAAGATGACATCAAGGGATCAACTGTTACCCTGAGGGGTGATGAGGCCCATCACCTTAAAACCGTTCTGCGCATGGAAACGAGCTCCTCTGTTGAACTGCTTGACGGCCTGGGATCTATATATCTAGCAGAAATAAAAACATTGTCCCCTTCCGTATCCCTGGAAATTCTCTCCTGCGAAAGAGTTCCTACGGCCAAACCTGTTCTAAATCTGGCACAAGGTGTTCTCCAAGGGAAAAAAATGGATTTCCTGGTCCAGAAAGCGTCCGAACTGGGAGTGGGAAGGATTACTCCCTTCTACTCACAACACACTACTCTCCGCGATCCTTCGGCAAACAGGATGAACCGCTGGCAGAAAATAGCCCTTGAAGCAAGCAAACAGTGCCGACGACCTTGTCCCCTTGAAGTAAATCCATTGACCAGCCTCGATGAAATTCTCTCATCATCGTCAGAACATACTCTTAAGGTTATTCTCTGGGAGGAGGAAAAGGATACCACCTTAAAAACATTGAAAGACCTGGGCAATATGGATTCCCTGCTGGTGGTTATCGGCCCGGAGGGAGGCTTTGCCAAAGAAGAAATTGAGCGCTGCACAGCTGCCGGATTTATCTCTGTCAGCCTTGGCAGCAGGACACTGCGAGCTGAAACAGCAGCTCTTTCGGCCATGGCAATTTTTCAGTTTTTAGCAGGAAATCTCGAATAAATGAGAGCGGTAGTTCAAAGAGTGACTGAGGCAAGAGTCACAGTTGACGGTGAGGTCACCGGAGCCATTCTGGCCGGAGTCGTTGTCCTTCTTGGCGTGACTGACGATGATTCAGAAAAGGATGTTCATTATCTGGTCGACAAAATTGCCAACCTGCGGATTTTCCCTGACGCAGAAGACAAGATGAATCTTTCCTTATTGGATATACGTGGAGAAGCCCTTATCGTCTCGCAATTTACCCTTCTGGGAGACTGCAGAAAAGGCAGGCGGCCTTCCTATGCACATGCCGCACCACCGGAACTTGCCAAGCGCCTTTATGAACTTTTCATCGAAAAAATGAAACAGAGACTTCCTATTGCATGCGGAAGATTTCAAACCATGATGCAGGTTCATCTGATCAATGACGGGCCGGTAACTCTACTGCTTGACTCTAGGAAGAATTTCTAGCCTTGGCCCGCCTCAATCTTTCCCAGCATTTTTTCACTGCCTCCTGCACTTCCGTATCATCGGTAACCGATTGCAGCATATGCTCGAAAGCCTCAGCCTCTTCGGGATCCTCAAAAACCTCTTCAACCTCTTGGCTTTCCCTGTTCTCATCAAATTCCACTTGATCCAGACTGCTATCAACCTGAAAACGCAAATCAGAAATAACAGAGCTTCGCAATCTTTCGTTAATCTTATCAAGAATCAGCGGTTTCTGAAAATGAAGCTGCTGCATCCAGACCGAATCAGAAACCCGCACCCACAAAACACTCCCGCGTATAATATATGGATATGACCTTTTAGCGATATCTTTCCCGACAACCTGAGGCCAGATATGAAAAACAGCATGCTGGCTGATTTTCTTCGCCCAGTTTTTTCGACGTATCATCTCCTCAAGAAGATGAGCTAAAGTGACAGGATTTGACATCAAGAACTAAGGTATAAGGTTTAAGATATATGGTTTGGGAAAGAGTAATCAATCATTGCCTATTTGCCAAGAAGCAATTATATAGGTCTCCTTCATTCTTACCTTCCAGGCTGCAACAGCCTTCTTTTATAAATATTAAGGAGTTTATTTTATGGGTTTTCGATGCGGTATTGTTGGTCTTCCCAATGTCGGAAAATCAACTATTTTCAATGCACTGACTGCCGCCGGCATTGAGTCGGCCAATTACCCTTTCTGCACTATAGAACCGAATGTCGGCATGGTTCCTGTCCCTGAAAAGCGGCTGGATATTCTCGCGGAACTTGCCAAGACGAAACGGACCGTCTATGCACAGATGGAGTTTGTCGACATTGCCGGCCTGGTGAGCGGTGCCAGCAAAGGTGAGGGCCTTGGCAACCAGTTTCTTGGTCACATCCGCCAGGTCGATGCCATTGCCCATGTGGTTCGCTGTTTTGAGGATACCAATATTGTTCACGTTGACGGCTCAATCGATCCCCTCCGGGACAGGGATGTCATCAACACGGAACTCATACTTGCAGACCTTGACAGCGTTGAACGCAGGCTGGACAGAACCAGGTCCCAGGCAAAATCAGGAGATAAACTTTTTAAGGCCCAGGTGGTTATTCTCGAGCAACTCCAGGGCCTGCTAGACAGCGGCAAACCTGCCCGGCTCCTTGACACAAACGATGCCGGCAAAGCCCTTCTCAAGGAACTGTGCCTGCTCACGGCAAAACCGGTTCTCTATGTGGCTAATGTCAGTGAAGAAGACATTACCACAGGAAACAACTGGGTTGACCAGTTGAAAGAAACTGCCCAGGAAGAAGGAGCTGCCGTTGTTATCATTTCCGGCGCCATAGAGTCAGAACTAAGCACTCTCGGCCCGGAGGAGCAAATCGACTTTCTTGCAGATATGGGAATGGAAGAATCAGGCCTCAACAGATTGATTCGTGCCGGTTATTCTCTCCTGGGCCTGATCAATTACTTTACAGTGGGCGAAAAAGAAACCCGGGCCTGGACCCTTCCGGAAAACACCAAAGCACCCCAGGCAGCAGGCGTCATCCATACTGATTTTGAGCGGGGATTTATTCGTGCTGAAGTCATAAAATATGCCGATTTCATCAGCTGCGGCAGTGAAAACAAGGTAAAAGAAAAAGGCCTTATGCGACTGGAAGGAAAAGAATATATTGTCAGAGATGGGGATTGTGTTAATTTCCGATTTAATGTGTAGGAAAGATTTAAGTCTTAAGGTTTAAGTTTTAAGCTATAAGGAACCAAATGCTGAAAACAAATAAAGAACAGCTGGTTTGCCAGTCGGTTATCGGGGAGATCACCTCGCCTTTAGGAGGCGTAAACCCTTACCGTATAAACCCGGAGGGGCATTCCGACATATATCCCGGCGTGGGCGGCATTACATATAATGTAAGGATAGGGGATTCCGCCTGCGGTCTTTTTGCAGATCATGTTGAACCGGGGGTGAGTATATCCAATTTCACAAAATTCCAGGGGCAGCCGGGACCGAACAGGGCTCTCAATCTTTTTTCCTGTGTTGGCAATGTCGCCAGAATTGTCTCGGGTGATGCCCTGGGAGAAGTAGGCCGGGTGACCGGCAAGCATGGCGGTATTGACCATGTTCTCATCGATTTCAAGCCGGAGGTTCTCGACAAACTGGTAATCGGTGACAAAATACAGATTAAAGGATATGGATGCGGACTGCAGCTGACCGACTTCCCAGCCATAAAAATCATGAACCTCGACCCGGCCCTTCTCGAGCAGATGGGCATAAAAGATATAGGGAAGGGGCGAATTGAAGTACCTGTTACCCACAAGGTCCCGGCAAAGATTATGGGCTCCGGCATTGGCCACTCTCACAGCAATTCCGGCGACTATGACATCCAGCTTTTTGATTCCCCGACTGTGAAGGAATTCGGCCTCGACGATCTTCGCCTCGGAGATGTTGTTGCTATTACCGATGCTGACGCCACTTTTGGCCGCATATACAAAACCGGTGGAATCGTGATAGGTATTATCGTTCATTCAGACTGTGTGCTCGCCGGTCATGGTCCCGGGGCCATGGTTGCAATGGCATCAAAAGACGGGTTTATTATCCCTAAAATTGATCCTGAGGCAAACCTGAAGAATTATTTCGAAAAACTGTAAACACA
>JACNJZ010000197.1 GCA_014382295.1 Candidatus Desulfobia pelagia | reverse complement strand
TATGAGAAGTTGTGGCTTCGATGGACGCAGTAGATCTCTTCGATAAAAAAGACAAAAAACTCTGTGCCTTTTTTTAAACTTTTTTAAACGTCACCAGGTTGCGGATTCCTCCGGAAAAAGGCAGCCGGTATTCGGTGCTGTCAATCAGGGTAAAGGGGCTCTGGGGGGAAGTCTTCTTCCATTGGCCAATTTCCTCTTCTGCTTTGGGTCCCTTCATACAGATAACCAGACCACCAGGAGAACTGTGATGGCTTATGAGCTCCAGAAACTCTGCAATTGTTGACAGGGCCCTGCTGGTAATAATTGGAAATGTGTTTTCCTGTTGTTTCTCACCAGGTTCCAGGCGGGCGTCAATAATGTCAACGGTATCCAGCTGCAGTGTCCTGATGATATGGCGCAGAAAAGAGACTCGCTTCTGGCGCGGCTCCACCAGGGTGAGCTGAAGGGCAGGGCAGGCCGCTTTCAGAACAAGGCCGGGAAATCCGGCCCCGCTGCCGACATCGAGAAGATGCAGGTCTTCAGCGTTGTCGAGATGAGAAAGCAGCAGAAGGGAATCCAGAAAATGCTTTTCAATAATCTCCTTTTCAGGGGCCTTGCCAATCAGATTTATTTTGCGGTTCCATTTTGTAAGTTCCTGGAGATAAAGAAGAAGTTTGTCAATTACTTCCTCGGACAAAGCCAGTTGCAGTCCATCACATCCCTGGCAAAAGAAGTCCCTTGCCTCGTTATTGTCAATTTTCAATTCTCAATTCTCAATGAGTTTCAGTCTTTCCGTCACAGAACGGGCATGGGCAGTCAGTCCTTCAAGGTTGGCCAGGTTCTGGATGTGGCCTGCGTCATTGAGAAAGGCCTGGCGTGAGTAAGAAATCAAACTGCTTTTCTTGAGAAAAGTCTCCACGCCCAATGCCGAGGAAATGCGGGCGGTGCCCATTGTCGGCAGAACATGGTTTGGGCCGGCCACATAATCTCCACAGGCTTCCGGTGAGTAATTACCAAGGAAAATGGCACCGGCATGGTTGATTTTCGGCAGCCATTCAAAGGGTTCCGTCAGCATCAGTTCGAGATGCTCGATGGCGATGTCATTGGCGAGATCGATGGCCTCGTCAACATCATGTGTTATCAGGATGACACCGCGGTCAATCAGCGATTTGCGGGCGATGTCTTCCCTGCTCAGACGGCTAAGCTGAAGTTCCAGTTCTTTCACTGTTTCATGTGCAACCGCCTCACTGGTGGTGAGTAGAATGGCAAGGGCCTGGGGGTCGTGTTCTGCCTGGGCAAGCATATCGGCGGCAATAAAGGCCGGGGTGGCATATTCGTCGGCAACGATCAACACCTCACTGGGGCCGGCTATCATGTCAATCCTGACCCTTCCCATGACCTGGCGTTTGGCCTCGGTGACATACTGATTGCCAGGCCCAACGATAACGTCAACAGGGGCAATGGAGGCAGTGCCAAAGGCAAGGGCGGCAATGGCCCAGGCGCTTCCTGTTTTATAGATTTCGGTGATGCCTATTTCCTGGGCTGCAACCAGAAGGGCCGGATTGACAGCACCATTTTCATTGGGAGGAGTGACCATGACGCGCCTTGCTACGCCTGCAATTCCCGCCGGGATACCGTTCATCAGAACAGAGGAGACGAGGGGGGTCTTGCCGCCCTGGCCGCCAGGTACATAGAGTCCTGCAGAGGATACCGGACGCACCAGCCTGCCGGTGATTGTGCCGTCTTCCCTGGTAAGTATCCAGGAGTCATCCATCTCCCGCTCATGAAAGGTCTGGATGCGGTCTTTTGCAAGGGTGAGACTTGCCATCAGCGCATCGTCAACCTGGCCGTAGGCGGACTGTAGCTCATCGTCAGTAACTTTGAGCTGGTCAATGGTCATGCCGGGAGCATCAAATTTTCGTGTGTATTCCAGCAGGGCGTCATCGCCGCGGGTCCTGATGTCGTTTAAAATGTCAGTGACGTTCTGCTGACAGGAGCTGTCAGCAAGCTGAAAACGGTCGGCAAGACTGGCAAGCTGCTGTTTCCCTTCAGTGGATGATGTGCTGTATGGTGTAATGATCATGATGGAACCTCGTAGTTTCAATCAAAAAAATAGATTTACCACGAAGAACACCAAGAACACGAAGTTTTTTAAAACTTTTAAATTTTTTCTTCGTGACCTTCGTGTTCTTCGTGCCGACTGTCTGGTCGGGTTTGTTGGGCTTGCCTGGTTTTATGCCATATGGAATGTTTAAAGGTTATAGGAAATGAGCGAACCTAACAATCTTGGCAATGAACATACCGGCTTAACCCAACCTACAACTTAAAACTTAAAACTTAATTACTTAAAACTTTTTCCTACTCCTCTTTAAATACCGGGCACTTCGTTTCTGGCGTATAACTTTTCCATGCCTTGTCATTGTAATCTTTATGACATTCTATGCAGATGCCGACCCGGAGGATGCGCGTCAGTTCTTCTTTGTTGAAGGGTCGGAGCTCTGCTCGGGATGAATGCTGGAGAGGTGTGCCGTCTATTGAGACAAAAGCGTCCAGAGGCATAGTTCTGCCAACCTCTGTTTCGATCCCCTGATCAATCGGGCTGAAATTCCACTGGCCGTCTTTTTTCCAGACTGTTCCTTCGCCCAGGCCGAGGACCTTGGTGCTGGTATGGCATTCGGCACAGCTCTTCCCCTGTTTCTGGGTGGTATGGGGATTGATTGCCGCCATGGTCAGCCGGTTGAACTGGCGATCAGGTTCCCCTTTGTCGTCAATCAGGGTGATAATATCCTGGCAGCCGGGGGTGACGATAACCACCTTGTCATTCCACATGGCCAGCATGGGCCGTTCGTAACGGATATAGGAGCGGCCCTCGTCCCACCAGCCCGGGGTTTCTTCCAGGGTCAGCTTGTCGAGGTGGGTCTCTGTCATGTCCCTTTTGACATGACAGCCGTAACACTGGGGCACCCACTGGGAGTGGCAGGCCTCACAGCCCACCCGTTTATGGCCGCTGAAATTGCATATTTCATCCTTGGCAGGATTCATCGGATGTTTCTTGCCGTCAAGTTTCCCTTCCAGAATCCACTCGCCATCCTCCTGCCTGATGTTGGTCAGCGGGTTCCCTTTACGAGTATACCCAACCTCAGTCCTCAGTTCTTTGTCCTCAGTCCTCTGAAAATGACAACTTTCACATTGTATCTCAAGCTGGTCCTCATAATGGGCATGATTGGTGCCGTCACCCATGATCTCATTGCGTGTATGGCAGTCGATGCAGGCCATACCCTTCTGGTGATGGACATCAGCGGGCAGGGAGAGATAGTAGCGGTCACCGGGAAGGGTTTTGTCCGACATCTGCCCGCCTTTATAGGGCGTGCCGTAATTTTCAGACTCGTATACACCTGTATAGGAGATGCCGATGCGGCCGCTGCGGTTATGGCAGCGAATGCAGTTGTCAGTTTGCACCTTTTTGATGATCTTGGGGTGAATTTTTTTCTTTTCTTCATCACTTAGACCCTCAGGCTGGGAAAAGTGGCAGGCTGTGCAGCCTCCGCCCTTTTCACCAAAGAAGCCGGGCAGGTCGCCGCGCTGTTTCCAGAGATGACAGGTGGCGCAGAGCTTGCGGTAATAATCAATGGCCAGGGATGTCTCACCGCTTTCAAGCAGTTTTTCCACCGAGTAGTCGCCGTTCTGGTCCGGGGCCTCTCCCCAGTAATAGAGGAGGGTGGCCAGGATGCCGCGGTTGGTTGCCATGAGCGAGTTTTTTACTTTTTTGACGTCAGGGGCATGGCAACCCTCGATGCCGCAGGTTTTTTCCACCACCCGCAGATCACCGGGATTCTTGACGATGCCTTCATGGCCCTTTTCCTTGTCAATGGCCAGCGGATCGCCAAGGTGACAGGGGGAACAGCCGACAACGAGCCTGTCATGGGCCGGGTCCAGTTTCTCTTCGGTGTGGCAGCTCAGGCACATCTCAATCCTGCCGTCAGCTGTCTGGTACAGCTGGTCGGGTCGCTTGGTCATGTTCTCGCGGATAATCAGGCCGAGAGCCAGGAGGAGAAGAAAAAATATGGTGAGGCGGCTGGACATCTGCTCAGAACTCCTGGAACTTTTCGGTGATCGGGTATCGGCGGCCGTACCCGAAGGCCTTGGATGTTACTTTGAGGCCAAGGGCTGCCTGCTGGCGTTTGTATTCGTTCATCCTGATACGGCGGACAACATCTTTTACCACCTCCGGTTCATAGCCCATGGCAACGATGTCCTGTATGGAACGATGTTCTTCAAGATAGGCCTGGAGTATCGGGTCAAGCACCTCATAGGGCGGCAGATCGTCCTGGTCTGTCTGGTCAGGGGCAAGTTCGGCGCTGGGCGGTTTCTCTATGCTGGGCCAGGGAATTATTTCTTTCTCCCTGTTGATATGTCTGGCAATTGTGTAGACCAGGGTCTTGGGAACATCTGACAGGGGTGACAGGGCGCCGCACATGTCGCCATAGAGGGTGCAGTAGCCAACGGCCATCTCCGATTTGTTGCCGGTTGCCAGTAGTAGACGGCCGAATTTATTGGCCATGGCCATGAGCAGGTTGCCGCGGATTCGGGCCTGGATATTCTGCTCGGTGACGTCTTCGGCAAGGTCTTTGAAAAGCGGCTCCAGGGAGTTTTTCAGTGATGTGAACGGGTCGCTGATGGGGATTGTTTCAAAGCGGATACCGAGATTGTCAGCAAGGGCGCGTGCATCATCTATGCTGCCCTGGGATGAGTATGGAGAGGGCAGGGCGACTCCCATAACATTGTCGGCTCCTAGGGCTTCACAGGCAAGGGCGCAGGTGAGGGCAGAATCAATGCCGCCGCTTAAGCCGAGGAGCACCTGGCTGAAGTCGCATTTGTGCACATAGTCCCGGATTCCCATGGCAAGTGCCTCCATGACATTTTCCGTCTCGTCTGCCTTGTCGTCCTCCAGGGGCGTCCATTTTTCTGTATCAACGATGAGGATCTCTTCACGGAAAGAAGCGGCCTGACCGCAGCACCGGCCCAAGGCATTAATGGCCATGCTGGCGCCGTCAAAAAGAACCGAGTCCTGGCCTCCCACCTGATTGACATAGAGAAGAGGAATACTGTATTTCCGGCACATATTGGCAAACAGATTATGACGCAGTTTCTGCTTGCCGATGGTGTAGGGGGAAGCGGCAATGTTTATCAGGAGATCAACCGGGCCTGCCGAGGTAAGATCGGCTACGGGATTTTGCTGGTACAATGGATGGGGGAAGGCCTCGCCATCATTAAAGATGTCTTCACAGATGGTGATTCCGAGCTTCATTCCCTTAAATTCAAAAGAGCGGCTTGATTCCCCCGGTTCAAAATAGCGAACTTCGTCGAAAACATCGTAGGTAGGTAGAAGTCGTTTATGGCTGGAAAACAGAACGTTACCATCCTCAAAGAGGACGGCGCTGTTATGGAGAGGCTTGCCTGTACCGCCGGTATGGCGGCTGATCGCCCCGCAGAGAACGGCAATGCCGTGGGTATTGTAAATGAAGGTGGAAAGGGCTTCTTCCTGGGCAGTCAGGAACGCTTCATGGTCGAGATAGTCCCTGGGGGGATAGCCGCTCACGGCAAGTTCCGGGAAGACGGCAAGCTGGCAGCCGGCCTCTCTGGCCTCCTCCACCCGGTCGATCATCCGGTTGACATTGCCGGCAAAATCGCCAATGGTCGGGTTTGTCTGAATAAGGGCAATTTTCATCAGCCCTTTATAGCATATATCTTCCCTCCTGCAAACGGGATCAGTGAGAGTCTGTTGTGGTTCTTCAAATAGCGAAAATGGGGTTTGTCGTAAGAAAGAGTTTGTTGGGTCGTTTCATGATGCCTCAGGTTCTCCATTTTCATAACTGCTGCGGTTTTGGGGAAGCTCAATAATAAACGTTGTTCCCTTGCCAGGCTGTGTTTTTACGTTGATTTTGCCGTGATGTGTCTCGACAATAATGGCATGGGA
>JACNJZ010000176.1 GCA_014382295.1 Candidatus Desulfobia pelagia | reverse complement strand
CAAGATTATTCATGAAACATTCCCGGCATTTGAAAAGACATTGGAACTCAATTCTTTCAACGATCCGGTAAATATCCCTGCCTTTTTCCCCCGCGAGAGAAACTCCGATATTGCCGCCATACCTACCTCGCCAAGATCCTCCGAAAAGGAATTCACATATAAATTTATGTGATTTCCTATCACCATTTCATCCAGCTCCTGAGCATATTTTCTGGTATATTCTGTACTGTTATGAGGATTTGCAAAGGCATGCCTCACACTATTCCTGACACAACGCTCTATCTGCTGAATAACATCATCACCAAGATCCCTTCGCGCGGCTATTCCACCCAGGGGGATAGGCTGACCAGTTTCATTTTCCCACCAGTTTCCGAGGTCCTCGACACAGATCAGCCCATGCTCCTGGTATGTAAAGCGGCTTTCATGAATGATTACACCGGCATCCACCTCACCACCAGCGATACTTGGCATGATTTCATCGAAGCGTTTGACGATAAGATTACGACAGGAAGGAGCATACAGTTTCAGGAGCATGGCGGCAGTTGTATATGCTCCGGGAATAGCGATGCGGATATCAGAAAGATCTTCTTTCATTAAAGATTTTCTGGCGACAATAAGAGGCCCGCACCCTCTTCCCAAAGCACTTCCAGACCTGAGAAGAACATACTTATCCATCACATGGCCAAAAGCATGGAGTGAAATCTTGGTCACATCCAGCCGTCCTTTCAATGCCCATTCATTTAATGTTTCCACGTCCTCGAGTTCAGGAGGAGAAAAAACAGGGCAATCATACCCCGCCAAGCCATGGACAAGGGCGTGGAAAATGAATGTATCATTTGGGCAGGGAGAGAATCCGAGGGTTAGCATTGTGAGTTTCGAGTTTCGAGTTTCGAGTAAAAGAAAAAACAGAAGACGAAATTCTTATCAGTCTTTCAGTAAATATTTGACTATCTGAGCAGCATGAAGACCAGCAGCCTCACAGGCTTCCACCAACTGCCATGCCGATGGGTCCCGATCTTCCACCAGATTACTCACACTGCGAAGCTCAAGACAATCTATCCCGAAACCATGGCACACCCTTGCCACAGCAGCGCCTTCCATATTCTCGCATAAAGCCTTATGAGCAACTCGTAACATGTTGCCGCGGCTGCTCGTACCGCTTACACAGTTAACCGTTACAAAAGGCCCATGACGGAAAGAGATATTGGCTTCTTGCAAAAATGAACGGACCCGATCAAAAAGAGGGTTGGACAAGTCAAATTCTGTCTGAATGTCCAGTGTTTCCTCATCAAAGGGATCGACTACCTCGGCAATACAGATACCCAGATCCGCCAGGATTTCACTTTCAGCCAAACAGACATCAAGAAGATTAAGGCCACTGTCAAGATAGGCGCCTGCCACACCAAAATTAATAACCCCGTCAATTTCGCCTTTATTTTCAGCCAGATATCGAGCAAGCGAATACGCCGCATTAACAGGACCTACTCCGGTCTTCAGAAAATCCACACCCTGACAAAGGCTGAGGGCTTTCTTAACTGGAGCCAGCTCCATATCAGTGGCAGCGGCAAGAAGATACATTTTCCAAAGAGTTAAGGGCAGGTCATTTGACCAGTGAGCTTAAATTAAAATTACATTCGATACGATTTTCTACCCGATTATGTTCGTCCAGGATAACGACCTGGGGCTCAAAATCCTTGAGATCCTCAGGTGAATACATGGCATAACTGACAATAATGATAAGATCACCGACCAACCCCTTTCGGGCGGCCGCACCATTCAAGCCAATCACTCCAGATCCAGCCTCTCCTTCAATGGCATATGTATCAAACCGTTCCCCGTTATTGATATTATAAACCTTAATTCTCTCATAGGGGTATAACCCTACGGCAGCCATCAGCTCACTGTCTATTGTGAGACTGCCATTATACATCAAGTCGGCTTGCGTAATTGTGGCCTTGTGAATCTTGGATTTAAGCATATTTCTCAGCATTTCTTCATTCCATTTCTAGGCTTCTGCTTTCAGAAAACCATTATCAATCAACCTGGTCCTGCCTATCTTTACAGCAAGAGCAAGTACTGAGTCATTATTAATAACTGAACATTTTTGCAGTGTTTCTGCATTCACTATGGAGACATAGTCAATTACCACGCCATTACATCCCCGTATTCGGCACTCAATATCTTCCTCGAGGGACGCGGCATTTTGGCTTCCGGCTCTGACTTTCTTCCTGGCAAACTGAATTGCGTCATGAAGACACAGGGCTTTCAACCGTTCCTCTTCATTGAGATAGCTGTTTCGTGAACTCATCGCCAACCCGTCTGCTTCTCTTACAATAGGATGACCCAAAATATCAATATCCCAATTCAGATCAGAGACCATTTTTTTTATGACGGCAAGTTGCTGCAAATCTTTCTGGCCAAATACAGCGCTGTGCGGTTTGACGATGTGAAACAACTTGGCCACGACCGTTGTTACCCCATCGAAATGATGGGGCCGTGAACCGCCGCACAGACCTGAGGTCAAGCCCTTCACAGTGACTGTCGTCTGGAAGCCTTTCGGATACAAATCAATGGCTTCAGGGGAAAACAATACTGATGCTCCAACCTTTTCTGATAACGCTGCATCTCGTTCAAAACTTCTGGGATAACTGTCCAGATCTTCTCCGGGACCAAACTGAATGGGATTGACAAAAAGGGATACAACAACATGATCAGCCCATTCGCATCCCTTGCGGACCAAGGCAAGATGTCCATCGTGAAGGTATCCCATGGTCGGGACAAGACATATGGTCTTTCCCAGGGCTGCCTGTGAATTAACCCAGGCTGTCATCCTCTTTGGTTTTCGAATTATCTCCATGGAGATGATCAAATATGATCAAGCTTGTATTCCAGCCACTCCTGGACAGCAGGCGAGAGATCTGTCTGCGCAAGTGCTTTTTCATAAGCATCCCTTGCCTGTTCTTTCTTTTCCATCTGCTCGTAAAGTCGTGCTTCACCAAGATAGCCAACAGTTCCAAAACCTCCTATCTCCCGAAGCAGAGAATATTGTTTCAGGCTTTCCTGGTAATCCCCCTTAAGATCATAGGCCCGTGCCAGGTCCTGCAGAATAAGAGGATACAAAGCGCTTCCTTTACCAACATCACTTATGATCGCATTGTATTTAGTAACAGCCTCCCCGTATTTTTCATCCTTCAACATCTGCTGGGCAAGGGAAACCTCACTCCATAAAGCCGCACCGGAACCAGGGTATTCATCGATGACTTTATTAAGCTGTTCTACGCGAACTGCATCTTCAGTCTGGCTCATTGCTTCAGCCAGAAGGGAAGCTGAATCATTTTTTTGTTTCTGTGAATAGTAATCCCAGAATGTATTTGCACAAATAAGAACAAATATAGCGATCAAGACCATTTGAATAGTCTTCTCATTCCTGCGGATAAACTCCGTCACTTTTGGAGGAAGATTTAACTCATCGAGCAGTGTCCTTTTTGATGGCGTCACTTCCTCAACATATTTTTTGTTAAAAGCACTGTGTTCTTCTGTCATAGTGTAATCCTTAGCGTAACATGAAATAAAGGGTCCATTTTTTATCGGTGTAACTTATACCTGTCCGGAATAAAAAAATCAATGCAACTCTTTCATACATAAGCAACACCCTCTAAAAGTAATCTTTTGATGAGCCACCACATTTACTATTCAGGAAGAAGGTTCTTCAGGAAAGATGCTTTAAAACAAAATATTTCTCTTCAAGGTACCTTAGCATCCCTTGGCCTGATCCCCTCCAAACAAATCACGCATTTCCTGTTCGTGCTTGGTTCGACAAAAGATAGTTACAAAATCTCCTTCCTGAAAAATAGCCCCGCTGCCAGGAATCACAAATGCATTTTCCCTTTTAATAGAAACAATAGCTGTACTCTGGTGCAGAGGCAATTCGCCCAGCGTTTTCCCAACACAGCGGCTGCTTCCGTCGACAACAAGTTCAACAAAACAAATATCCCGGTCACGCTGAAGTGCGACCTGGTCACTCATCAGTCGGCCCTGCTGCTTCCGCATGACCCCTATCTGATACGCTTTCAAAATATCACTTCGACTGATAAGCCCAACCATGGTTTCGGGATCCTGCCGGGAAACTACAGGCATCCGGGCCAAATCACGAGGAGCCATTTTCCTGATGGCCTCCCAGATCGGTTCATCCGGAAAAACCGTCACCGCTTGAGGAGTAGCCAGAGATGACACCTTGATATCCTTCAAGGAAATATCCCTGCCTTCCGACGTTCGATCAATGTCCTGCAGGGTTCTCTCCATATCCTGATAAGACACAAAACCGGCCAGTTTGTTATCCTGATCCATTACAGGAAAGCCATGAAGGCGGGTTTCATGAAAAATGGCAAACAGTTCTGCCAGTGTCTGATCCTGTTTGACTGACACAGGAGAATGATTCATCACCTCTTCCACCATGACACCCTGCATGATATCCATATCCCGTCCCTGTTCAAAGTGGATTCCCCGCTTTGTCAGCTTAATCGTATAAATAGAATCAGAGTAAAGCCAGTTGGCTACAAAAGAGGCTGTCATACCTGCCGCCATAAGCGGCAGAATAAGCATATAGTCATTACTCATTTCAAAGACGATAAGCATTGCCGTGAGCGGAGCTCTGGCCGCCGCAGCAAAGACCGAGGCCATGCCAACCAGGGCATATGCCCCGATTTCAATGGGCAAGGAGGGAAACAGGTACTGAATCGCATAACCAAAGGCTCCTCCCAGCATCGCCCCGGTAAACAGGGATGGTGCAAAAACACCCCCGGAGTTGCCGGAACCCAGAGTAAAGCAAGTTGCCAGAGGCTTCAAAAAAACAAGCATCAGGAGCAAACCAAAAGAGACATCCCCCTGAAGAACCTGGGCTATGAAATCAAACCCTGAGCCATAGACATGAGGAACATTATCGAGCAATGGCAGACCTAGGCGGGAATCCCCGGGTGAAAGAGCCATCATGCTGGAAACATGAGGGTAAAAAAAAGCAAGAATACCAAGCATCAATGCCCCAATGGCGGGTTTAACCAAATGAGGCGCATTCATCTTTTCAAACAGTGTCTCAAAAAAATCCAGCAACCGGATGAAGAAAATACCAACAAAAGCCGCCAGCAAACCTAAAATGACATAAAGCAGGATTTCCCATGATGAGTGCATCGAGTAAGATGGCACTGAAAAAGCAGGACTCGTCCCCAAAAAAAACTGACTGACAATAGAAGCCGAAACTGCGGCAATAACGACATTTCCAAAAACAGTAACCTGAATTTCACAGAGAAGGACTTCTACGGCAAAAATAATGCCGGCAATGGGAGCGTTGAATGTGGCGGCAATACCGGCAGCTGCACCGCAGGCGACGAGGTTTTTTGTACGTTCGTCGGAAAAACCGAGCCATTGGCCCAAAGTGGATCCCAATGTTGAACCGACCTGAACTATGGGTCCCTCACGACCAGCCGAACCACCGGTGCCGATACACAGTGCCGAAGAGATAATTTTAGCAATTGCCACCCGTGGTCGAATCCTGCCTCCCCGAAGAATAAGGGCCTGCATAACTTCAGGCACACCGTGGCCTTTTGCCTCACTTGCAAAGAAAACAATAATAGGGCCGCCAATAAGAGCTCCGCATACCGGAATGATAATGAGCCAGAATCGGCCCAGACCAGGAAGCGAAGAAGCAACGTCCCCAAAAGCAAACTGATGAATAAGTGAAATAAGATGAATAAAGAACACAGCGGCAAATCCTGTGGCGGCGCCAACTGCAACAGACATGAACATCAGCACCACGCCTTCACGCGGCCCCAACTGATCAAGAATCTTGGAAAAGAAACGTTTTTTCATGTCATTAATTCAACGGGGAAATACACCTTGTGGAGCTTACATAAACAAATAAGCTGTAAATAGGGTCAAACCTCTCTAATGGCAAAAAAAGGTATTTTT
>JACNJZ010000060.1:27137-30043 GCA_014382295.1 Candidatus Desulfobia pelagia | reverse complement strand
TTGCTGAGTATCTGTGGCATAAGGTGCAGAAGGCGGAACATGTTTTTGCAGCGGATCTGAGGAATGGGGAGCAGGAAAATCTCGAAGTTGAGATTGCCGAGGATGATCTGGATGCCACGGACCTGGTTGACATATCTCTGCCATTTTCCTGTGTTAAAGCAAGGGAAAAAAGGCATCGGCATATTGTCGGTCTTTCTGCAACCCGTCTTGATGATAGTAGAAAAAAGTGGCAGATAAACCAGATTGTAATGGGGTGTGATGGTTTGTTGACATCCTGAAAAGACACGGATTCTCTACTGGGTACCCTTCGGGTTACTCGCTGAAAATATGTGAAAAATAAACTGCTTATGAAAGAGAGCCAGAGATTTCTTATTGTCGATGATGATATTATGGTGCGGTCTGTGCTGCAGGCGCTGTTTGACCACCATGGCCTGGAATGTACCACGGCTGTTAATGGCCGGCATGCTGTCGAGAAATGGGAGAAGGAAGATTTCTGTGCTATTTTAATGGATCTGGATATGCCGGTGATGGATGGTCTTTGTGCCTGCAGGGAGATCCGTCAGCAGGAAAGAAAAAAAGAAAGAAACCATACGCCGATTATTGCTGTTTCAGCCCGAGATATGAAAAGGGGTAAGGCAGAGTCCCTGGAGGCAGGTATGAATGATTTTGTGCTCAAGCCCTTTACCATGGATGAACTCTGTTCCATTGTTTTTCCCCTGGCAGGGCTGGAGTATTCAAATATGATGGCGTCGCAAAAAGTCCGATCTACTGCGTTGTAGCAATTTTCAGGCACTTGGCATACCACATGTATGGCCTCCGCACTTGAAAAATTGCTACGCCTTGTCTCTCAAACTTTTTACTTAGCCATCCCGAGACTTTTTACGAGAACATTAAATATGTAACCGCCTTCCACGCTATCAAACAAAATTTCTCACTTTTTCAAGCTACCTTTCAGTATACACCTTCATTGATCCGACATATATAGAGTCAGTCCCGGGCCTATTGGCTGTCTTTTTTGTAACTATCTCATCGAAAAAGCGTATTTTTTCGAAAACAACTAAATAGTTACCCTTTTTTTTGTGTTGGTAGCGCAAGAGACAGGATGATAGCCAGTCCGGTCATACATGAAGCCAGGTAAAAGCTGCTTGAAAAACTTCCTGTGATCTCTGCCAGCATTCCGGCCAGGTATGGTCCGGTTATCTGTCCGATGCCAAAGCAGAAGGTGATAAAACCAAAGACAGTTACCGCCTTCTGGGGGCCGACATAATCACCTATCAGGGCGGCCATGATAGATGGAATAGACCAGGCCACAATCCCGTAGCAGAATATCGAAAGGTAAAGGGAAAGGCCTGGCAGGCTAAGGGCTATAAGCAGGTAAGCCATTGTCTGGATTGTATACACAAGAGTGAGGGCAGCTTTTCTGCCATATTTATCTGAAAGAGTTCCGAAAACCGGGCCGGAAAACAGGCTCAGAAACCCCACCCACGACCAGAAATTCCCGGCAGCCGCCTCTGTAAATCCTCGCTCCTGAACCATTGCTGTGACAACAAAAGTTGCATAAATCACGTAGGTGAAGCCAAACAGAAAATAAATGGCGCCGCAATGGTAAATAACGGATGGGCGCACTGTTGGAACACGTAATTCCGCAGTACATTTTCCTGGAGCCGGAATATCACTTCCCACAGGCTCCAAGCCAAGATCCTGAGGTTTGTCCCGCAGGACGGCATAGCAGACAACAGCCACAGAAGCGACGACAAAGCCAAGAAGAATCCAGCCAATTCGCCAGCCATTAACACTTGCCTGATTTAAAAAAGGGATGAGTTTTCCGGAGAGAATAATGGCAAATCCACTTCCGATAACGATAAATCCGGCAGCCTTCCCTCTTTTGTGGCTGGCAAACCAGAAGGAGACCAGGGCCATTATCGGCACATTGGAAAAAGCACTTCCCATGCCAGTGAGAATATACAGGGGAATGATTACATACAGGCTTTTGGCGAAGCCGATAAGGACCATGGAAAGGCCGGAAAGGAGCAGGCCGGCAGAGATAAGGCGCCTGGATCCAAATATCGATGAGATCTTTCCGCAGAGCAGGACGGCCACCAGGTAGCCAATAAAATTTGAGGTGCTGATCAGTCCCATTTCAGAGTAGGAAAGCTGCAGGGACTGGCCCATTGAGGGGAGAAGCATACCCAGGGCAAAACGCCCGAGGCCAAGCGATGCAAAGATGCCGAGAGTGCAGCAGGCAGCTATATACCAGCCATGATGCAGGCCTGGTGAAGCAGCTGCGCCAGGTGTCTTTTTATTTTGAATGAACATTCTGAGTGTTTTTGACCTCTTATACAATAAGACTGGTTTCTGTCTGGAGGTGTCGTTTCAGGACGGGGCTATCAGCTGCAGGCTGTTATTTTTTAGCGTGAACTGTTTAAAATCATAATGTTACGTTAGGGACATGCACCTTTTACTATTTGCCTAATGAAGGCAACCTTGAAGTTAACTCTGAGTGGGTCAGTTATGAACAAATTAGCACATAATCGCCAGGAGAAAATGAGAAGATGCCGGAGAAAGTGGCTGTTTCTGTGTCTGTTGGCGGTATTGTTGGGGACAGGTGGTATTCTTATGGCAGAATCATCCAAAACATATCTTTCGCCGAGCAGGGAAGAGTTGAAAAACAAATTAACTCCCCTGCAGTACAAGGTAACCCAGAAAGAAGGGACAGAGCCGGCTTTTCGCAATGAATACTGGGATAATAAAATGCCTGGAATTTACGTTGATATTGTATCAGGAGAACCGCTTTTCAGCTCTGTTGACAAGTTTGATTCGGGAACCGGGTGGCCAAGCTTTAGCCGGCCTTTGGAGCCTGATCATATTACATCCAAAACAGATGTTTCTTTTTTCATGACCCGTAC
>JACNJZ010000060.1:0-26718 GCA_014382295.1 Candidatus Desulfobia pelagia | reverse complement strand
AAAGTTGAATTTGATCCGGAAAAGATCTCTTATGCCGAGATTCTTGATTATTTTTTTCGCCTGCACGACCCTACGACGCTGAACAGACAGGGGAACGACAGGGGAACACAGTATCGGTCCCTTATCCTGTATCAGGATGAGACGCAGAAAGAAATTGCCGAGAAGGTAAAAGAGCAGGTCAATGCATCAGGAGAATGGAAGGATCCTGTTGTAACGGAAATAGCGCCATCTGCAACATTTTATCCGGCTGAAGAGTATCATCAGGATTATCTGCAGAAAAATCCGAACGGATATATGTGCCATTTTCTAAGGGATTAGTTGCTTTGCCGACCACAGCAGAGTATACCACATCGAGATACCAATCAATAAATGAATCATGTAAAACAAATACAAGGAGTTCCAGTGAAAAAAGGATATATGCGATTGCTGTCGGCTGGATTGGTGGGCCTTTTTATCGGTGTTTTTGCCATTGCACCTGGTTTTGCTTACCAGGGGGGATCAGGTATCCCCAGCTGTCACGATGATATTGCCGTTAAGAGAACAGAGCCCGGAGTAAGCCCTGACTGTACTCCGCCTATTTTAACCGAGGAGAAATCTCTCGAAATTCTCAAGAATTTTGTCGTTAAAAAAGTCAAAGGGAAATGGTATATGTTTCTCTCCGCAGAGGATTTCGACGGGAAATTGGATGGTGCATCCCGCTGGAAGTCTATCAGTTTTTTAATTCAGGCTGTGGAAAGTCTGTTTTCTGAGCAGGCAGAATGCTTTATTGTCAGAGTGCCGGAGACTTCCGAGGAAAAAGAGGCCCTGTTGGCCGGAAATTATCCTCAGAAGCTTGTAGCTGCATCAGCGCAGCATGTTGCGTTGTCGGAAGACGAAGAGAGCCGCAAGAAATGGCCTGAATACCACCATCCTCTTTTTTATAAAATAACGGTGTATTAGCGTTTTTCTCGACGGCTTCGTGGTGTATTTTTAAATAGAGGCGGAGAATCCCTGGTTGTCTCGCTGAAGAGCAGTTACTTTTCCAGGGCCTGAAAGACAAGCTCTTGTGTTGTATCGAAATCGAAGGGTTTGGTGATGAATTCACAGGGGTGTATATCATCAGCGCCTTCAATATTGTTGATAAAATCCTCTTTGTCGCGATATTTTCCGGACATGAAGATGAATTTGGCAGAAGGATGGTCTTTTTTGATGGTTTTTGCCAGGTCCAGACCATTTATGTCGGGGAGAGTAAGGTCGATGATGAAGAGATCAAAATCCGGAAACGCTTTTACTTCTTTCAGCGTACTTGCCGCTGTTGATGCGGTCCTGATCTCAACGGATTCTGTTTTTAATGCTTCTGTCAGCCCAAAAAGAATCAGGCGTTCATCATCGACGATTAAAATATGTTTTTTCACGAGTAGTTTTTGCCTTGCGTGTGGTGCGTTTTTTCAAGGTATCTTACTTTGCCTGCCTGAATTCAAATTATAATACGAAATGGTACCATATTGCCATGAGACTTTTTTGTTTTTTGGTACTATTTGACTTCCTTGCAGAAAAAGCACTTGTATGCTGCCAAAATTGGTTCGCTGCCGTGAAGGACTTGTATTGATAATGGAGTATGATATATTGCTGGTTAGAATTTCTTCAAGGTACCTCAAACAATAATAAAAGACCCTGATTTGTATATGTTTCTTCATAGTTTGGCGAAAAAAATATCGAAACAGAGATACTCATTAGCCTTGCTTGCGGCATGGTCGGTTCTCATTTTTTTATCAGCTGTCTGGAATATTCACGAGAATTTCCGGGGGACATATAGCAAAGCGGTTATTGAGGCGGAGACCATCTTCCAGCACAACCTTGCATATCGACGCTGGAACAGTATGCATGGCGGCGTGTATGCGAAAGTCACTGAAATAAACCCGCCGAATCCGTATATTGTCATCGGGCAGCGTGATCTTGTTGCTCAGGATGGTACCGAGTACACCATGATTAACCCCTTCCAGATGACCAGACAGGCCTATGATCTCCTGAAGAAACAGTCACCTGAACTGGCTGTTTATAACAGGACAGTCAGCCTGGATCCGCTTAACTCTGATAATATTCCCGATGAATGGGAGATAAAGGCCCTGGAAGGTTTTGAGTCCGGCAAAGGGGCAATAAGTGAAATTACGACAATAGGCGGTCTGCCCTATATGCGCCTGATGTCACCATATATCACCGAAGAAAGGTGTCTGGGCTGTCATGAGCACCAGGGGTATGATGTGGGCGATATCAGGGGTGGAATGAGTATTTCCGTTCCCATGCAGCCTTATTATGAGGCTGCGGCTTCTGCCAAGGAAATCATTGTCATGACCCACATGCTCCTGTGGATGCTGGGTGCGGTGACAATTACCCTGTTGTTTTTCGGGTTAAGCAGATATCAGGCGAGAATTGTTAAGAATGAAGAGAAGTTTAGAATTGTTTCGGAATTTGCCTATAATTTTGAGTACTGGGTAAACGAAAACAAAAAAATTGCTTTTATATCTCCATCCTGCGAACGGGTGACAGGGTACTCCCGTAAAGAGTTTTTAAAAAAATCCCATATGTTTTTTGATATGATTCACCCGGATGATAAGGGCATGTTCAAGAATCATCTCAAGGAGTTTGATGAACCGGTACATGATGACATGGAATATCGTATTATCACCAAAAAGGGTGATGTGCGCTGGCTCTCCCATGTCTGCACTCCAATATATGTTGACGGCGAATTTCGGGGACGACGTGGAAGTAACAGGGACATAACAGAGAATAAGCTCCTGGAAGAAGATCTCGTTCAGGCCAAGAAAGTTGAGAGTCTTGGCCATTTTGCAGGAGGAGTGGCCCATGACTTTAATAATGTCCTCACCTCTATTTCGACGATAACACAATTGTTGAAAAGTAAAATAGACAAAGAGGACACAACACTGCATGAATATATCAACTATATTACTGTGGCCTCAAAGCTGGGCCAGAATCTGACATCAAATCTTCTTCTTTTTGGCCGCAAACGCACCACTGATTTAAAGAAGTTGCAATTAAATGAAATTATACAAAATATAGATAATATTCTCCTGGTTCTTTTGACGGACGAAATTGATTGCACAATAACGCTTGCCGACAAAGAAAATTTTGTCATGGGCGATCCTCACCAGATTGAACAGATTTTAATCAATCTGGCTACCAATGCCAGGGATGCAATGCCGAACGGGGGGAATTTGACTATTGAAACAGCAATGCTTTCTCTGGACAAAAAACGACCTGGCAGGTTTGGGGATATTCCTCCCGGGGACTATATGAGCCTGACTGTTTCCGATACAGGATCCGGCATAAATGAAACGGACCTGGCCACTATTTTCGAACCTTTTTATTCAACCAAGGCCAGTACAAAGGGCACAGGCCTTGGACTGGCTATTGTTGACAATATAATCAGGCAACATAAAGCTTTCATCGAGATTGACAGTAAACTGGGAGAGGGAACTGCTTTCCGGATTTTCTTTCCTTCATGTCTGGCGGGAGATACGGAGCTGGCCCCGGTGGTAGTTTCGGGGGATAATGCCGACAGGGAGAAGGGTACTATTCTGGTGGTGGACGATGACTGGCTTATCAGGAAATCGCTGCTTATTTTTCTGCAGAACCTGGGCTATAGTGTTTTGTTTGCAGTGGATGGAGATGAAGCGGTGAGCAAGTACCAGGCGAACAGGGAGAATATCAGCCTGGTAGTGCTCGATGTAATGCTTCCGAAGAAGGATGGGTGTCAGGTGTACGAGGTCATGAAGGAACAGGATCAGGATGTGCAGGTTCTTTTTATCAGTGGCTCCACCAGCGAAGTTCTCAAAGGAAAAAATATAATGGTCACCGATGTTAATTTCCTGGCCAAACCTCTTGATATGAAAGAGTTCGGGGAGAAAGTTGAAGTACTCGTCAGAAAAGCGTAATGTGAGGTGTCGTCACTGGAATTGAAGAATGTTGGCAAGGTCGACAGGATTATGTTGAAAAGGGCAGAGCCGGTTGAGGTTCTGCCCTTTGTCGTTGGCGGGACTTTTTCAGAGAACCTGTTGTCAGCTCTTCTGACTCTCAAACAGTGTGATGAACTGTTTGAGCAGGGTAATATCTTTGTCTTCAAGCTCAGTAAAGGCAACACCTGTCTGGTATAAGCCTTTTTCTGCCTGATGGCAGTGCGCTACGTTACCACGGAGGCTTATAAGGTCATCTTCAAGAGCAATTTCAAGGGTGAGGGTATTGTCGGGGGAGTGTTCGCAGGTTGTCTCGAGAAGGATGCCATTCTCCGAAATATTGAGTGTGCGCCCCATACCTTCATGAAGCACAACTCCTTGTGCATCTTCACAAACGTACGAAAGGTTCAGGGAGTCATATCTCGGATTTTTTCTTTTTTCCACTGACATAGGTGTCTCCTGGTTATTCATGATAAGGAAGGCTTGCAAGGTCTGAAGGGTTACAGAGGCTGTCAGCCTTTTGGGCAACGCGGCCGCACTTCAGGCACATGTAATTAGGGGTTTCTATGAGTTCTTTGATTGCTTGGTATTTTTGCTGGTCGGCCAGTGCGCAGATATGCATCTGGTGATCTCCCATGCATTTTTTTTCTTCCATAATTTTTCCTCTCGTAATGCTTCTAAACAGAAGCTGTTAGCTATACGCATTTAGCTTTAAAATAAAGCAATTAAAGTCAACAAATGACACTATGCCATCAGCCAACAACTACTATTTTATGCACCATGCATAGGCATTCTGGAACATTTTCAGCCAGGGTGAAACAGTGAGGCTTTTCTTCATCTCCTGGGGAAGCCAGTGGGCCTGCCAGGCAAGAAACGACCTTTCCGGATGGGGCATCATCGCCAGATGACGTCCGTCCGGAGAACATAATCCCGTCAACCCTTCAGGGGAACCGTTCGGGTTGAATGGGTATTTTTCGGTAGGGGTTCCATCATCGTCCACATACGCTACTGCCGCCATACCTTTTTCCTTGATATCATTCATGATGGTCTGGTCCGGGAAATGCAGCCGGCCTTCGCCATGGTCAACGTGAATGCCAAAAACAAGATCTTTCATACCCTGCAGCATAATGGCGTTGCTGTCTAGAATTCGGACTGTAGACCAGCGGGACTCAAAACGTCCGGAGATGTTTCGAATAAATCGCGGCTGTTTTGCAGGGTCGATCCCCTGCCAGGGTACCCATCCCAGGAGTCCGAAAAGCTGGCAGCCGTTGCAGACTCCCAATGAAAAGGTGTCCGGCCGATTGTAGAAAGCATCAAACATCCCACGCAGCCTGTCGTTAAAGCGGATGGTCGCGGCCCAGCCTTTGGCGCTTTCCGGGACATCGGCATAGGAGAAGCCCCCCACCGCCGCAAGCCCCCTGAAGCCGTCAAGGGTAATGCGGCCTTCAAGGAGATCTGTCATGGTTATGTCCCACGGTTCAAAACCGGCGGAATAAAAGGCTGAGGTCATTTCACGGTCAGAGTTACTGCCTTCGTCACGCAGGATGGCCACTTTGGGTTTGTCGGTATTGTTCAGGACTGCTTCAGGAGAGGGTTCCGGGGTGAAACTGAGGTGATACCGGGGCCCTTTGCGGTCAAAAGAAGCCTCTCTTTCCTCGCGGGCACAATCGGGATTGACCTGGCGAAGTTCAAGCTGGTAGCTTGTTTCCTCCCACCATTGTCTCAAAAGTCGCATGTCTTCGTCCAGGACCGCTTCGGTATTGTAGGAGACCTGTATCTGTTTTTCGACCGTGGTCTTGGCAATGGTTTCGCATCCCAGTCCACGTTTGGCAAGCCGGGACAGAACTGACGGCAGATGGCTGTCATGGCATTCAAATACCAGCCCCAGTTCTTCTGAAAACAGCACTTCAAGGGCCGATCCTCTCCCCTGCATGGTGATGTCAAGGCCGCAATCGCCGGCAAAGGCCATCTCGAGGAGCGTGGTTATAAGGCCGCCGTCGCTACGGTCATGACCGCTGAGAATATGGCCTTCGGTGATTAATTCCTGGACGGCGTTAAAAGCGTTTTTCAGAATCTCGGGATCATCCAGATCCGGAGATTCATTACCAAGCTGTTTGTGAACATGGGCAAGGGACGAACCGCCAAGGCGATTTTTGCCGCCGCCGAGAGGTATAAACAACAGACTGCTTGCGCCTGGATTTTTTATGTCGGGAGTGATTGTCTTGGTAATATCTTCCATGGCAGCATACACGGAGATAACAAGTTCCCGGGGAGATTTGACGGTCTCCTCTCCAACCCTGGTTGCCATGGACAGACTATCTTTGCCGCCGTCCACTGCAACTCCGAGTGCAATCATGACATCGCGCATGGCGTCAGCGGCATCATATAGGGCGGCCCCTTCTCCGGCAAGTTTTGGAGCCCACATCCAGTTGGCCGAACATTTTACGCCGTCAAGGCTGTCAATCTTCGCCCAGACAAGATTTGTGAGGGCCTCGCCCACAGACATTCTTGCCCCGGCCCGGGGATCAACCAGCATTTTTATGGGTTGCTCGCCAATGGCGGTTGCCGCGCCGCTGAGTCCGAAATGACTCTGGGCAATAACTGCGACATCGCTTACGGTGTGCTGAAGGGGGCCGCAGCATTGTTGCTGGGCAATAAGACCGGTCACGCAACGGTCAACTTTATTGGTGAGGAATTTTTTTGAGCCGACGGAAACAAGACGCAGAACATCATGGAGGGCCTCTTTGACTGTCAGGCCAGCGGGCAGATCAAGGGGTGTTAACTGGGGAGTAATTCGGGTATCTTCAAAGGTTTTCTGCGGAATATTGCCTAAAACCTCTTCAAGTTCAAGATCGACGGGAGTCGTGCCGTCCTGCTCATCAAAGACAACAAAGCGCATGTCGCCGGTGACTTCTCCAAGGACCTCGCAATAGACTTTTTCCCGGTTGCAGATGGCCTGAAATTTTTCCATATTGGCGGCACTGATAAGGAAACCGTTCCTTTCCTGGTATTCGGCGACATATATTTCAAGAACAGACATGGTGGGGTCACCGACATTCATTTTGCGAATACCGATTCTGCCGCCGGCCTTTTCAACGAGTTCTTTCAGGACGTTGCCGGGGCCGCCGGCGCCCTGGTCATGGATAACATCGATGAGAGTGTTGTCTCCCATTTCGTTGCAGGCCCTGATGACGCGGTTCATCTTCTGTTCCATCTCCGCGTCACCGCGCTGGACAGCATTGAAGTCTAAATCTGCGACGTTGTCGCCCTGGAGCATGCTGGATGCTGCGCCTCCCCCAAAGCCGACCCTGTATGCCGGACCTCCCACCTGGATAATGAACATACCTTTTTCAGCATCCAGTTTTTCAGTGTGGCGGCTGTCAATTTGACCGATGCCGCCGGTAAACATGATAGGCTTCAGGTATCCCCAGCGCTCGCCGCCAGGAGTACGCATGTCAAAAGAACGGGTGAAACCCTGTATCATCGGCTCCCCGAACTTGTTGCCGTAATCGGAAGCGCCGTTGCTGGCTTCAATCTCGATATCAAGGGCCGTTGCCAGGTTGGAGGGGCATTCGTATTTTTCTTCCCACGGCAAGTCATAGCCGGGAATGTGGAGGTTGGCCACGCAGTAGGCAGCGGTGCCGGCAACCACAAAACCGCCCCTCCCGGTACCCTGGACATCGCGGATTCTGCCGCCTGTTCCTGTTTCCGCCCCGGGGAAAGGGGCAACGCCGGTGGGGAAATTATGGGTCTCAGCCGTAAAAATGATGTGATAAAAGCTGTCCTGCATGGAAAAAGGAGCAGGTTTGCCGGGCTGATCCGGGGTAATCGTTTTGATTTGCCGCCCGGTGATGCCGCTTGAGTTGTCCTTGAAGGCGATGACACTGTTGTCAGGGCTGGCTTCCAGGGTGGCCTGGACGATTTCCATCAGGGTCTCTTTCTTCTCTTCTCCGTCAATAATATGTTTGCCCCGGAAGAACCCGTGCCGTGAATGTTCGCTGTTGGCGTTGTTCAGGTCCATGATTTCAACGATGGTGGGGTTACGGCCATGTTTCTTGACAAAATACTCATAGTAAAAATTACGATCCCACTCGTCCATGGAGATGCCGGGGATTTCATTCAGGCCATCCGGGCCCTTGCCCATGAGATCGATATCGTAGACAGCCTCAGGCTCGATCCCGGATTCAAAGGTCGAAAGAGGCTCGGTATAGACGCATTCCGTCATCCGGTCATGATTTTTTTCGGTGAAGTCGTCCATGTCCTGGGAGTCAGGAACCAGGTATCTGCGTGATCTTTCAACCCTGCTGATTTTGTCGAGGCCGGTGGCACGGCAGATAGAGACCATGTTTGATGACCAGGCCGTGGCAAAATTAAGGCGGGGACCCACTTCCACAACCCGATCCCCTTTAAAATAAGGGGAAGGACTGACAGTCTCTCCTATAAAGCCGTCAGCGAAAAGAAGCTTCAGTTGAGAGAGCTCCTCTTCTGTCAGCGGTGAAGAAGATTCAATATTAAAACAGTACGCCATGTTCTCATCGATTTTTCTATAGAGACGGCTGATGATCTTGCCCATGTTCACACCTATTATTGGGGTAACGTTAGAGTCATTTGCAAAATGCCATAAAAGCAATTTGCAGTCATTTTTGCTTATCTCCCGTTTTCTCGGGGATGACGAATTTTGCAGGAGGCTCGTTAGATAATCATTAAAAAATATGCCGGTGATTATAACGGGAAAATTGAATTTATGCGATACCGATACAACGCTTTACCGAAATAGCAGGTAATTCATGTTTGCGAGGCAGATAAAAGAGAAGATTGATCCCGTGCGCACATCGGGCGATGCTCTTTGAAACCGTAGCCCGAAAGTGCGCAGGAGTCCTTTTACTGAATATTTTTTACAGCATTGATGAGTTCGTCCAGGGAGGTAAACGCATCAAGTTCTTTCGGGGATATAGCGGTTTCCAGGGGGGCTGCCTCCTTGAGAACAACGGGGTAATCAAGTTTCATGTTATATTTTTTCTCAAATTCATCCCGATGCAGAAACTCCATCTCGACATGCGACCCTTCCCTGAATTCCTTCCATTTCTTGTTTTCAGTGAAGGTGTCAAAGGTCATCTGGCACAGGTTGCAGGAATACGTCTCAGGGTTGACGATTTTGTGGCCTATGTCGAGCATGGAACTGACAAAGCCGCTGTCTGCGTTATATACGAAAATAAGTTTCATGGGGAACTCCTGGCCCCGCCTGCAGCGGTATGCTGAGACAGGCGGGACTGTGAGAATCAGTCTGTTTTTGTGAAGACACGATGATTTGCACCACATACCGGGCATTTCTCCGGAGCTTCATCCTCACAGGTGTAACCGCAGGTCGCGCAGACGAAGTAGTCTGTCTCAGAGGGGTTATCCAGGTTGTCCAGTGCCTTCTGGTAGAGAGCGGCATGGATTTTTTCAACTTCGTTGGCAAAGGTAAAGGTTCGCACTCCGGCTTTGTGTTCCTCGGCTTTGGCCTCTTCTATCATAGCCGGATACATGTTCTGGAATTCATGGCTTTCGCCATCGATAGCTTCTTTGAGGTTTGAAGCGGTGTCGCCAATGGCCTTCAATGCCCTGAGATGGGCATTGGCATGTATGGTTTCGGCATGGGCTGCGGCCCGGAAAAGCTTGGCCACCTGTTTGTGGCCTTCCCTGTCTGCTTTGTCGGCAAAGGCCAGATATTTTCGGTTTGCCTGTGATTCACCGGCAAAGGCTTCCCAGAGATTTTTTTCTGTTTTGCTCATAGAACTTCTCCTTAGCATAAAGTGTTATTTTTGAAGTATTACAATTTAATCCATTATGTCCTGTGCCCATGATACAGCGGCGGCAACTCGAGGAAAACCGATGGTGGAGATAAGAAGCAGAAGGGTGTGGTAGATCTCTTCGTGTGAGGCTCCCTGCTGGAGCGCCCTACGGGTATGGGAGTGCACAGAGCCTTCTGAGCCGGTTGAAGCGGCAGCGGCAAGCTGAATCAGTTCAATGGTTTTTGGCTCAATGGGGCCGGCATTTCGAATTGTTGTGCCGAGATTTTCGTGTGCAGCAAGGACATCCGGAAAAAGTTCGGTGAGTCTGGTGTAATGTTTTGGTCTTTTTGGGTCAGCCATAACAGCACTCCTTTATTGTAGGGTTTGTCTGTATGTCTTGTTGAAAAGAATGTGTCCCATTATACCCGTCTTTGCCAAACAAGCAAATTGAAGCTTACACTTTAATTACGCATGTATGTGTCTTATTGTATAAACAGCATAGAGAATTTTGCCTGTTTTAAAATTTTGACTCATGTCAGCGGCTAGAGTACATGTGGTAGAGGGGTATATTCTATCAACAGGAGGTGATATTATGACAACACCAACGCATTGTCCGGGTTTCGAGAGTTTCAAGAATCTTAAATCATTTATTTGTAAATGCTCAAGTTGCGGGGCTGAAAAGGAGATTTTTTCTGACGAATTTAAATTGAAACATAAATGCGTAAAATGTCATCAGCCAATTGATTTTCAATCCTGTGAATATTATGCCGGAGGCGATGATGAAACGTTGCGCTAAAGCGCAGCGTGATGCTATTTAAACTGAGAAGAGATAAAGGAGGAGTAAATGGACATTGCAGAACGGAACTATCATTTGAAGCTGCAGGAGATGTGTGATTGTTACTTGGAAACCGATTTTCGGAAACAGATGCAGGGCATGCTCGGAACTGCTGACGCAGACTTGGAAGAAAATGCCGTGAAATTTTTGTCATTAGCAATAATGTATTCCCTGACGGAAAAAGCCAGAAAGCTTTCCCTGAAGAAAAAAGATGGTGAAGTAACGGTCATAATGAAGGGGGATGCTAAAGTCAGTCTTCCGGCACCGAGTCCGGCCCTGTTTGATAAGATGTCTGAAATCATCAGGGCAATTCTTCATATTGAGGAAGACAAAGGAGAACTTCCCTTGTCCCTGGGATTGCGAAGTGGAGATGTTGAACTGCAGATCAAGGTTAAACGTAAACCCGGCCAGGAAAAAGTAAAGATAAAGTTCCCTGGTTGAAACAGGGTTGTTTTGAAAAACGGGGTTTGACCTCTTGCTTCATCAATATAAACATAATTTATGTCAGTTGCCATAACAGCTTATGATAGTTGATTTCGGATTGTGGAATTCGGAATATGGTTATGTGATGGTTTTTCCGCAATCCGAAATAAAAAAGTTATCTCTGTGACCTCTGGGTCTCTGTGAAAGATTTTTTGATAAACCTCCAGGGGGAAAATGTTCTAAAAAGTCATATCGCATCATCGTCATAACATAACGAGGAGACAAGCCATGCCGCGCAGTGAAATTGAATTGCCCTACCGTATCGAATATCTGTCAATACTCGATGAAAACGGCAATCTTGATAAAGAGCTTGAGCCTGATATCCCGGATGATATCCTCGTAAAGCTTCATCGAGAGATGTTGTCTGGCAGACGATTTGATGAACGTATGCTGAATCTCCAGCGTCAGGGGAGAATTGGCACTTTTCCGCCAATCAAGGGGCAGGAAGCTTCTCAGCTTGGAGCCGTGGCGACCCTGAAAAACTCCGATTGGATGGTGCCTGCTTTCCGGGAGGCGCTTGCAGAATTCTGGCGAGGAAAACCCAGGGAGAATTTCATTCTTTTTTATGGCGGCTACGATGAGGGCGGAGCCGTGGAAGAAGGGCGTAATGATCTTCCCGTCGCCATTCCTGTCGGCTCTCAAATGCTCCATGCCGTCGGTATTGGTATGGGAATTCAATACCGTAGAAAGGATGACGTGGTCATGACCTTTTTTGGGGATGGAGCGACCTCAGAGGGCGATTTTCACGAAGCACTCAACTTTGCCGGTGTTTTTCAGGCACCGGTTATCTTTATCTGCCAAAACAATCAATGGGCCATTTCCGTGCCACGCTCCAGGCAGACCCATGCCAAAACGCTTGCCCAGAAGGCTCTGGCCCATGGGCTGCCTGGTATTCAGGTGGACGGTAACGATGTGCTGGCCGTATATGCTGCGGCAAGAGAAGCCGTTGAAAGAGCCCGGACCGGGAAAGGGCCTACCCTGATAGAATGTTTCACATACCGAATGAGCCTGCACACCACGGCCGATGACCCCAAGAAATACAGATCAGAAGATGAAGTGAAAGAGTGGGAAAAGCGTGATCCGATTCCGCGTTTTCAAGCCTATCTTACACAGAAGGGTCTTCTTACTGATGAAGTGGTTGAGCAGTTGGAGGCTGATATTGCCCAGGAAATTCAGGGGGCTATTGACAGGGCAGAGAAGCTTATGGCTCGGGAGGTTGATCCGCTGGATATGTTTAATCATACTTTTGCGGAATTGCCTCCCAGCCTGATTCTGCAGCGACAGGAAGCGGAGCTGGATTTATCCCTGCGGAAAGAGGAGGATCGCCATGACTAAGATGACAATGGTAGAAGCCTTGAACCTGGCCATGCGTCAGGAAATGGAAAAAGATGACAGGGTTATTATTCTGGGCGAAGATGTGGGTGTCGACGGCGGTGTTTTTCGTGTTACAGATTCCCTGATTAGCACATTTGGAGAGCAGAGGGTGGTCGATACTCCTCTTGCCGAGTCCGGCATTATCGGCACCTCCATAGGCATGGCGGTCTATGGCCTGCGGCCCGTTTGTGAAATTCAGTTCTCCGGCTTTTCCTATTATATTTTTCATCAGCTTGAGGCCCATGCTGCCCGCCTCCGGCACCGTTCCCAGGGGCGTTTCCATGTGCCTCTGGTGGTGCGGACTCCATGCGGGGGAGGAGTCCGCGCCCTGGAACATCATTCCGAAAGCCGGGAAGCCTATTATGCCCACACGCCTGGCGTTAAAATGGTCATTCCTTCAGGGCCGAGAAATGCCAGGGCCCTTTTGGTCAGTGCCATTCGCGATCCTGATCCTGTCGTCTTTTTTGAGCCAAAGGCCCTGTATAGAGCTTTTCGCGAAGAGGTTCCAGAGGAGGAGGAAAGTATGCCTCTGGGGCAGCCGCAGCTCGTGAGAGAGGGTGACGATGTCACCATTATCTCCTATGGGGCCATGATGGTTCCTGTTCTGGAAGCAGCCGATTCCCTGAAGGAAAAGGATGGCATTGTCGCAGAGATTATTGACCTGTTAACCATTTCGCCTCTGGATGACACGTTGATAGCCTCATCCGTTCAGAAAACAGGAAGGGCCGTGGTGGTCCACGAAGCACCTCGAAGTTTTGGACCGGGAGCCGAGCTTGTTGCCCGCCTGGTGGAAAAATCCTTTTACTACCTTGAGGCTCCTGTAAAGCGGGTGACCGGCTATGACATTGTGTACCCCCTTTTTGCCCGGGAAAAGGCTTACATGCCCGATACCGGGAAGATTGTTCAGGCTGTTAAAGAAACTTTAGAGGTATAAGGGGGATACAGAATGCTTCAGAAATTCATATTGCCTGACCTGGGGGAAGGAATACATGAGGGCGAAATCCTTGAAGTAAGAGTTGCACCAGGAGACAAGGTCAACGAAGGCGATGTTATTCTGGTTGTTGAAACCGATAAGGCTGCTGTTGAGATTCCTTCACCCTGCACTGGCATTGTCGAAGAAGTGCACATACAGGAAAATGATGTTGTCCAGGTTGGCAGCGTCATGGTTGTCTTCAGCGTGGAAGGAAAAGAGGTCGACGTCCGGTCTGAGGAAGAAAGCACAGAGGGTCAACAGTCTGTGGAAAAAGAACCCCCTGAGAAGGTATTACCCCCAGGAAAAGGTCCGGTGCCTGCTTCCCCTGCAACCAGAAAACGTGCCCGGGATCTGGGTGTTGACTTGAGAGCAGTAACGGGAACAGGCCCTGCAGGTCTTGTGACGGCAGAGGATGTCGCCAATTTTGCCGGACAGGCTGGAGGAGACGAAGACAAAGCACTCGAACCTGCCGGTAAAGTGAAAGGTGGCATAACAGCACCTGTTTTGCCTGGAGAGGCAGCTCTTCCGGATTTCAGTCGCTGGGGGGTAGTGGAGATTGTTCCCCTGCGTTCAGTAAGAAGGGTTATTGCCAGGAAAATGGCGATTTCCTGGAGCAGGATTCCTCATGTCTCTCACCATGAGCAGGCAGATATTACCGATCTTGAAAAAATAAGGCAGAAAAATAAAGGTGAGGTGGAAGAGCATGGCGGCAGGCTTACCATTTCGGTTTTTGCGTTAAAAGCCGCTTTTGCAGCTCTTGAAGCATTTCCCCGGTTTAATGCCAGCCTGGATACATCCAGAGGCGAAATCGTCCTGAAAAAATATTATAATCTGGGCGTTGCCACTGATACGGAACGGGGACTGTTCGTGCCGGTCATCCGTGACGTAGGCAGGAAGAGCATGCTGGACCTGGCTATCGAACTTCCCCAGGTTACAGAAAAGGCCCGGCAGGGAAAGCTCACAAGAGATGACAGTAGCGGCGGAACATTCACCATAACCAATATTGGCGGTATTGGTGGAACTGGTTTTTCACCCATCATCAACTTTCCGGAAGTTGCAATTTTAGGGCTTGGCAGGGCACGCTGGCAGCCGGTTGTTTTTGATGATGATCATGGTGATAAAGAGATTCTGCCCCGCCTTATGCTGCCCCTGGTTCTTGCTTTTGATCACAGGGTGCTGGATGGCGCTGAAGGCGCTCGATTTGTCAATCATGTCAAAGAAACACTGGAAAACCCGGCAAGGATTCTGTTCTTTGAGTAATGAAGAAAGGAAGGGACAACCATGATGTATGTTTTCCCGCTTATCCTTCGGCGAAAAATTTTATAATCTACTTCGTACAATTGAACAGTTGATGTTTTATGCAGGTGCAATATGAATCTACGAGAAAATTTTTCGGATACGCCTGGAAAACATACATCATGGTTGTCCTTGACGGAGTTGATAAGGAACTGCAATGGTCGTCGGTGAAATAACACAAAAAACTGATCTGCTGGTCATTGGCGCGGGACCTGGTGGATATGCCGCCGCATTTCGGGCGGCAGACCTGGGTCTTGATGTCACTCTGGTTGATGACCGAATGAGCCCTGGAGGAGTGTGTCTGTTTGAGGGGTGTATTCCTTCCAAGGTTTTCCTGTATCTCTCTGAACTGATGGAGGATGCCCGCCGTGCCAGGACCATGGGCGTTCATTTCGATGAGCCCCGGCTTGATTTTGACGCCATCAGGAAGTGGAAAGAACAGGTCGTCGGCAAACTCTCAAAAGGCCTTTCCGGCCTTACTGTCAAAAGAAATATCCAGTGGTTCCAGGCAAAAGCCGTGTTTGAGGATTCCAACACCGTACGCCTTATAGGCTCCGATGTAGCCCATATTAAATTTTCCAGTGCCGTTGTCGCTACGGGTTCGGTTCCGCAGGAACTGGAGGGTATTAAAACGGGTGATGGACGCATCATGGATTCTACCGGGGCACTTGGTTTCGAGGATGTGCCGGAAACCCTTCTTGTTGTGGGGGGAGGATATATCGCCTTGGAACTGGGGCAGGTCTATGCCTCAATGGGAAGCAGGGTATCCATGGCTGTTCGCAGCAGGTTGCTGCGAACGGTGGATGATGACCTTGTCGTCCCTCTGGAAGAAAAGATGGCTGACATCTGTGAAGAGATCTACTTGAAGACCACTGTAGAGTCCTGCCTGGAAACCGCTGACGGAGTTGAGGTGGTTCTTAAGGGGGAGGATGGCAATTCTGTTAAAAGGATCTATGGTCGAGTTTTAATCGCTGTGGGACGCTCTCCTTCAACCAAAGACCTTGGCCTTGAGAACACATTGATTAAGCTGGATGACAGAGGTTTTATTGCCGTCAACGACAGACAGCAGACGGATGACAGCCATATCTTTGCCGTGGGGGATGTTACAAAAGGGCCCATGCTTGCCCATCGGGCAATGCGACAGGGCAAGGTGGCCGCTGAAGTCATTGCCGGTATGTCGTCAGCCTATGATGTCAGGGCTGTTCCTGCTGTTGTCTATACGGATCCACAGGTTGCCTGGTGTGGTCTGACGGAAAAGGAGGCCCAGAAACAGAATATTGCCTTCAAGGCGGTACGTTTCCCGTGGGGTGCATCCGGGAGGGCAGCCACCATGGGGATATCCGAAGGCTTTACCAAACTGCTTCTGGAGCCTGAAACCGGACGGGTGCTGGGGGCGGGAATCGTCGGGCGTGATGCCGAAGCCCTTATTGCTGAGAGCGTGCTGGCAATTGAAATGGGGGCCCTGGCGGAAGACCTGGCCTTTTCCGTGCATCCTCATCCGACGCTCGCTGAGTCGCAGGGAGAGGCTGCCGAGATTTTTCTTGGGACCTCCATTCATTTTATGGGAAAGTGATTGATGACTCGCCGCAATTGTTCTCTCTATACTCCCGGCTGTGTTGAGTACACCAGGGCACTGAGGATTCAACACACGCTTGCTGAACTACGGGGCAAGGGGGAAATTGACGACACCCTCATACTGCTTGAGCATCCTCCCACCTATACCCTGGGGAAACGCAGTGATATGAGCCATTTTAGAGTTCCTGGAGAGTGGGTTGATACCGGCAGAGTTGCCGTTCATAAAGTTGACCGCGGCGGCCAGATTACATTTCATGGACCCGGCCAACTCGTAGGTTACCCGGTCCTCAGGCTGGATAAAGGGGTGCGGGAAATCGTTCATTATGTCCGGAAGCTGGAGAACGTTCTTGTTTCTACATTGTCGGCCTTTGGCGTACAAAGTGAAAGCAGGGGAAATACAGTAAAAAATCTCCCCCCCACCGGGGTGTGGGTGCGAGGTGAAAAAATTGGCGCCATCGGCATCCGGATTGATTCCAACAGGGTGACAACCCATGGTTTTTCCTTAAATATCAGCACTGATCTTGATTATTTTGATGCAATTATCCCCTGCGGTATTACAGACCGGCCCGTTACCTCCCTGGAGCGCTGTCTCGGGACTTCCATTCCCATGGCGCAGGTGATAGAGAAAGTGATGACCGCCTTTGCTGAGGTTTTTCGATGTGAATGTGTTGAACAGACAGAAAAGCATGCTTTCTAAGCCAAGCTGGATCCGGATCCGCTGGAGCCGGGATGATAGCTACAGCAAGGTAGAAGAGATGCTGCGTGATAATGCTCTGCGTACGGTATGCCAGGAGGCCCGTTGTCCAAACCGAATGGAATGCTGGGGGCGCGGTACTGCCACCTTTCTTATTCTTGGGGATGTCTGTACCCGCAGATGCCGCTTCTGTGCAGTAAAAAAAGGTATACCGGGGGAGCGCGATGCCAGTGAGCCTTTCCGTATTGCCCGGACACTACGGGAAATGGGGCTTGGGCATGTGGTCATCACTTCGGTGACACGTGATGACCTGGATGATGGCGGCGCAGCTCATTTTGCCGATACGGTCAGGGCGATCCGGAGCCTGGCGTCGGGCTGTACCATCGAAGTGCTGATCCCCGATTTCAAGGGCAGCCAGGAGGCTCTCAAAGCGGTGATCAATGCAGGGCCTGATGTTATAGCCCACAACATTGAGACAGTCCCGCGCCTTTATAGCCAGGTTCGGCCTCAGGCCGATTATCATCGCTCTCTGCAGCTGCTTGCCAGAGTGAAAAAAGATCAGCCTGCGATGAAAGTGAAATCAGGGATTATGCTTGGTTTTGGTGAATCGATAGATGAAGTCAGGGGAGTATTGGCCGATTTACGGCAGTCAGGCTGCGACATGCTAACCGTTGGCCAATATTTACAGCCTTCAGGGAATCATTTTCCAGTGATCCGGTTCTGGCCTCCCGATGAATTCAGCAGACTCAAAGACGAGGCCCTTGCAGCAGGGTTTTCCTGGGTAGAATCAGGACCTTTGGTTCGGAGTTCCTATAGGGCTGAGCGCCCGTTTAGGCAGTGTAACGCATAATAAACAGTGACGTATTCGCAGATAAGCCCAGACTTCGAAAAGCGCTCATACGCCGCGTGAATCTTTTTTAACTACTTGATATTATTGGTGGCGATAATTCAAATTACGACTTTTTGCGATTTCAGCAACATTGGAGGGAGTGTATTATGGAGGATGTTTTTTCACAGGGCGATGAACTCGGGCCACTCAAGGTCATTCATGTCCAGGAGCCGTCCATCGGGCTGAAAGCGACACTTGTCATAGATAATGTTGCCCTGGGACCCTCGGTGGGAGGCGTACGAATGGCTGCTGATGTGAGCACTGTTGAGTGTGCGCGGCTGGCCAGGGCCATGACGCTGAAAAATGCTGCTGCCGGACTGAATCATGGCGGGGGAAAAGCTGTTCTTTATGGGGATCCCAAGATGCCGTTGGATAAAAAGGAGCAGCTTATTCGCGGTATGGCCTGTGCCTTGCGGGAAGCCGAGCAGTATATCTTTGCTCCGGATATGGGAACGGATGAAGAATGCATGGCCTGGGTAAAGGATGAGATAGGCCGTGTTGTTGGCTTGCCCTGTGAGATCGGTGGTATTCCTCTAGACCAGGTCGGAGCCACCGGGTGGGGGCTGAGTCATGTGACGGAAATTGCCGCAAAACATATAGGCATGGAGCTGGATGGGGCCAGGCTTGTTGTTCAGGGTTTTGGCGCTGTGGGAAAAAATACCGCGCGGTTTCTGAAAGAGAAGGGAGTTGTTCTCGTTGCAACCGCTGATAGTAAGGGCACCATTTATAATGAAAATGGCCTTGATATTGCTGAGTTGCTTGAACTCAAAAAAGAAGGGAAGTCGGTCATAGAGAGTAAATCCGGAAAAGTTCTTGAGGCGGAAAAAATTATAGATGTGGAATGTGATGTCTGGGTGCCTGCGGCGCGCCCTGACATTATCACCGAAAAGAATATGCAGCGGTTGAAGACAAGGCTTGTGGTTGAAGGGGCTAATATTCCCATTACCTATGGAGCTGAGAAATATCTCCACGAAAAAGGCATTCTCTGTATCCCTGACTTTATAGCCAATGCCGGCGGAGTCATTTGCGCGGCAACCGAGTATCAGGGAAAATGTGAGAAAGAGGCTTTCGTTGCCATTGAAGAAAAGTTGCGCGCAAACAGCTCCCTTGTTCTTGAGAAATCCAGCCAGGAAAAGGTACTGCCCCGGGATGCAGCAGTAGCCTTTGCTGTCCAGAGAGTCAAGAAGGCCATGGGGTATAAGAGGTGGGGTCTGTTTTGAGGGAGCCCCAGGTGTATGATGTGTAATCTGTAACAAAATGGAGATGCATTGATGAGTCTGAATCAGGAGAGTTATTTATGCAGAAAAGGGACTCCCCCTCTTCTCGAAACAACAATTCCTGCTCATTTTCAATCAATTGAGAAAAAATACTCTCAGCGGGAAGCGGTTGTTTCTCTCCCCCAGAATCGCCGATTAACTTATGGGCAGCTGTCAGAGGAAATTGATCGTCTCGCCAAGGGCCTTATGGGGCTTGGTTTTGGCAGGGGCAATCGAATAGGCATCTGGTCCACCAACAATATTGAATGGCTCTTGCTGCAAATGGCCACCGCCCGCATCGGGGCGGTGCTTGTAAATATCAACCCCGCCTACAAGCCTGCTGAGCTAGCATATGCCCTCCGGAAATCGGAGGTGCAGGCCCTTTTCGTCATTCCGGGCTTCCGCGTCAGTAATTATGTGGCAACGCTCGCTGAGGTGGTGACGGAGCTGAAAAAATCTTCCGGACAGATCACATCCACAGAATTTCCTTTTTTACAGCGTGTTGTCCTCTATGATCCCCGTTCGCCTGCCGAAACCCTGAAACCTTTTCCCGGCTTCACTGTCTGGAAGGAGGTGATTGCGTCCGGTGAAGCCCTCCTGCAAAGTGCTCTTGAGTCAGTAACGGCATCTTTACAATGCCATGACCCCATCAATATCCAATACACCTCCGGAACCACCGGTTTCCCGAAAGCTGTGGTTTTGAGCCATCGCAATATCCTCAATAATGCCTTTTTTACTGCCCAGGCCATGCATTTTGGCCAAAAGGACCGCCTCTGCGTTTCTGTTCCGTTTTATCACTGCTTCGGGATGGTGCTGGCAAACCTACTTTGCCTGTCGGTGGGGGCATGTATTGTCATCCCCTGCGAGCATTTTGATGCCGGACAGGTGCTGCAGGCCGTTGATCAGGAAAAATGTACAGCCATTCACGGTGTACCCACCATGTTTATTGCCGAACTCGAACACCATGATTTTAACAGGTATGATATGTCAAGTCTACGGACGGGTATCATGGCCGGCGCGCCATGCCCTCCTTCCCTCATGACCCGCATTATTGAAGAAATGCATTGCCGCGATATATTGATTGGCTACGGAGAAACCGAGGCCTCGCCCATCACTCATCTCACAACCCGCGAAGACAGTATCGAACGAAGAATCACAACAGTTGGCCGCAATCTTCCTCACCAGGAAGTAAAGATAGTCAATGTGGCAGATGGTGCGACGGTTCCTGTGGGAGAGGTCGGGGAAATATGTTTCAGGGGATATCATATCATGCAGGGATATTATGGGGATCCTGAGGCCACTGTCAAGGCTGTTGACGAAGAAGGCTGGCTCTATTCCGGGGATCTTGGCAGGATGGACAGTGAAGGCTACGTTCAAATAACAGGGCGTTTGAAGGAGATGATCATACGGGGAGGTGAAAACATCTATCCCCGCGAGATCGAAGAAGTCCTGATAACGCATCCGGACGTTGTTGAAGCTGCAGTGTTTGGAGTGCCGGACGATTATTATGGTGAGGAAATCATGGCCTGGATCAGGCTCAGGCATCAGGACAATGTAACGGAAGACACTATCAGGGAGTTTTGCCGGGATAAAATGGCCCATTTCAAGGTGCCGCACTATATCCGCTTTGTGAGTGAGTTCCCTATGACTGTCACAGGAAAAATTCAGAAGTTTCGTATGCGGGAGATTGCAGTTGCTGAAAGGGGAAACAAGTAACTCAACGGATAAAAGTACCTGCCGTTATATTTATATTAATCCAGCTGTTTTAAATTTAGGGGCAACTGGGTCCAGGGCTTGCAACCTGGAGATTAACAGTTCGATATCAAAAAGAGGGGGAATGCTCTCTTTATGCTCAAAAAGAGTTGCTGCCGCTTTTGCTGCCATTTTTTCTGCCCCAGCTGTTCTGTCATATTCCAGAAGGATATATGTTCCTGCTGCACGGATCAGAGCCTGTAGAATATTTTTTTCCGTTCCTGTCGCTTTCAGCCATCTTGGCTCCAGCCATTCATGGACCTCAAAAAACAACTCCTGATTCCATAACAGCAGTGTGATGACATAGGTATCATCCGAAGGGATGTTTGATGATTGTATCTCTTTGATAATATTTGAATATCTGCGTATTCTGGCGTGCAGGTAGCTTGAGATGCAATGCTCGGTGCCTTTGGGGTCGTATTTCTTTACAACAGCAGAAGAAGGCGCAAGGTCTTTTTGCTTTATTGCTTCCATCAGACTTTCAGATAATTCATTCCTGATATTGCGGCACAAGCGATACTGGAAAGGGTCAAATTGCATATTTTTATCTGGGGTTATTTAGAACATTTTGGCTTAACTGAGAATCTGCCTATGTTTGTAAGACAGATTTTTATTGCGCAAGGTTCGAAATTATTTTTTGGGTAATGTGGGCTTCAACAAGTCCGGCAATGAACAGGCAGAATATTACGGAAAAGGCAATGGCTTGAATGGGAATGTTTTTTCTGTAGGTTTCGATTTTTGAAAAGATTTCAGCGGTCATGTTGGATTTCACTTTTTCCTTGAGCAGCAGGTGGGCTGAAAAGGTCACTGCTCCCGCCAGCGAAATTGTTGGAATCTCGATGATTCCATGGGGCAGCATGGAGATAAATCCTATGGTGTAGGAGTCGAAGATGTATGATGCTGTTGATGCAGACAGCCCGCTTTCTATGCCGAGGAGAATCATGCCCAGAAGCGGGACCATAAGCCAGACATAGGCCCGGCGCATAGCTTCCTCTTCAATTTTAAGACATCCAGGCAGGAAGCATAAGAGTTTCATCTTCGTTTTTCCGCAAAAAAGTTTCCGTATCCCCTGCGGAAAGAAGTCGACCTTGTGCGGATTGAGCAACGCAACCGTATATATAAAAGAAATGGTTGCTAAAGCTCCTGCTGCGTTCCAGACGAACAGCAGGATCCCGCTGTCGATGCCCATTTTTGAGCCTGCATCAAAAAGAGGAATAGCATAGGAAAGGCGCTTGGTGGATATCTCAAAGATCGTTTCCGGGTTAATATCGAGAAACTGTACCAGAATATGTGCGATGAGTGTACTTGCAGCAAAGGAAAGCAGATAGGCGATAAGCAGTCGTTTCCATGCATTAAGTATGCGATGAGTGTTTTCTTTTTTGAACATGGCAATAGAATTAAAGACAGGTAAATTTCGAGAAGTATAGTTTTATTATGCAGGAATTGGTTATCGAAACGCAAATGCTATTAATGATATTTGGGGGTAGCCAGCCAGGGAAAACGAAGGAGAGGCGCGGGAAAGGAGAGTCTGACGGGTGTGTGTTTTCTTTCAGATCATAATTCCAGGCTGAAGCCGTAGACCTTTAACCAGTTTTTATGTTCCCTGTAGTCGGGCAGTATCTTTTCGACAAGATTCCAGTATGTTTTTGAATGGTTGAGATGTTGCAGGTGACATAGTTCATGGATGATGAGATAGTCAATGACAGCGGGGGGAGCCATGATAATTTTCCAGTTGAAATTGACCACACCTCTGCTTGAACATGACCCCCAGCGTCTTTTGTAGGTTTTTACTCCGATATGTGCGGGCTGGAAGCCGAGAGTCTGTTCATAGTGTCTGGTTTTCTCCAGAAGATATTGCCGGGCTTGATCCTGATACCAGTGTAACAATTGTTGATAGACGGCATTTTGTGTTTTTTCTGCAGGAGTAGTATCACAAACATGGACAATTAATTTTCCCCTGTTGATTGAGACCAGTTCCGCATTCCCCCGGAGCACTTCAAGGCAGTATTTTTCCCCGAGATAAGAAAAGAATTCGCCGGATATATATTCGTTCAGTTTCTGGTGTGTCCTGAAATGGTCGTTGAAATACAGTTTTTTTTGTATCCACGATTTCTTCTGGACAACCAGTTCCACGATCTGATTTTCTGACAGACATGCAGGGACAACAACTGTGACTGTATTGTCATGTTTGACTGTGATGGCCGCAGTTTTTCTTCGCGGTCTTCTGATGACTTGGTATGGGAAAGTAATCACAGTGCTTACGGTCTTGTTGCGCCATGTGTTGGAGGTGAGTCAGGCAGTTGTCACGAATGGCTTTTACTATCGATCTATTCTAATAGTTTTTTTCGAATATCGCCATATGATGCCAGAAGGGATTTTGAAAAAATAATGTTTTTCCAGGGCCGGAGATGGTGATCTCCGGCCCTGGGTTGAGGGATAGTATGTCAGGCGGTTTATCCCTCTCGTTTGTTTTTTTGAGTGTTAAAGCATCAGAAATCTCTGGCGCTGCCTGTTTTTGTATTCCAGGAAGAAGAACATTGGGATTGCCAGAATAATTGAGGCGATAGAAGTAAGTTTATTTGTTCCTGCTGTTCTTCAGACAGGCCTTCAAATCTCACCCCTATTTCTTTGATGTGGTTCAGGTACAGGCCATGTTTCTTTTCCCACACTACTTTTGCGGGAATATCAGTGAGCAGAAACTGGAAGTCGGTGGTGAACAGTTTGAGGGAGTATTCTTCAGACTGGTTTTCGACAAATGAGCCTTTTAGCCTGAGGCCGGTGGCACTTATGTCTATAACCTCGCTAAGCTGGTTCTGGGAAAAAGAATTCATTTCCCTTGGAGGTTTCACTCTTTTATATTCTCTGCGTTCTTCAAAAGTGGTCATTTTTTTATTTCCTGTTGATCAAGGTATAAAAAAGAGCATTGCAATATCGAGACCAAGCCAGGCAGGAAATAATTAAAATATATTTTCTTTAAAATCAGGATGTTATCTTTGCGTCGTGCTGTCCGGGAGCCGATGGCTTTTTCGCAGGGTTGGGGGATATGGTGATATTGCGTGGGGTAGGGGTATTTCCCGCTATGAGTTTTTATTGAAGGGTTGATCTTGTAATTGGCTAGGTGTTTTTAAGTGTTTTCATTCTTGCCGTTTAGGAATATAGTTCATTTATGGTATCAGATCGCAGTATGAGTCAAATAATATTTGGTGCTTTTCATCGACACGGCCACAAGGTCCATCGCCTTTCATTAGGTGTCATTTTTGTCTGGTTCGGACTTCTTAAGCCATTTGGAGAAAAGACAACTACTTCACTGCTTGCTCATACAATATATTTTTTCCCTCCGGAAGTTGTCCTTCCGCTTTTAGGGTGGTGGGAAGTCGCCATCGGCTTCTGCCTCATCTATAGACCTCTGGTCAAGTTCTCAATCATATTACAGTTTATTCGAATTCCAGGGACTGTTCTGGCTTTTTTTATGCTTCCTGAGGTCTGTTTTGTTCATATTCCTTTTGTTCCCAGTCCAGAAGGTCAATATTTGATAAAAGACATAGTCATCCTCTTCGCCGGTATCGCAATTGCCGGAACAGTGCATAGTGAAGATGCTTCATCTCAGCATGTGTAGAAATAAGAATGACCATGTCTCAGTGCCCCTGTGATGTCTTTTGGGTTTGATGGGGATAGTCTTCCCTGCCCTCTGAATCTGGCTGAAACGAAAGAGTTTCTGGATCAATTATTTTTTTGCGTAGGGAATGTTTTATGCTTATACGTATAGGTCATATGACAAATTAAATGTATTGTGTGCATATTTCCCTGTCACAGCCGCAAGCCGGTGCGCTTGAATCGTACCGCGCTGCTTCGGCTTATTAGGAGGTATTATGAAGGCAGTTACCATCTTCCATCTGGCTCTTGGACTGTTCGTTCTTCCTTTCTTTGTTGCCATCCTTTCCCTGGCCCCGCCGCAGGTTCATGCCCAAGACAGCGATGTGGAGTTTTCTGATAACTACAGCAGGGAGGAACTCGCCCAGATGTTGGCGCCCATCGCCCTTTATCCGGATGCGCTTTTGTCCCAGATTCTGATGGCAGCAACCTATCCCATTGAAGTGATAGAGGCCGATCGCTGGGTCCGGAGGAATCCGCAATTGAAGGACGAGGCTCTTGATGCCGCGCTCTTGGACAAGGACTGGGAGCCCAGCATCAAGGCAATCTGTTATTTCCCGTCAATTCTGGCCCTTATGAGTGAACGGGTTTCCGAGACAACCAGCCTTGGCAATGCTTTTCTTGCCCAGGAGGCTGAGGTCATGGGCATGGTTCAGGAACTGCGGGCCGAGGCCTATGCCCAGGGAAACCTTGCCTCCACTTCCAAACAGAAGGTTATTGTTGAAAGGGAGACGATCATTATTGAACCGGCAGATCCCAGGGTCATCTATGTGCCGTATTATGATCCGTTCTCTATCTATGGGTCGTGGTGGTATCCTGCTTATCGCCCTTATTACTGGGGGCCTCCTGGGGTAAGTGTGGGGATAGGTATCTCATACTGGCCCGGTTTTTACTTCGGGTTTTCTTTTGGCACCTGGAGTTATTTCGACTGGCACAACCAATATATTTATATAGATGTACATAAACGGCCAAGATATGTCAGACACGACCGCTGGAGGGCATATCCTGGCCGTTGGGATCATGCCCCCATACATCGGCGGGGAGTGGCTTTCCGCGATAAGTATACCGCCCGGAAATATGGGCAGTATCCTCATCGCTCAAGGGAGTTTCGGTCTGATACCCGCGGTTTTCCTGAAAGGAGAGATCGTGATAATGATAGGGTTCGGCGTCTTGATGATCGGACTAGAAATGCCCCGGATAGGCGGGGAGATGATAGTGCTCGACTTGATCGCGAACGTTCTGATCGTGAAAAACAGATGCGTAAACAGGCAGATCGTGACAAGAAGGAACGGCAACGGGTTGAACGGGAAAATAAGGAGAGGGCAAAGGGAGAGCGCGGCCGGCAGGAACAGGAACGTGTTGAACGCGATCAGCAGATGCGTGAACGACTCGACCAGGAAAAGAGGGTGCGGGAGCCGGTTGACGGCGGCAAAACCGTTCAGAAGGATAGAACTCAAAGTCGAGAAAGTGTTTTCAACCGGGTTGACAGCGGTGGGAAGGAATACCAGTCAAGCGAGCGAGGCCGTGCCAGCCGGCAAGGCCGGGCTGCTGCCCCCCGTGGTCGTGGAGGTCATTCAGACGATGACGACAGGGGCGGACGCAATGACTGGGGTCGCAGCAGGCGATGATCCGGAGAATTCAGCTATGATTCCATTCATACAGAGAGGGACGCAGATGATGGTACGGAAAGCATATAAATACAGGATGTTGAGGTTGTTCCCCGGTGTAATGGCAACGCTCGTCGCTATGGTCCTCCTGGCTGTTGCCCCCGCTATGGCCGGTGACCTGGCAGGACAGAATGAATTCTCTTCACCGCAGCAGGCTGTGTCCGCCCTGGTAGCTGCGGTGAAAGATAACAACGATGCCAAGCTTCTTGTTCTCTTAGGATCCGACTCGGAAGATCTCATATCTTCCGGAGACATGGTCGCGGATCAGAACGGCAGAGCCCGTTTCCTCAGAGCCTATGAAGAAAAGAACAGTTTCGAGGGGGAAGGCGAAGGTCACGCGGTACTTCTCGTTGGCAGCAAAGAGTATCCCTTTCCCATTCCTATCGTTCGTCAGGGGGATGTCTGGCTCTTTGACACCTCGGCTGGTAATGAGGAAATCCTTAACCGGCGAATTGGCAGAAACGAACTGCATACTATCGACGTGATGCGCGCCTATACTGCTGCCCAGCGGGAGTATGCCGTAATGAAACGTAATGGTGGATGCTTGGA
>JACNJZ010000145.1 GCA_014382295.1 Candidatus Desulfobia pelagia | reverse complement strand
ACATCCATAATACACCTGACGTCGTATTTTGAATGAGGATGTCATTTGTGTTGTCGCCGTCAAAGTCTGCCACAGCAGCTACTGGCCACTCAGTTGGTAATCCCATTGCCATCAAGGAGCTCGTTGATGTCTCTCCATCTACGAGCCAGATCATTTCAAGCGTATCACTTTTAAGGACGAGATCTGCTTTTTGATCTCCTGTTAAATCAGCAATTCCTACGATATCAAATACTGGGCTTATGTCTCCAATATAGGCTATAGAATCTATGGTAGGACCATTCATGAGGTATTTCCATGTAGTCCCAGCGCTATTTCTGATTACTATATCGCTCATACCGTCGCCGTTTATGTCACCAGCCCCAACTACATTATATCCAGCCTCGAGTCCGCCTACAAAATTACCGTTGCCAACAATAGCGCCGTTTACTACTCTATACATCCATAATACACCTGACGTCGTATTTTGAATGAGGATGTCATTTGTGTTGTCACCATCAAAGTCTGCCACAGCAACTACTGGCCACTCAGTTGGTAGCCCCATTGCCATCAAGGAGCTCGTTGATGTCTCTCCATCTACGAACCAGATCATTTCAAGCGTATCACTTTTAAGGACGAGGTCTGCTTTTTTATCTCCTGTTAAATCAGAAACGCCTCTAATGTCAAATGCTGGACTTATGTCTGCAATATAGGCTATAGAATCTATGGTGGAGCCATTCATAAGGTATTTCCATGTAGTACCAGCGCTATTCCTGATTACTATATCGCTCATGCCATCGCCGTTTATATCGTAAGGAACGGCTTCAGTAGCAGGAAAGTTAATATATCCTGAAAACCAGTCTCCTGTTGATACTTGCTCTTGAAGGAGAAATTGAATATTTGTGTCACCTGTTCCAGCATTACCAGAGGCAGATATAATCCAATCGTTGCTTGGGTAGCCGGGTAATGAGTTTGGAAACCAATCGAGTTCAAAACGCACTAAAACTCCATCAGTGAAGTATGCTATGGGGTCATCATAACTGGAATCTTCAATGTCTTGTTCTGTAATTGTTACATCACCAATGGTAAGAGTCATTTCATTGCCATAAGTTGTTGTGTCAATGTTAAAGACCCTAAAGGTTGACCCACTTGAGGGAACGTCTACAGACCAGCTTAATTCAAGGGTGACTGGAGAGCTGGTGGTGACTCCCGTGGTTAAAGCTTCACCGTCACAGCCAGTTGAGCTGCCAATGGGAACAATGCAATCAACTGCTCCAGTGAGTGTTACTGACCCTGCAGCATAAGCTTGGCAATGTAAGCCTATAAAAATTAGCAAAGCTGACAGAAAGAGAAGGACTTTTTTTAAAGTTCGTATTTGAGTTTTCATTGGGAGTCATTTTCCTTATTTGTGGTTAATATATTTTCTTAGAGGCTTTATATCTCTTTTTAGTTCGTAAATTTTTATTATTACTTCTTTGAAGATAAAAAAAGCTGTTCTTTTAATATTGTGATTGCAATATGTGGACCAAGATAAAGGGATTTTGATTTGAAGGGCTGGGGGCCTTGTTCAAGAGGGGAGAGTTATGGTATCTGTCTAGAATAATAAATGAAAGATAAATAGTGGGTTTGTTTTCTCTTTGTTTTTATAAAGATTAATTCGCTTTGTTGTGAGTTAGAGATAGAATTTGGAGTAGTAAATATTTTGGTGTTTACTTATTTTGCCCTAAGGAGTGAGAGAATTGTCTTTGATGCTGCCCAAATAGGAGGTTAGGGGTGCTATTGTGGGGCAAATGACCCTTTTGCACTGAGGGGAGACATGTTGTTTCTGGGTTAAATGACCCTGCCCTGTGAGTTGGTGTCAAAAAAAGTTGATTTGTCGACTAATTTAGGAGGCGGGGGTATAATAATATCCTGATCTTGTCATGGGTAATTGGTGGCTATTTGTATTCTAACATTTATATAGCTTATTCCTTGTAATGTATTCTTTTTGTTATAATGTTTTTCATTTCAATTTTACTCCTCCACGAAATTTTATAAAAGTAATGTCTACCATATTTCATTTTTCACAACTTATATTAGTAAAAGTTAAAGCTAATCTGCAGGCTGAAGCCGCTTGTAATTATCTTAGCTATCTCTGGTGGATTTTCGAACCCATTCTCCATATGTTTGTTTTTTATCTGGTGTTTGGATTTCTACTGCAACAGGGGACAGAAGACTTTGTTGCTTTTTTATTGACTGGACTCATTCCTTGGCTTTGGTTTAATAAGACTATCAGCAACAGCATGATGAGTATTGTTCAAGGCAAAGGACTCATGATGCAGGTGCATCTTCCTAAAATAATCCTTCCAACTATTGTTATATTTCAAGATGTGGTAAAGCAAATGGTCGTGATTATTCTATTGTTATTTTTCCTGATTATCTATGGCGTATCTCCTTCTCCGTATTGGTTCGCTTTGCCTTCTTTGTTGATAACTGAAATTTTATTGATATCTGCCTGTTCTTATATTGTGGCGGCTGTTATCCCCTTTTTACCTGATTTGAGTTATTTGGTAAGGGCATGTTTGCAAATGCTGATGTTTGGCTCAGGCATATTCTATAGTTCGGATATGATCCCAACAAGTTATCATAGGCTTTTCTATTTGAACCCTATGGCTAGCCTTTTAGCAAGCTATAGAGGTATCCTCTTGTATAATAAATGGCCTGATTGGCAGGATCTTTTTTTTATAGTAGGTGGTTCTTTAACTGTAATATTAATAATGATTCTGGTTTTGCGTAAGTTGGACCATGTCTATCCCAGGGTTGTGCTGTGAGCACTGAAACGTTGATTACTGTTCAGAATTTAGGGGTATATTTTAATACGAGAAAATCGCTTTTTCGTCATGAGCGGATTGAGGCTCTTAAGGATGTGTCCTTTAGTATAAATAGAGGGGATTCATTTGGTGTCATTGGTCGAAATGGAGCGGGGAAGACAACTCTTTTACGTCTTTTGGGGGGAATAATTCTTCCGGATAAAGGGAGAATTGTTAATAACAAAGCAACAACAGCTTTACTTGCACTCCAGGTTGGTTTTGATCCTGAACTTTCTGGCCGTGTAAATGCCATTTTGAGTGGAATGCTTCTTGGATTTCGACGACATGAAGTTGAAGCAAACTTGCATAAGATCATTGAGTTTTCTGAATTAGGGTCATTTATAGAGAAGCCTGTTAAGTCATATTCTTCTGGGATGAGTGCCAGGTTAGGATTTTCTGTAGCTATTGAGATGTGCCCGGATGTACTTCTCATTGATGAAGTTCTTGCCGTTGGGGATATCGATTTTCGTGAAAAATCTATTGCGGTTATGTGTGAGAAGTTGAAATCTGATCAGACGATTGTTTTGGTTTCTCATGATGCCAACACTGTGAAGACTTTCTGTAATAGAGCAGTTTGGATTGAAGAGGGAGTCTCACAATTGGAAGGTGAATCTGAAAAGGTCGTAGAGGCTTATGAAAGTTACTTGTCTGTAAGGAAAATTAAAAATTGATATTTTGATAGTGGTATTTAGTGCCATATGGAGAGAGTTATGAAAGTGCTTGGTGTTTCAGGGTCGCCCATACAAAACAGCAATACAGACCGTGCCCTTAAAATTGCCCTGGCCTCAACAGGGATGAAGTCAGAATTTATAAAATTATGTGATTATGATGTTCGGCCATGCAATGCCTGCCTGGGGTGTATCAAAGGTAATAAGTGTATACAGAAAGATGATGATGGCATTATGCTGGCTGAAAAAACCTTTAAGGCAGATGCGTTGATCATTGCCGGGTTTACCCCATACTCTACTTTGGACAGCAGAACCAAGGCCTACATGGAACGGTTGTATCCCCTGCGACACCGTCATGGCCTTATGGCTGGCAAGCCAGGAGGCGCGATAATCACTTCTGCTGTCCCCTCTGGAAATACTCAATTGCCTCCTGCCGGTGAAAATGGAATCAACGCCATTAAGTATTATATGATGGAAGAAGGTATGAATTTCATCGGTGGCGTGACCATCCTCGGAAATGTCCCCTGTGTGAAATGCGGCCAGGAAGGGCAATGTCAGATGTCAGGGATTAAAATGATATTCGGCAAAGAGGCTACTCCGGAGAGTATTGGTATTAATGATTTTGAAAAAGATCCGGAAGCCGTTGCCGCGCTGCGAAAACTGGGTGAGGATATTGGCTCCTCCTTTTTTTAAGGAGCTTTCTGACCTAAACAATCCATGAACGACAATGTGAAAAAATATTCCCGGCCATGTTTTCTTGAGTTTGAGAATTCTGAGGAGCTTGTCAGCAAACTGGCGAGCAGGGTAAGTCAGCTTCTTGCCGAAGGCATTGCAAAACGGGGACGGGCAAGCCTCGCCGTTTCCGGAGGATCCACCCCCGTTCCTTTATTTCAGGCTTTATCCTGCATTGATCTGCAATGGGAGAGGGTGGTGATAACCCTGGTTGATGAGCGCTGGGTAGATGTTGCGGAAGAACAGTCAAATGAACACCTTGTCCGGACTTACCTTTTGAGAAATAAGGCTGCCCAGGCAGTTTTCGTTGGTATGAAGACTTCGGATGTGTCGGCAAGAGCTGCAGAGAAGGAGTGTTCAGAACGTCTGCAGTCTGTTCCCAGGCCTTTTGATGTGCTGGTCCTTGGTATGGGGAATGATGGTCATACTGCGTCGTTGTTCCCGGGATCTGTCAACCTTGCTGATGCTGTGGACAGAGATGCAGGGAAAACGTGTATCTGCATTGTGCCTTCTCCAGCCCCCCATGAACGGATGACATTGACCCTTCCTACTCTTCTTGACTCGTTGCAGATTGTTGTGCATATCACGGGAAATAAGAAAAGAGAAGTGTATGCTCAGGCGGAACATGCAGGCCCATCGGAAGAGATGCCTATACGATTTATCCTGAGGCAGGAAGAAGTCCCGGTGGATGTCTACTGGTGTCCATAGAGTTACTCTGTTTTGTTTAATTCCGACAACCGGCAACGTGCAATTGAAAACGTTCAATTAAAATGAAAGGTCAGGGAGATGATATGGTGGTCCTCATCCATGGTTTGTGGATGACGGGACTCGAAATGGCACTCCTTGAAAAGCGTCTTCAGAAGGATGGATTTCGAACCTGTCGTTTTTCATATAGATCCATGAAAGATGACCTTGATAAAAGTGCCGGGGAGCTCTTCCAGTTTGTAGAGGCACTTGGAGAAAGCACGGTTCATTTTGTCTGTCATAGTCTTGGCGGAATTGTTCTGAACAGGATGCTGGCCAGCCACAGATTAGGCTGGAAGGGTCGGGCTGTGCTTCTTGGCAGTCCTCTGGCAGGCAGCAGGGTGGCAGGTATTCTGGGCGGGAGCCGATTGGGGGAAATGCTGATCGGCCGAAAGCTGCGCGACTTGCTCCTGGAGTGTAAAATGTGGCCTCAGGGATATGAAGTCGGTGTGGTCGGTGGAACTTTGAATCTTGGAGCCGGGCTTCTTTTCGGCGGCTGGAGGCATCCCGGTGACGGCCTTGTGACTTTGGATGAAATCAGAGTGTCGGGTGTCAAAGATGTTTTTCTTGTTCGCTCCACTCATCTTGGATTAGTTTTTTCATCCGTCTGCGCCCGACAGACATCGTATTTCTTGAAAAATGGCAGTTTCAGGGAATAGGTATTTGAAGCCAGGCTCAACGGCGCAGAGAGTAACAATGAAGAAAGATGAAATGGATACACATTTATTTCGAAGGTGGTTGCCGGCGACAGAATGTCCACTGTTTGTCATCAGAGTCAGCCGGGGAATATGAATATCCTTCTGTAGTAAATTTCTTAATCTCGTCTGTATCCTCAATTTTATTTTTCAGAATATACTCAGTCATCATTCCCCGTGCCTGTTTGGCAAAAATCGCTATGGTTTTGGCTTTGCCGTTCTTGATTTCTTTAAAGTTGATATTAAGGACTGCCGCGTGCAGCTTTCGGGGCTTAATTGCTTTGAAGTATTCGTTTGAGGCTAGGTTTATCAGAAGGGGAGCGTCCTCTTTATCCAGATCAAAGTTAA